>CABUDK010000015.1 GCA_902490315.1 uncultured Porphyromonas sp. | reverse complement strand
TTGGTTGTTCCTCGTACACCTATGCACCGCAAAGGTACATAATATATTCTAATCCCCACGCAAGAATTTCATACAACGTGGGGAAGGCGTGATCGTCAGCTGGGTCTTCGAATTTCTTAGCGAGGAAATTCAAGAATCCCCACGGAGGTATTTCTGATTTGCCACCGAGGAAAGAAAAAATACTTCGGAAGTATCGTTTGATTCTTCCGAAGTTTCATTTGATTCTTCCGAAGAAAGTCCAATTAGCTCGCTGGATATTTTTCATTTCCCAGCTAACTATTCCGAAAATTCTTCGGGAGGAAATCTGAACGCCTCAGATTAACCAAAGCGAGCGGAGAGCAAAACAGTCAAGAGCCCCACTTATTCGGAACGCACTTGCTCAGAAGTCGTGTTTTGGAATGGAAGATACGTGACCGCCCGCTGACTAGTTGAGGTCTAATCCTTATCTTGGCGTGCAAAACGGTCATTTGCTATATAAAGGCGATGTCCCCTAATGGGGTTATTCTGAAGGCGATTCTAGGGTCATAGCCTTTTCACCTCTTTTTTTTAATACCTTTGCGACAAGACTCTTAAGGAGAATACAACCAAATAGAAGTAGAATAGAAACTCCCTATTACTTATGCAAATCAACTTAAAGAACACTTTTGCCAAAAGGAATACTCTAGGTGCGACACTGCACATATTCCTCTTAACTATCTGCATCCTATGGAGTAGTCCTACGGCTAGTGCGGATGTAATCAAGTTACACACTCAGAGAGCTGTTGGTCAGCAGATAGCCATTAACGTGTCAGGGACTGGCAAGTCTTACAAAGTCACAGGAGCTACTCCAGCTCTCATAACGGCTGGAGAGCATACACTGACCTTGACCAGTCAAGAGGTGAGCATTGAGGGTGATGAAATCACGTTTTTCAACTGCTCTGACAATGAACTAGATAAGCTTGATGTCACTAGCTGCACATCTCTTAAGGAGCTGCTGTGCTATGAAAACAGTCTACAAGAGCTGAAACTAGATAAGAATGTCAATTTGGTCAGTCTATCTTGCGATACCAATCAGCTAGAGAAGCTGGATCTAAAGAAAAATGTCAACCTCAAGGATCTGCTATGTAACAACAATGCTCTCAAAGAGCTAGATCTCAGTAATCTCTCTAAGCTAAAGTCTCTTTACTGCTTTAGTAATCAACTAACTTCGCTTTATCTACCTAAAGATAATCCCCTTGAGGAGATTTTATGTAGTGCCAACGAACTATCAAGCTTAGACTTAGGTAAGTCACCCCACTTAACTCTTTTGGAGTGCTACTATAACAACCTCTTAGCTCTAGACCTATCGCAAGCGCCACATCTTAAGAAGCTCTCGGCAAAAAACAACCAACTGAAGCGACTAGATCTTACAGCAAATGGAGAATTGGCCGAACTGCTCTGTGCTAACAATCAGCTAGAGGAGATTAAAACAACCGCAAACGCTCCACTCCTTGCGATATCTTGCTACAACAATAAGATGTCAGGGGTAGCCATGAGTCAGCTGATGGGCAATCTGCGTAATATCAAAGGACTCTCGATCTCTGTAGAAGATGGTGGTGAGATAATAGCTGTCAACACTGACAACTCAGAGGAGGGTAACGTGTGTTACAAAAGTGATGTACAGCGACTAAAAGAAAAGGGCTGGAAAGTCTCTGACTACAATGGTAGCTATATGGATCGAAAGGAGTATGACGGTGTAGATGATCCAGTTGCGGTCAACACTATCAGGCTTAAGTCCGATGCTGAGGAGATAACTCTCACATTTGACGTCGAGGAAGTGGATAAAGTGATTGTCTCTGGTGCTGAGAAGAAGTCTCAAGAGACTATCGAAGAAGATGTAGTGATAACCTACTCCGTAACACCTCAAGAGGAGGTTGTCATAAAGGGTGATGTGACGCTATTTGATTGCGCTGCTAGTAGCATTACTGAGCTACAAGTGGCAAACCACACTACGCTTACTTGGCTCGTATGTCATAGTAATAAGCTGACTTCGCTCAACACCAGTGGATGTACTTCGCTTGAGGAGATAGACGCTCATAGTAATCAGCTTACGACGGCAGATTTTACAGGTTGTGCCTCTTTGAATCTTTTAGACTGTAGCTCCAACCAGATCAAGGAGCAAGGTATGGAACAGCTGATAGCTACACTGTATAATCGAAGTGCTGAGAATAAGAAAAGCGATCTCTACGTCATCAATAGTCTAGATCCTAATGAGGGAAATGTCTGCACCATAGATCAAGTTGCCAAGGCTGCCACTCTAGGTTGGTCAACTTACTATCAGGAAAAGGAAGGGCAGTGGACTCTTTACCCAGGCAGTAAACCTAGCGGATTAGATGACCTGTCTATTGCTTCAGATAGGAAACCCATAGCTATTTACGATGCCATGGGCAGACTGCGCTCCTACATAGAGCAAGGATACAACATTGTCGTATTCAGCGATGGCTCTACGCTAAAGCTCTACCAAGAGTAAGACAGCCAAATAACTAAAGAATTACGAAAGACTTTCGGGAGACTCAACAAAAGCAGGGTCCTCCGAAGGTCTTTCAGTATAAAGGGGCAGTCTCTTCCAGAATTCGAAAATGAGAGTTAGCCAGTATCAAGGGAAATTCGCATTAACGGATGAAATATGGGTTGCACGTCTGCGTAATCTCATTGCAATATTTTGTACCTTTGTGGCGATGATAGAAGGCTCGGTAGCTTAGCTGAATAGAGCGTCAGATTCCGGTTCTGAAGGTCGTGGGTTTGAATCCCACCCGAGTCACTACACCTTATGTAGGGAGATGCTATGCAGACTCCCTACGTTTGTTTTGGGATCGTATGAAGTGCAGAGACCTCAAAAAGTACTACCTTTGCGCTACAACTATACATTAATATAGAGAGTACATTCACAGTATGGAACGAGTCGTCAGTGGTATCCGGCCTACCGGTCATCTACATATAGGCAACTACTACGGAGCTATGCGTAGCTTCCTAGAGATGCAGGAGCAGTATGATTGCTACTTCTTTATCGCAGACTGGCACTCGCTCACCACGCACCCCCACCCTGGGGACATCGTGCAGGATACAGACACGATCCTCGCTGAGTACCTCGCGTGTGGGCTCGACCCGAGCAAAGTGGTCCTCTACCGTCAGAGCGATGTGCCTGAGGTTCTGGAGCTATACCTTTACCTGAATATGAATGCCTATCTGGGTGAGCTACAGCGCACCACCACCTTTAAGGAGAAAGCGCGGAAGCAACCGGACAACGTCAATGCCGGTCTGCTCACCTACCCGACGCTGATGGCGGCTGACATCTTACTGCAGCGCGCTGTCAAGGTGCCCGTAGGCAAGGATCAAGAGCAGAATATGGAGATGGCGCGCCGCTTCGCCCGCCGCTTTAACACGATCTACGGCGTGGAGTACTTCACAGAGCCAGCCTCGTGGACCGCTATGTCTAAGCCGATCAAGGTACCTGGGCTCGACGGCTCTGGCAAGATGGGCAAGAGTGAGGGCAATGCAATCTACCTCTACGAGGATGACAAGTCTATCACTAAGAAGGTGATGCGCGCTGTCACGGATGCGGGTCCTACGGAGCCAGACAGCAAGCCCTCGGAGCCTGTGGAGAACCTTTTCACCATTATGGATCTGGTCTCCGAGCCTGAGACAGTGGCACACTTTCGCCAGTGCTATGCGGACTGCTCGATACGCTACGGCGATCTGAAGAAGCAGCTAGCAGCTGACTTGCTCACGGCGATCGCTCCAATCCGAGAGCGTATCCTCGAGCTCTCTAGCGACAAGGAGCAGCTACACCGAGTGGCTACTGAGGGAGCTATGAAGGCGCGCGAGAGCGCTCGCAAGACGATCGAGGAGGTCAGAGAGATCATAGGCTTTGCTCCGACACTTCGCTAACTATTCACTAACCACTAACTACTAACCACTTATAGACTATATATGGACAGCAACAATAACCGCCCCAACCCACTCATCGCCAGAGGCACCGTCATACGCATTCTCCCAGTACAGGAGGGTGTCAGCAAGTCGGGCAACGCTTGGCGCAAGGGGGCTTTTGTCATTGAGACTGACGCACAGTACCCACGCACCATCTGCTTCAACATTTGGAATAATCGTATCGATGAGTTTTCGCTCACAGAGGGTGACTTCGTCGAGGTACGCTTTGACGTAGAGAGCCGTGAGTATATGGAGCGCTGGTACACAGATGTGACAGCATACAATGTGTCCAAGGTAGACCAGACTGCGGCAGCTGCTGCACCTGAGGCTGATCCCTTTGCGGACAAAACTCCTTACGTAGGGGGCAATGCAGCTCCAGCTCCTAGCACGGGCTTCGCTTCGCAAGCTCCTGAGGCAGGAACGCAAAATCAGTTTGGCGGATCTTTTGACCCAGCCGCTGGTGACAACGCTGACGACCTACCTTTCTAAGAGTTAACTCTGCATCGTATGCGTACGACACTCCTCGTAGTGGGTGAGACCTCTTCGCCAGAGCTACACCGACTCATCGAGGAGTATCGGCAGCGCATCGGCGGATATATACCTTTCGACATTGAGGTCTTGCCCGACCCTAAGCGGCGCAAGCAGCAAGCCTCCATCGCTAATCAGCAGCAAGCGACCTGCGAGGCTATCGCCTCGGTGATCGCCCCGAGTGATCTGGTGGTCCTGCTGGATGAGCGTGGCAAGGAGTACACGAGTCGTCAGTGGGCGGAGCAGCTCCAGCGCTACATGAATAGCGGTGCTAAGCGACTCCTCCTAGTGGTGGGTGGTCCCTACGGCTTTACGCCTGAGTTTAAGCAGCACTACGGACAGCAAGCCTGGTCACTCAGTCGCTTGACCCTGACGCACGAGATGGTGCGTCTCTTTGCGGTCGAGCAGATCTACCGAGCCTGTACGATACTGCGGGGAGAGCCTTACCATCACGACTAACCTATAGTTCCAATCACATGATACCATTCTTTGAAGAGGCAGACGTAGCGGTCACGATCTGTGACCGTGAGGGTCGCATTATAGAGATGAACGAGCAGTCGCGTCAGGTCAATCTCAAGCCAGGTCAAAGCTTGATTGGCAAGAATGTCCTCGACTGCCACCCAGAGCCGGCACGCTCGCTACTGGCCGATATGATGGCACACCAGACGAAGCATGTCTACACCATCACAAAGGGCGACAAGAAGAAGCTCATCTACCAGATCCCGTGGTACGAAAATGGCGAGTACGCTGGCTTTATGGAGCTATCGATGATCATCCCCCACGAGATGGCACACTACGTCCGTCAGGTGCCACTAGAGAAGAAGGCTTAGCCATGTCTCGCAGAGATCGCCTCAAGCTTTACTTCCTCCTCATCTGGTGGATCGCCCTCAACGTGTGGGTCTGGATCCTGCAGCGCGCCCCCTTTGACTGGATACGTGTAGGCTCCAGTATCGGCACGCTTGTGGTGATCGCACTCCTCGCCTGGATATGGCATAGGAACTACCGCATCGAGCAGGAGCGTCGTGCTCTAGAGCAGTCTGAGGACGAAGAGAAGTAACCATCGCCACAGCTCTCCTATTATATATATGTCTCGTAAGCTCACACCGATTCGTTGCACGCCCCAATACTATCACAAGATATGGGGCGGAGGTCATCTTGCGCCTACGGGAGGCGACAAGCAGATCGGCGAGGCGTGGCTACTCTCAGCACTCATTGGACAGGAGACGCCCACGGAGGGTCCAGACTACGAGGGAGCTTCGCTGGACGCTTTGGTGGCTCGCTATGGCGACCGCTTACTAGGACGAGGACAGACGGCACGATGCGGTGGAGTTTTCCCTTTGTTGATCAAGCTGCTAGACGCTGCGGCAGATCTCTCTGTACAGGTACACCCATCGCCTGAGGAGGGGGGCAAAGATGAGGTATGGTACTTCCTAGAGACGGAGCCAACGAGCCGCATCTGTCTCGGGCTGACCGAGCGGATGAGTGCCGACGCCTTGCGCTCTGTCATCGAGCGTGGTGATCTGATGCACTACCTGCACTGGGAGCCTGTGAGACCAGGTGAGGCCATCGCTCTACCAGCTGGGACGATCCACGCACTCGGTGCTGGCTCGATGCTTATCGAGGTGCAGGACACGAGCGATACGACCTATCGGCTTTACGACTACGACCGAGTAGATGACGAGGGTGCCCGGCGAACGCTACACATTGAGGAGGCACTCCGCAGTGCTACACTAGGACCGCACAAGCTGGCTTCTCGCCAGTTGCCCTTGGGTACCCCACGCTTCGTTTGTCACGAGGTGACAGCCAAACCAGACTCGTCTCAGCTCATCACAACGGATGGAACGAGCTGTGCGATCCTTGTCGGCATCTCTGGGAGCTTGACGCTAAGCGGTGACGACACGGAGCCGTGGCAACTAGCTCCTCACGAAGCATTACTAATCCCCGCCGAGACGCTCCCGATACGGATAGCACCAGGCGAGGGCAAAGCTTTGATGATAACCTTAACGCCCGCAGAGCTATGATACAGATCGATGACAAAGTGGTGAGCTTTGAGATCCTTGAGGAGTGCTTCGCCTGCGACTACGCCGTATGCCGTGGCGCCTGTTGCGTACATGGCGATGCGGGACCTCCTGCCACAGAGCGCGAGTGTCAGAGCTACCAGCGTCATCTCTCGCTCCTCGAGCCGCACCTAGCCCCCGAGGCGTGTGAGCTGATTCATCATCAGGGGGTGAGCTACACGGACATAACTGGTGAACGGGTACTCTCTGTGGTCAACGATGAGAACTGCGCCTTCACGCTCCATCCCACACCTCCCGAAGGGGTACGCTGCGCCATCGAATGGTACGTCTCGACCCATCCCGAGGTCAAGCTGGAGAAGCCGATCAGCTGTCGGCTCTACCCGATCCGTGTGCGTCAGTTCAAATACTTTTCGTCGCTACATTACGACCGCTGGGACATTTGTCAGGCGGCTGTGGAGCGAGGACGCAAGCTCGGCATCAAGGTCTACCAGTTCGTACGCGAACCTCTGATAGCAGCCTTCGGGGCGCACTTTTACGATCAGCTTGTCGAGGCGGACAAACTACTCCAAGAGGCGCGTCGCAAAGAGGCGGAGGCAGAGCGACGCGCCAAGCGCTGATTGACACCTGAGGTACGCTATCTCATAGTTCATGAAGAGAAGGAATCATCTCTACCGTAGCTTCGGGCTACTCCTCGTTGGCGGCTTGCT
Organism: uncultured Porphyromonas sp.; assembly: GCA_902490315.1. Classification (GTDB taxonomy): domain Bacteria; phylum Bacteroidota; class Bacteroidia; order Bacteroidales; family Porphyromonadaceae; genus Porphyromonas. The sequence goes on along the minus strand of CABUDK010000015.1, from coordinate 19,895 downwards.
AGCGTATGGACTCTCGGAGCTGCTCGTCGCTGTCGGTCCTATCGCGGGCTACCACGTCAAGGGGTTCAACCCGCTGAGTGACCTCCTCGATACGACAGCGAATCAGTCGTCGGAGACGCTCTCCATACCCTTAGACGAATCTGATAATCCATTTGCTTCTGAAGCTCTTCCCACAGATTCTACAACTGCAATAGGAGACTCGACCAGTCGTACTCAAATTGCCATCGACACGCTTCCTCCGCTAGAGCTCTCAAGCCGTCTGATGGACTACTCCGAGGGGCAGAGTGCGTTGCGTCGTCTGCGCGCTGCGCTGCGAGAGGGGCATTCTAAGGCCGTCCACATTGCTTTCGTTGGTGACTCCTTTATTGAGGGCGACATCTTGGTGGCTCCCTTTCGCCAGGCACTCCAGCAGACTTATGGCGGACAAGGCGTGGGTTACGTACCGCTCACCTCGCCTGTGGCTCGCTTTAGGCAAAGCATCCAGCAGCGCTTCGAGGGCGCTTGGCAGGAGACCTCCGCCAATAAGAGTAAGTCTCGCTCTCTCTTTACATTGGCCGAAACCTTTGCCACCGCTACCGCTGCCGCCTCCACAAGCTACAAGCTAAAGAGTGCCGCCGACCGCGTGACGCTTCAGTACGTCAGCGACTCGATCCCGGTGGCGATCACTTACGGCATCAATGGCGGCGAGCAGCAGCGTGTCGAGCTGCCCGCCAGTCACGGAGCATTGACCGAGTACACCCTCCCGCAGAGTGGTGTCAAGCGAGTTGAGCTAGCCACCGAGGGAGGCGATGGCACGCGCTTCTATGGCGTCTGCTTCGACGGCGTGACAGGTATCTCCGTGGACAACTACAGTCTCCGTGGCTCTATGGGGACGAATCTTAATGCTGTCTCCTCAGCCTTGACAGCGCAGCTCTCACGCTTCCGCCCTTACGACCTAATCATCCTCTCCTATGGACTCAATGTGGTGAGCGCTCAGGACAATAACGACAGCTACGACTGGTATTACGCCGCCATGGCTAAGAGTATCGAGCATATTCAGAAGCTCTACCCACACGCCACCATCTTACTCATGTCGCTCTCCGACCGCGCCACGCTGCGTGATGGCGAGATACACCCACTCAATGGAGTGGCTCGTGTGCTCCGCATACAGCATCGCTTGGCGCAGCGCTATGGACTCCTCTTTTGGAATACGCATGAGGCGATGGCTTCGCTGGGTGGCATCAAAGGCTTTGTGGACAAAGGGTGGGCGGCAAAAGACTACACCCACATCTCTATGGCAGGTGGGCGGCAGCTCGCTAAGTTACTCACAGCAGATCTGATTAGTGATGAGGCAGAGTAGGATGATACGGATCAAATGTGTCTTCATAGGGAGCCTGCTCCTCTTGACGCAGACGCTTATGGCACAGCGCACGCCACAGCTCGTAGCCCCTGAGGGTTACCTCGATAATTTTTGGTCCGCTTGTGACGAAGCGAGAGCGACTGCGCAGACTGTCTCGATCATTCACCTTGGCGACTCACACATACAGGCGGGACACTTTACGATGCCGATCCGTCAATCCTTTACGCAGCGTTGGGGCAATGGCGGGATCGGCTGGGTCGGTCCTTTTCGCTTGTTGGGGACCAATCCGCCTATCCACACGGTGATACGAGCCTCCTCAGCAGGCACGTCGGGCGTTAAGATTACCCAAAGAGACTACGACCAGGAGAGCCCCACCGGCATGGTGCTACGAACGAGAGCCAGTGGTACCGTCACCTATACCCTGCAGTGCGGTGGCGAACAAACCTTTGACCGCATCGTCATCTACCGCAAGCGGGGGACGCAACCTTTCACCTTGTCTGGTGGTAGCTCCAGCGAGGTCGCTCACGACACCTTAATCTCAGAGCAGATCGTCACCGACACGCTCCTCGTGGGTCGCTACGTTAGCTCGGCAGAGGTGATCGCTCCCGCCTCGGCCGTCTGGTATGGCGCTAGCCTAGAGCGTAGTAGCGGCGGCGCGCTCGTCCACACGATCGGCTACAACGGTGCTACCTACTACACTTACAGCAAGGGTAGCTTCACTAGTTCCGTTGCCATCTTGCGCCCTCGGCTGATCATCCTTTCGCTAGGTACCAATGAGTCACTCGCTCGGCAGTTTGACCGCAACAACTTTGGCGCGGAGGTTGCACGACTGGTACGCAGGCTCCAAGCGAGCAATCCCGACTGCGCTATCGTCCTTACCTCGCCTCTCGCCAACTATAAGAAGGTCCGTACAGCTCACAAAAGTCGTCGTGGCAAGCGTAGTCGTCGTCGCACTGTCTACCGCACCAGTTACCGCACTAATGCCAATTGTCAGCTCATAGCTGACGAGTTGCAGCAGCAAGCTCGGGAGCTGGGGTGTGGCTACATCGATCTCTTCGCTCACTTCGGTGGGGCGGCGGGTGCTGCACAGCTGCTCTCTAGTGGCATCCTCTCTGGTGATCGCGTCCATCTGACCGCTGCTGGCTATAACAAGGTAGGGGAGGCGATCGCCACCGCTCTCCAAGACGACTATAAGCAGTGGCGCCAACGCTCCCCCCACGTCACCCCTCAAGCCTCCGAAGACTAACCTCCGTATGCTCACCCCCTATCTCTCACGAGCTGCCGAGCTACTCACCTACGATAGCTCCGCACCAATGCTCTTCAATAGTGGACTCTTTCTCGTCCTCTTCCTGCTCTTCCTGCCGCTCTACTACCTGCTGCGTAGGCACACGTTGGCACGGATCATCTATGTAGTCTGCTTCTCCCTCTTCTTCTACTACAAGAGCAGTGGCTACTACGCTACGATCCTCATCATGACCGCCACGGTCGACTTCATCATTGGCCACCTCATAGCATCCACCCCAGAGCGCAAAGTCAAGCGCCGCTGGCTCACCCTCTCCCTCTGCTTCAACCTCGGCATGCTCGGATACTTTAAGTATACCAACTTCCTCCTCGAGCTCTTCACCCCGCTCGTGCAGTGGTTTGGTGGACTGGTCGGACTCACCGAGATAAGCACGACACAGCTAGGGCCACTCGACATCTTCCTCCCCGTCGGCATCTCCTTCTTCACCTTCCAGTCGCTCAGCTACGTCATCGACATTTACCGAGGCGAGATACGTCCGCTGAGGCGCTGGGTGGACTACCTCTTTTACGTCTCCTTCTTTCCTCAGCTCGTGGCGGGGCCTATTGTACGTGCCAAAGACTTTATCCCGCAGATCTACAAGCCCGTATGGGTCACCAAAAAGGAGTTTGGCGAAGGACTCTTTCTGATCCTCTCGGGACTGATCAAGAAGGCGATCATCTCCGACTATATCTCGCTCAACTTTGTGGATCGTGTCTTCGATGCCCCTACTCTTTACAGTGGCTTCGAAAACCTTATGGCCATCTACGGCTACGCACTCCAGATCTACTGCGACTTCTCCGGCTACTCCGATATGGCTATCGGCATAGCCCTATGGCTCGGGTTTCGCTTCAATATCAACTTCGACTCGCCCTACCGCTCCGCTACCATCACCGAGTTCTGGCGACGCTGGCACATCTCCCTCTCCTCTTGGTTGCGAGACTACCTCTACATACCGCTCGGGGGTAGTCGTCGTGGTCGCCTGCGCACTTATCTCAACCTCCTGATCACCATGCTCCTCGGCGGACTGTGGCACGGAGCCAGCCTGCGCTTCATCCTCTGGGGCGGCATGCACGGTGTGGCACTAGCCCTGCACAAGCTCTATATGCAGATCTGTCCATGGGCACGCCCTGACGGTGGCTCTATGGGACGGCTGAGACGCTACCTAGGTATGTTCATCACCTTCCACTTCGTCTGCTTCGCCTGGATCTTCTTCCGTATGCCGACGATGGAGGGCATCGGGCAAATGTTTGAGATGATACGGTATGAGTTCCACCCCGAGATCATCCCGCAATTCCTCGAAGGTTACTGGCTCGTCGTGACCCTCATCGTGCTAGGCTTCGTAGCGCATTTCATCCCGCAGCGCGCCTTCCGCCCCCTCGAGCGCAGCTTCAGTCGTATGCCACTAGTCGGTCAGGCGCTCCTCTTCGCCCTCGTTGTGCTGCTCGTCGTCCAATTCCAGAGCAGTGGCGTGCAGCCCTTTATCTACTTCCAGTTTTAGCTAGGAGCTCTAGCCAATAGTCACCCGTCAATCTATTCCTCCCGAGGAAATCCAAGAATTCCTCCGGAGGAATTTCTGATTTGCCACCGAGGAAATGAAAAATACTTCGGAAGTATCATTTGATTCTTCCGAAGTATCGTTTGATTCTTCCGAAGAAATTTTCCTCGCCTCCGTGGAGAATTTTCATTTTCCAGCGAGCTATCGGGAGATTCTTCGGGAGATTCGGAGGGATCAAAGGACATTAGGGAGGTTAGAACTGACCTATAGTCCGCTTTATGCGGGTTATTCAGCTCCTCGATCCACTCTCCAGGTCGTTCGTCTGTTTCGGCTATTCCGATATACTCCGCACCCTCTGTTTGCTCCGGTTTTCTGCCATGTGTGTCCCCGCAGCGGAGGCTCGTTATCGAGACTACTATTATTTCCAATATATTTATTACCTTTGGTGGCGTTAGACTCTATCAAAACTTAACCATATATTCCAATGAAAGCAACTTATCTATCACTCACGCTGGCACTACTCACACTAGCGTTCTTCACCTCTTGTGGCCCCGATGCGAACAAGCCCAACACAGAGGTAACAGCACTCACTCTCACCCCTACCACTGCGACCTTGCAACCTGAGGAGACACTGGAGCTCACCGCAACTGTTACTCCAGCAGACGCTAAGGTGACCTTCTCCACAAACAACGCAGCCGTAGCCACTGTTTGCAAGAAGGGTGTCGTCAAGGCTATCGCTCCTGGTACAGCTACGATCACGGCTAAGGCTGGCGACAAGACGGCAACCTGCACCGTCACGGTCGAAGAGAAAAAAGTCGAAGAGAAAAACGTGTCTCTCTTCAACAAAATAGATGGCAAAAAGTACCCCTCAGGTAGCACCATCGACTATGTCACCACGGTATCTCAAGAGGATGCAGACTTTTATCAGCTTGGGCTCCTCTTTAGCGTCCTCAAGACAGCCAAATATACCACTAAGCTGACCTTTGATCAAGCTATCACCGGGTCCGTCTGCATAGGGATCTGCAAACCAGTTAAAAATGAAACTTCCTATATAACAGCCCCTACTATCTTCCCAGCTGACAACGTAAAAACAGACGAAAAAGAGGTGGGTGAGATGTACGACCCAGTAATCCACCTCAAGCTCCCTACAGCTGCTGGTGAGACTTATAAGAATCGTATGATCGTCGAGTTGACCCCCGAGGATGGTGGCGAGACACTCACTTGGACTGTCAACTTCGCAATAACCGTCAAGTAATATACAACGAACAGACACTGATATGAAGCACGTTCTAACTATCCTACTATCTCTCATAGTAGTTACTGTAGCTCAAGCACAGCTACCACAAGTCGAGCTCAAGGATCTACAGAACAATGTGGTCAACACGAGCGAGCTGAGCAACGACGGCAAGCCCTTTATCATCTCATTCTTCGCAACTTGGTGCAAGCCTTGTCTGCGCGAGCTCAAGGCAATCCACGAGGAGTATGTAGACTGGCAGGAGGAGACGGGCGTTAAGCTCATCGCGGTCTCTATCGATGAAGGTCAAAACGCTGACCGCGTCAAGCCTCTAGTCGATGCTCTAGGCTTTGAGTACGAAGTCTTACTGGATCCCAATGGAGACTTCAAGCGAGCTATGAATGTCAATATGATTCCCCATGTCTTCGTCATCGACGGCAAGGGACGTGTCGCATTCTCTCATAGCGGATACACCGATGGTGGTGAGCAGGAGCTGATCGCTAAGGTGCGTGAGCTACTTCAAGCGAAAGAAGAGTAGCTAGACAACCATAGTACAAATTGAGAGGAGAGACCTAGCACCCATACATTAGAGTGCTAGCATCTCTCCTCTAAAATGCTTTGACGAGCTAACCGGCTCTGACCAAGGGACCCTTTATTTTCACTTCTCTTTTTCTTAGACACTGACTATATGCGACATACGCTACACCTCGTACGACACCTTTGCATCCTATCCTGTATCGGTCTCGCTGGACTAACTGCCCTCACGGCACAAAGTAATAGCGAGTGGAAGCCTTGGAATAAGTTCTCTCCTTCCTTTAGCGTGCAGAGCGATATGCTCTTCTCTCTAGATGACAAAGCTAACGGAAACAAAACTTGGATGGGCAATAGCTACATCACAGGTACCCTACGCAATAACTACCTCGAGCTAGGACTACGCTACGAAGAGCTAGTGCGCCCGATGCCCGGTCACGAACCTGAGCAGGGTCGTGGCATACCTCACCTACACCTCAAGGGCTTCATAGGCAAGTATGGAGAGGTCACGCTGGGAGACTTCTACGATCAGTTTGGCTCTGGCATCCTCTTCCGCAGTTATGAGGAGCGTACACTCGGCATCGACAATGCTGTAAGAGGAATCCACGTATCCCTCACCCCTTATGACGGAGTACGACTCAAGGGCTTCACAGGGCAGCAGCGCAACTCCTTCGACCGCACCTTCCGCCTCTTCAACAAGGAGAGGGGCTTCATATCGGGAGCTGATGGCGAGCTAGCTATTCACCAGTGGACTCCAGCTCTAAGAGACAATCAGATGACTCTCACACTGGGTGGCTCCTATGTCAATAAGGTCGAGGACGATGAGATCATTCCCGTAGAGACGCCCGCAGGTATGACGGGTCCTATGCGCCTCAACCTGCCCCGTCAGGTACACGCCTTCGGAGGGCGTGCTAAGTTTACGCTCGGTGGATGGGTACTCAATGGCGAGTACGCCTACAAGAGCAGTGACCCTACTGCGACAAACCACTACATCTACTCTCCAGGCTCTGTAGCGATGCTCTCGACATCCTACTCACAGCGTGGGCTAAGCCTCTTGCTGCAAGCTAAGCGCAGCGAAAACTTTAACTTCCTCTCCGCTCGCTCCACCGTCGGTACGCCACTACATATCAACCATCTGCCAGCTTTCACCGCTAATCATACTTACACCCTCGCAGCCCTCTACCCCTATGCTACGCAGCCTGATGGCGAGTGGGCACTACAAGGAGACATACGCTACACCATCCCAAGAGGTACCCTACTAGGTGGTAAGTATGGTACGGGTCTACGAGTCAATTATGCACATGTGCGAGGACTCAAGAGCGTCGCTACTGATCAGCTACCGCTAGATGCACCAGAGGGTAAGCTCTATGGCACGGACGGGTACCAGCACCCCTTCTTCGGCATGGGTGAGCTGTACTACTCCGACTTCAACTTCGAGCTAAGCAAGAAGTTCTCTCGTACCGTCTCGATGACCTTCGAGTATTACCACCAGATCTACAACCAGCAGGTGGTCGAGGGACACGCTATCAATAACCCACTCGTCTATAGCAACATCTTTGTCCTCGACGGCAAGTTTAGACTAGCTCCTCGCTACACGCTACGCACCGAGCTGCAGTACCTATACAGTCGTCAGGCTGAGGGAAGCTGGCTCTTTGGACTAGCTGAGCTATCCGTAGCACCTAACTGGATGATCACCCTATCTGATCAGTACAATATAGATATGACTAAGGAGCACTACTACATGGGCTCTCTCACCTATGCCAAGGGTAATCACCGCCTACAGCTAGGCTACGGACGCACACGCGCTGGTATCAACTGCTCGGGTGGTGTATGTCGCTATATGCCCGAGACGAAGGGTATCTACCTCAGCTACAACGGATCTTTCTAACGCCTGGACACTTCATTCACACATTTGACAATACAACCAAGATGAAACTATCTACACGCTATACAATTTTCTCAGCTCTAGCTCTGACCCTTATGGTAGCCTGCAAGCCAATGCCTGAGAGTGAGCGCTTCATCCCCAATGAAATGGAGACCTCAAAAGGGCGCTCCGTCCTCATCGAGGACTACAGTGGTGTGGGCTGTGTCAACTGCCCCATAGCTGCAAAGAAAATTACGGAGGCTGCAGTTCCTCATGGTGACAAGGTGGTCATCGTAGCGCTACACGGGAGCGACACCGAGGTCGGCACCCAGTCTAAGGAAGACCCTAAAGGCCTATATAGCCCCGCGGCGGCTACTTACCTCGAGCGCCTTCAGTCAGGAGGCTCGCTACCCGTCGCTACATTCAATCGTCGCCCACTCGCCAGCAACGGGAGCAAGAGTTATAGCGACAGCTATCCCCAGTGGCCTGCCGAGATGCAGGCTATTCGTGAGCTATCTCAGCTCTACAAGATTGACCTGCAGGTCTCCGAGAGCGATCGCAAGGTTACGACCCACTGCACGGCTACGGCACTAGACCCTTCCGCCCAAGGGTCTGACCTAGAGCTATACCTACAGCTGTGGCTCATCGAGGATGACATCGTAGCGCCTCAGCACTTCAAGAAGGGAGTAGACAAAGCCTATCAGCACAACCACATCTTCCGTCAGACGCTCAACGGCATCGACGGAGAGCCTTATGGGCTAGGCAAGAGCTACGATAAGACCAGTGCCATCGAGCGAGAGGTCATCGAGCCCAATCACTGCTCTGTCGTCGCTATCCTCTATGACCACAAGACCGGTGAGGTCTACGAGGTCGCTAAGGCTCCTCTTAGTCCAAATAGCGGACACTAAGCAAAGAACAAACTTTCAAACTCGAGTAACTAATGAATAAACTAATTACACGCTTAGCAGTAAGCATCACATTCGTTGGAGGCATGCTCATACCAGCGACTCAAGCTACGGCACAGCAACAGCTCGTAGCTTCAGACCTCCAGTTTGTAGAGAACTCTACACTCGGTGAGCCTTCACAGCTCCGCGCTGGGCGAGCTGACCACCTTATCAATCTTAGGACATCAAAGTATGTCGCTAAGGACATCAATGGCAAGGCGTACGATATAGATGCCATCCTCAAGTCTGGCAAAGCGATCATGATTGACTTCTCCACTGTATGGTGCGGTTGGTGTTGGAAATTACACGAAAGTGGAGCCTTGGAGAAACTCTATTCCAAGTTCGGTCCTGAGGGAACCGACCAAATTGAAGTCTTTTGGGTCGAAGCTGAAGGAGCCTCCAAGAGTGCAATCCAAGCTAAGAGTAAGGACTGGAGCAGGGACAGCAAGGGCAATCCAGTACCTTATCCTCTCTTTTCTGACTCAAGGATGCATCCCACGTTGGGCATTGATGTGCCAGGGTTTCCTACGCTAGTCCTCGTTGGAAAGAACAAAAAGTGGATCGAGTGTAAACAAGAAGTAGCCACATCGGATCCTGACTTCAAAAAGTTTTCAGAGCTCCTGACTCTCTTTATAACAGATGAGGACAAGCCTCAGTCTGTGAACTTCTTTGGTCCGACAGATCTCTATGTGGGAGAGACCCATACGCTTAAGGTTAACTATGCAACTGTCGCACCAGCCACCAAGGTTGAGTGGAGGGCTCCACAGGGACTCACCCTCAAGAAGGTGAGCGATACCGAATACCAGATCACCGCTGACAAGCTTGGCTCTTACGAGCTTGAGGCTACGGTCACGAACAAGAATGGTAGTGGCACTGGCAAGGTGACCATCACCGTATCCGCTCCTATCGCTAGCTATCCCTTCTTCTGTGGTATGGACAATAAAGAGAAGATCGACAAGGGATGGCGCTCCATCGATCATGATGGCGACGGGCTAGGCTTCGATTCCTTTAGTGGTGAAGGCTTCCTAGAGCGTCTCGGTCTACAGTTAAAAGACGGTGCTAAGGCTGGTGCAGAGAAGAGTGATGACTGCCTTATCTCTTTCGGTAAATTCTACCCCACTGAATTCATCAAAGGTAACTTTAAGGGCGCAAATATCGAGCCCAACAACGAGCTCCTCTCTGCGCCGCTCTCCATACCAGCTGATGCTGCGAAGCCAACCTTCTCTTGCTACATCATGTGCTTCTTCAAGGATGATAAAGCGGATGAGCTCAAGGTAATGGTTTCAGAGCCTAATGGTACACCTATAGAGCTCCTAGCTCCACAAAAGTCAACCCCCGGCTGGAGGCTCATCTCTGCAGATCTATCGGCTTACAAGGGCAAGACGATCCAGCTCTCCCTCGTTCCTGTTGTCAATGGCGCTAGTGCTATCCTAGTAGACCAGATACGTGTCACCATGGATGGCTCGACAGATGTAGAGGCTCCTACGCTCAATATAGAGACCACTCTCTACCCCAACCCCGCCAGTGACTATGTCACCGTCAGGACGCGTGTCGGTAGCACTATCGAGCTCTTTGCTACTGATGGAGCTATGCTCTCCACGACGCAAGCCAAGGGTGAGGAGACCACGATAGCTCTAGCACAGCTACCCGCAGGGCGCTATCTAGTACGCATCACCTCTCTAGAGGGTGAGATGGTTTTCCGTCCACTCATCATAGAGTAGGCTATCCCACACAGGTTACGGTGATCTCTCAGAGACCGTCGTACCACCAACAACGAATAAAGGCAGACCTTCGAAATGTCTCGATGGTCTGCCTTTGTTTTGCTCGAACTCGTTGTCTCTCCTCCGACTTCTAGGGAGGAATTTCCCGATAGCTCGCTGGAAAATGAAATTTCTCCACGGAGGCGAGGAAAATTTCTTCGGAAGAATCAAATGATACTTCGGAAGAATCAAACGATAAGTCCGAAGAATTTTTCATTTCCTCGGTGGCAAATCAGAAATTCCTCCGGAGGAATTATTGGATTTCCTCGGAAGAAAAGGCTAGCTGTTGGCTAAAGACTCTCTAGCGCATCAAGTGCTCCTTGAAATAGTCATGCCGCTAGAGGATCCTCTTCTAATCTCTAACTTCTAACCTATCCCCCCCTAATCTCTAACCTCTAAATTCGCTACCTTTGCATGAGGCTTCTGTATGGGGCCTTTTTAATCTAGAGACTGATCTATGCGATTGCTTATAGCACGTCACGGAGAGACGGAGGAGAACTTGCGCTCTATCTGTCAGGGGCAGACAGCTGGCACGCTAACTCGACGAGGAGTGGCGCAATGTCTACAGTTGGGAGACAAGTTGAAGGGGTATCCCATCACACATATATATAGTAGCGATCAGCTACGGGCACGTCGCTCGGCTGAGCTGATGATGTCGTCGAGTGGCTGTAAGGCGCCTCTGGTGCTGGACGAGCGACTGCGAGAGCGCTCCTTCGGACGATGGGAGGGGCGACCCTTTGTCGAGATCCCATCGCCAGACGAGGAGTCGCACGAGATCGAGACTGTCGAGGCTATTGCGGAGCGTCTGCAGAGCTTCTTACACGACTTAAAGCAAAAGCATAGCAATACAGAGGATCTGGTGCTGCTCATGAGTCATGGCTTCACCATGAGGGTGCTAGAGGCATTGCTACAGGGAGGCCCTCTAGACAAGGTGGAGAAGATCACTTTCCTACCCAATGGAGACTACCGCCTATACGAGGGGGGCAAGCTCTGCCAGCGCCCGAGGGTGATCTACATATCGGGTGGTCAGCGCAGTGGCAAGAGTGGCTACGCACAGCGACTGGCGCGCTCGCTCTCTGATCAGCCGATATACCTCGCTACGGCGCGTCACTGGGACGAGGACTTCGAACGTCGCATAGCGCGTCACCAAGCGGATCGGGGACCTGAGTGGACTACTATTGAGGAGCCGCGCTACTTAAGCCAGACGCAGATAGCAGGGCGTGTCGTACTGATCGACTGTGTGACGCTGTGGCTGACGAATATATACAGTGACCTGGAGTTTGACGCAGAGGCTTCGCTCAGCGAGGCGCGTCGTGAGTGGCAACAGCTACTGCATCACTGCGGGGCGGATACGCTCATCGTGGTGAGCAACGAGATCGGTATGAGTCTGCACGCACCCGATGCAGGGTCGCGAGCTTTCGTAGATTTACAGGGATGGGTCAACCAGTATATCTCTGCCACGGCCGATGAAGCTTACTTGATGGTCTCTGGTAGAGCTTTACGGACAGAACTAATTTCAGACTTATATAGAGAAGAAAGCGTATGACTTTTGAGGAGGAACTACAAGAGCGGATCGACAGCCGCACGAAGCCTAAGGGTTCTCTAGGGCAGCTGGAGCGCATCGCCTATAAGGTGGGCATGATACAGCATAGCGTGACGCCTCAGTTAATCGACCCTGTGCTGCTAGTGATGGCTGCAGATCATGGGATCGTCGAGGAGGGTGTGAGTCCATGTCCTAAGGAGATCACCTGGCAGCAATGCATCAACTTCGTTTCGGGGGGCGGGGCGTGTAGTGTCTTGGCGCGGCAAAATGGCTTTCGTCTGCGTGTCATAGATGTAGGTGTCGACTACGACTTCCCAGAGGCTTGTCGTATTGAGTCGGCTAAGGTGATGCACGGCACCCGCAATATGCTTCACGAGCCAGCTATGACGACCGAGGAGTGTGCTGAGGCGATGCTGATCGGTGCTCAGTGTGTGACGCAAGAGGCGGAGCGTGGGGCTAATGTGATTGCTTTTGGCGAGATGGGCATCGGCAATACTTCGCCAGCGACGCTGATCCTACACAAGATCACGGGACGCTCTATTGCCTCGATCATTGGTCCAGGCTCGGGACTGCGTGGCTCAGGGCTAGAACATAAGACCAAGGTGCTCGAAGAGGTGTCTGCACGCTATAATCCGCAAAGTCCTATGGAGCTACTGTCGCAGATGGGTGGACTAGAGATCGCTGCTATCTGTGGAGGTGTCCTAGAGGCATACAAGAGAGGTATGCTGATCCTTGCGGATGGTGTGATCGCTACCTCAGCCTTTATGGTGGCACACGAGATGGAGCCACGCATCGTGGACAATGTGCTCTTCGCTCACACCTCCGAAGAGCCAGGACATCAGGCGATGATCGACTACCTAGGCGGAGAGGCGATCTTGTCGCTCGGTATGCGCCTCGGCGAGGGTACGGGAGCACTCGTTGCCTATCCGATCATTCAGTCGGCCGTTGCCTTTATGAATAATATGCGTGGCTTTGCCGACGCTGCGGTCTGTCGTGTAGACAAGTAAGAAGAGATACTTGACCTATGGCTTGGCATCTGTGGCACACGATACGCTCTGAGTGGGATCTGCTTCGTCTCTCGCTACTCTTCTACACCCGCATACCGGTGGGGCATGTGGCGTATCATGAGGAGCGTATGGGGGAGTCTTTTCGCTACTTTCCTCTGCTGGGAGCGATCGTAGGAGCTGTGATGGCGGGGATCTACGCTTTGGCTGGCTATTATCTGCCAAATGCGGTCGCTGCGGTGATGAGTGTGATCGTTGGCTTAGTTGTCACGGGCGGGATGCATGAGGATGGCTTGTCAGACTATTGCGATGCCTTCGGCGGGTATCACGATAGGGATACGACGCTACGCATTATGAAGGATAGCTCGACTGGTGTGTACGGTATCTTGGGGTTGGTGATGCTCCTCATGAGTCGTGTCGTCTTGCTGAGCTACATCCCTTACGAGACCGCCATCGGGACGATCGTAGCTATGGCTGTGGTGGCGCGCTGGATGCCTATCCTCGTGATGCGACTCTCGACCTACGCACGTAAGAGTGGTGAGGCGAGCAAGGCAACGCATCTGCGACAAGCGGTCACTACGAAGACGCTACTCATAGCGGCTGTCTGGGCACTCCTAGCCCTCTTGCTCCTGCCTTGGCAGGCTGCTGTTGTGGCTCCAGTGCTGATGATAGGGCAGTCGCTACTGATCATGCGCATTAGCAACAAGCGTATCGGTGGACACACGGGCGATGTGCTGGGAGCTATCGAATGTCTCGCAGAGCTGACGCTACTGCTGGTCACGCTTGTGGTAACTATCTACGTCTGACCGGTATGAGTCTCTACCTCGTGCGTCACACCCCTGTTGCCCTACCTAAAGGCGTCTGCTACGGCTGGCTCGATGCGCCACTCTCGGAGGAGTACCCGCACTATGCTCAGCAGATCATCGCGGGGCTGAGCAAAGTCCAGCTGGACGAGATCTATAGTAGTCCCTCCTCTCGTTGCATTGTTTTGGCTGAGGAGATAGCCCAGACAAAGAGACTGTCCATTCGTCAGGACGAGCGACTGCGCGAGCTGAACTTTGGCGCATGGGAAGGGCTCACTTGGCAGGAAGTCTACGAGCAAGAGGCGGGACGAGTGTGGTTTGCCGATTACTGGCATGCCAAGACGGCAGGCGGTGAGAGCCACGACGACTTACTGGCGCGGGTAGCAGACTTTGAGGCGGAGCGGAACAAGGGCTGTCAGACGCTCCTTGTGACGCACGCCGGGGTCATTCGTGCTTATCGTATTTTGCTGGGCAAGCTCTCGCCTAGTGAAGCGATGGCGCAGGAGGTTAACTTTGGAGAAATATATCAATATGAGTAAGCTAAAGCCGATCATGCTCGTCGGAACTGGCTCCGACGTAGGAAAGTCCATCGTGGCGACAGGCATCTGTCGTATCTTGCTGCAGGAGGGGTACAAGCCCGCTCCCTTTAAGGCGCAAAACATGTCGCTCAATAGCTATCCCACCCCCGAGGAGGGCGAGATAGGTCGTGCGCAAGCGGTTCAGGCGGAGGCGTGCGGCATACCTTGCCACACCGATATGAACCCGATCCTCCTCAAGCCGACGGCCGATCAGACCACGCAAGTGATCCTCAACGGCAAGGCGGTGGGCAATCAGTCGGCACGCTCTTACTTCAACGCGGAGCAGCGCAAGCCGCTCTTTGTAGAGGCGATGAAAGCGTTCGACAGACTGGCGAGCCAGTACAACCCGATCGTGATAGAGGGTGCGGGCAGCATCTCGGAGGTCAACCTCTGGCCGATGGACATCGTCAATATGCGGGTGGCTCTGCGGACAGGAGCTGACGTTTACCTCGTGGCGGACATCGAGCGTGGGGGGATCTTCGGCAGTCTCTACGGGACGATCGAGCTCTTGCCCCCAGCAGAGCGCGCTGCGATCAAGGGGATCATCATCAATAAGTTTCGAGGCGACAGCTCGCTCTTTGACTCGGGGCGGGAGATCATTCAGGAGTTGACCAAAGTGCCAGTCGTGGGGCTGCTCCCTTACCTGCCCAATATGCAGATAGATGCTGAGGACGGGGTCTCCATCGATAGCTACGCTGCGCAGCCTCGACCCGACACGCTCAATGTAGCGGTGGTGCGACTGCCTCACATCTCCAACTTCACCGACTTTGACTCGCTACGCTTCATCTCTGGCGTCACGCTCTACTTCACTGCAGATGCCGAGGCACTGCGCCAGGCGGACATCATCATGCTCCCTGGGAGTAAGAACACGATCGATGACCTGCTCTGGCTACAGGCTGAGGGACTTGGTGCGGTCATCCTAGCTCATCACAAGGCGGGTCGACCACTCTACGGCATCTGCGGAGGTTATCAGATGATGGGTCTGCGCATCACCGACACCGATGGCGTCGAGGGCGAGCCGCGCACCGTCCGTGGCTTAGGACTTCTGCCCACTGAGACCACGCTGCAGAGCAATAAAGCGGTACGTACCTCCACTTTTACCTACCTCCCTACGGGTACTCCCGATTGTCAGGGCTACGAGATCCACTGCGGGGTGACGCAGCCCGTCGATGCGCCCGACTCACCGGTAGTTATGAGGGCTGGTGAAACGCCCGACGGCTACTGGGTCTCTCCTCGCCTGTGGGGTAGCTACATGCACGGCATCTGGGACAATGAAGCGATCGTGCAGCAGATCCTGCACGAGGTAGCTCCGGATCGAACCTTCCACCTAGAGCGCACCTTTGCTACGCGCGAAGCGGCTTATGACCGCCTCGCCGAGCACATGCGTCAGCATCTAGACATAGAGTATATGCTACAAAGTCTGCGTAACGTATGATAGTAGGACACGGGGACGACCGATACAGCTACGGAGCGCTCGTGCGCTACGACTTCTCTAGCAATGTGCCTTACCGCAATCATGCGGGCGAAATTATAGACTATCTCTCAGGGCGGCTAGAGAGCTTGACACACTATCCAGACCCTCAGGCGAAGGAGTTGCGGGAGCTCTTGGCACAGCACTGGCACCTTGATCCCGACTGGCTACTAGTGACCAGTGGATCAACGGAGGCTTTTTACCTCTTAGCGCATCTCTTTGCGGGAGGCGAGACGCTCATCACCGTTCCCTCCTTTGCTGAGTATGAGGACGCTTGCCAGCTTTATCGCCATCACATTACCTATATCCCAACAAGCGATATAGCCAGCCAAAGTGCCTCTGTGGACCTTCTCTGGAGTGCTCTGCCAAACAATCCCGATGGTGAGATCTCGCATCGAGCTGCACTGCTCAACTATTGCTCGGCGCATCCAGATAGTTACGTGATCGTGGACGAAGCCTACGCCGAGCTCTGTGCCGAGCCAGTGACGCTCCTAGACGAAGTGACGCATCACCCCAATCTGATCATCGTTCGTTCGCTGACCAAGAGCTTTGCGCTCCCAGGCATACGTCTCGGCTACATCATTGCTCACCCCTCGCTGCTGGCACGCCTTGAACCGCTCCGCTCGCCCTGGAGCGTTAATGCTCTTGCCCTAGAGGCGGGCGCTTACATCTGCCAGCATTACGACCAGTTACTGCCAGATGCCACGGGCTTAGTGCGGGAGGCGCAGCACCTCGCTCACGAGGTGGCGCAGATCGCCGGGGTCTCGCTGATACCCAGTTCCACACCTTACTTCCTCGCTTGTCTAGATGAGGAACGAGGCACCGCAGCTCAGCTCAAGGAGTACCTCGTCACGCAGCATGGAGTCTTGATCCGTGATGCGGCCAACTTCCGCTCCCTCTCGCCTCGTCACTTCCGTCTCTCGGTGCAGTCGCCAGAAGCTGGTCAAGCGTTACTCCGAGGTTTGTCAAGCTACTTGTAGTATGTATCCGCTACTCTTCGGTCTCCTCCTCGACCTGCTCCTCGGTGATCCCCGCTGGGCGCTCCACCCGATACGACTCTTTGGTCAGCTCATCGCATGGGGTGAGCGGTGGCTCAACCATCCGCCACTCCAGAAGGCAAAAGGCACAATACTCTCCCTCATACTCGTGCTGGGCGTGTGGGGCTTCTTCTATGCTGTCGAATGGCTCCTAGCGGACTATCGCTATGCCCTACTGGCTTGGCAAACGATCTTTTTCTTTTTTGCGATCTGTCCGCGGAGCTTGATCGGCGAAGCTTTGGCGGTAGAGCGTTATGTGGTGGCTGACGATCTCGAGGGGGCTCGCAAGCGTCTCTCTTGGATCGTAGGTCGTGACACCTCGCAGCTCTCTTTTGCGCAGATCCGCACCGCTGTGCTAGAGACACTTGCGGAGAATCTCTCCGACGGCGTCATCGCTCCGCTCTGCTTCTACGCTCTGGGTGGAGTGCCGCTCATGATGGCTTATAAAATGATCAACACGCTCGACTCCATGATCGGCTACAAAGACCAGCACTACAAAGACTTCGGCTACTTTGCTGCACGTATCCTCGATGACGCTGCGAACTATATCCCGTCTCGTCTCACGGCGCTCCTGATGCTCCTCGTGGCTCCGAGTCGGCGAGCCGTACGCACCGTGTGGCGTGATGCACGCAAGCATGCCAGTCCCAATTCGGGCTATCCCGAGTCGGCTCTGGCGGGTATCCTTGGCGTGCAGTTTGGCGGGCCCAACATCTACCACGGTATGCTCGTCGAGAAGCCCTATATCGGCACCCCAATCCACGCCGTCACTGCACAGACACTCCGACGCACCATCCGCATCGTCATCGCCGTCACGCTGCTCGCCAGTCTCCTCGTCTTCCTCACCTACCTTTACCGCTAAAGATCGGCTAAAGGGTAAAAGCCAAAGGCTAGAGACTCTAGTGCCACTAGGATCACCAGAGCCACGCACGCCTAGAAAAGGTCTCTAATCTCTAACTTCTAATCTCTAACCTCTAATTTCGTATCTTTGCGGGTGTATACCTTTCCCGATCTCTATGTCGCAGCTTAGCAATAGACCTTTATCAGACACGCTGGAGCTTACCTCGCTAGGAAGTGAGGGCGAGCGTCGTGTCGTCATCGTAGGACACAAGTCGCCCGACGGGGACTGCATAGGCAGTGCCTTGGCTCTACGTAGCTATCTGCTAGCACGCGGTGCTGACGAGGTCTCTATCATGGTCGTGGGGCGTATGCCGGACAACCTCCTCTGGCTCCCTGGCGCTGAGACGATACATCAGCTCTCACCGCAGAGCGACTTAGAGCCGATACGTCATATATTGGCTCAAGCTAGGCTACTGCTTTTGGTCGACTTCAACCATCTGGGGCGCATTGGCAATCCGCTTGAGCCCTTGATCGCTGAGGTCGTGCGTAAGCCCGATGTGCGCTCCGTGATGATAGACCATCACCCAGAGCCTGAGATGGGGCTGGTCGATGAGATGTATAGCGACACCTCGGCGTGTGCTACGGGCTTCCTCATAGCGGAGCTACTCGGCGGCGGTGAGTCGAGAGAGCTAGAGCTACATGGCGGTGCCGATATGGCGACCTGCCTGCTGGCTGCAACCTACACGGATACGGGTCTCCTGCGACATGGCCAGATTACGCCGACGCTCTTTAGGACCATCGCTCATCTCCTAGAGGTCGGTGCAAGGCATGAGGAGATCGTGCTACGGATCTTCAAGAGTGACAAGCTGAGCCGACAGCGCCTCCTCGGCTATATCATCAACGAGCGCACGACTTACGACCTCGATCTTGGGGTGGCAGTCTTTACGCTTAGGCAGGAGGACTTTGACCGCTTTGGCATAGAGCCTGGAGATACAGAGGGCTTGGTAAATGTTCCCCTTGATGTGGCAGGTATACGAGCCGTCGCATTCCTCCGAGAGCAGCGTGATCCCGACGAACCGGTCAAGATATCGCTTCGCTCGCAAGGTAACTTGCCGGTCAATGAAGTGGCGAGCAAACTCTTTGACGGGGGCGGGCATCTGAACGCTGCGGGCGCTGAGTACCAGGGCTCGCTGTCGGATGCGCTAGCACTCGTGTGGCAGGGACTGCGCCAGCTCGTACAGGATTACCCGGGTTGTTAGAGATTAGAAGTTAGAAATTAGAGATTAGACAATAGATATATGAAAGCAACAAACCATACCATCACCACCCTTGTGACACTCGTCCTGATGCTCCTACTGGGGCAGGGTGCCTTGACCAGCTGTCGCGATAAGCAGCATATCAAGTCGCTCTCGGAGATGCTACGCGACGAGAAGAAGATGATAGACAACTTCGTCCAGGAGCAAGGAATGAACGTGCAGGAGGGTGCCGAGGAGCAGCGCGAGTTTGACCCCAACGTGTGGTACAAGTTCCCCAATGGCGTCTACATGCAGGTCCTCAACAAAGGTGGCGAGCTGGCCAAGCCTGAGCGTACGCGCGTCATGCTACGTATGAAAGGGCGCTTCATCGCACCAGACTACAAACATGACTTTGACAACCTCTCTAAGGGCTATCAGCAGTCTACGGAGTTTATCTACATCAACTCACGCGACCGGACCGGTTCTATCCACTACAAGCTGATCCAAGAGCAGTACGGTCACTCCATCGATGCGCTGATGTGC
The DNA here is from genome assembly GCA_902490315.1 of uncultured Porphyromonas sp. Classification (GTDB taxonomy): domain Bacteria; phylum Bacteroidota; class Bacteroidia; order Bacteroidales; family Porphyromonadaceae; genus Porphyromonas. Next base: position 395 of record CABUDK010000015.1, on the reverse strand, counting down.
GAGGGAGTCGCCTATCCGCTCACGATGGTGGGCAACGGCGCTAGAATACGTCTCCTCGTTCCCTTTCTCTTAGGTCCCAACATCGCATACAATGCGGGTGCTCCGATGTATTGTGAGGAGGTTTGGTACCAGTTTGTCGAGGAGTCCTAACCTCCTACGGGCATCTCTGATGCCAGCTTGTGGTAAGGCATACGCCTAGCTACTCATTCTTGAAACAACACACTTAATCTATACTATGACGGTCATCAAATCAATCTCTGGAATACGCGGTACTGTCGGAGGCTCTCCGACAGACGGCTTCAACCCACTGACGATAGCACACTTTGTCGTGGGGTATGCACAGCACATCAAGCTCTACGAGTCTATCAGCAGACCAACCATCGTGGTGGGACGCG
>CABUDK010000014.1 GCA_902490315.1 uncultured Porphyromonas sp. | reverse complement strand
TTCGAGAGGATCTGCCCTTCCTCCAGCAGCGTCACTATGCGCGACTATCGACACGCTACTCCAAGCCATGCGTCATCGCACAGCCAGTCGTCTGGGGATCGGGCTTTCATCGCATCAAGGGACACAACTTCACCATTGACCCGCAGCTCTATCTCTTTCACTTCGGCTACTTCGACATGAAGCGTATCGAGGCGCGCTTTGCCGATCCTGACCGACGAGAGGCCGGCTGGACAAAGCATATCGCCAAGCGGTCGAAGACCATTCAGCAGGTGACCAACCACAAGGCTCGTCCGTGGAACTCCACAGCACGCCTAGCACGCACACTCCAAACCTATATACGTCCTCCCTATGCGTGGAATAAGCCCGCTATGCTGGGGCTCTGTCTCATCGTCGAGATCCCTGAGCGCTTTCGCAATATCGTCTGACCCCCTACCTAGCCATCTCTTATGCCTAAGATCTCCGTCATCATCCCTATATATAATGTAGAGAAGTACCTACGACGCTGTCTAGACAGTGTTGTGGCGCAGACCTTCACCGACTGGGAGGCTATCTGCGTCAATGATGGGAGCCCTGACAATAGTGCGCAGATCCTAGCCGAGTACACTGAGAGAGACTCGCGCTTTAAGATTGTGAATAAAGAGAATGGCGGACTCTCAGACGCTCGCAACGCCGGCATGGCCGTTGCTAAGGGCACTTTTGTCAACTTCTTGGATTCAGACGATCTAATCCATCCACAGACCTTTGAGATCGCCTACGCTTTGATCCAGCAAGAGGATGCCGATATCGTCTCTTGGTACAAAGACCCACTCTTTCGTCCTCGCCTCCTCGTGCGTCATGCGCTAGGCTTTGACATTGATAAGACGATGCCTCGTGGTCTCAAGCGACGCTTCACGCTAGACAAGGTGAAGTATCACACGACCGATGATATCTTCGCTCACGTCACGGAGTACAGCCATACGAAGATCGAGAACCCGATCAAGCACTTCTACGTGTGGCGTCATTTGCTTCGTAGGAGCCTCGTGGAGGATGTCCCCTTTCTCAAAGGAGTGATCTTCGAAGACTTCCCCTGGTGGAGTGAGGTGATCCTCAAGAATCCCCGAACGGTCATCACCGATCTGCCCTTTTACTACTACTTCCCCAACATCGGATCGATAGACCGCTCCTCTAGTCGGACTAAGAAGGTCAAGAACTGGATCAAAGGCTTGGAGCACACCTATCAGCTCTATGAGCAGCGAGCTACGCCCTACCAGAAGGAGCATTGGCAGCGTGAGTGTATGTGGGCTATGATCAATAATCGTATCGCCTACAAGCTAGAGCAACGCATCACCGACCCTACTGATCGTCAGGAGCTGGCTCAAGATCTGGATAAGCTGAACAAGCTGGGGGTCTTTGACCATCCCTTTACGATCGAAGGTGTCAAAGCTCGTCAGCGCATCCTGCGCTTTATCGATCAATATCAGTAGTCCCCTAGTCGCACCAAAGAGATGAACATAGCTTTCTTCAATTGGTATGCGATCGATCTGCTCTTTAGTGGCATCGAGAAGGTCTCTCATCGTGTAGCCACAGCTCTGGAGCAGCGAGGACATCATCTCTGCTACGTATGTGTGGATAGTTGGGGTAAGACCGCTCTCAAGCAAAACACCCTCATACTCCCCAATCCCTCTAAGATCAATTCGGAGGAAAACCGCATCGCCCTCTGCGACTTCCTATGCGCTCACCAAGTCTCCATCTTAGTCTCACACTCTGCTTATAGTCGTAGACTGGCAGTTATGCTCCGCGAGGCGACCGATGAGGCAGGAGCCAAGCTCGTACAGGTACTACACACCACCCCCGACTCGTATCACTATCGATACTGGAAGCACAAAGTAGTCAACCGAGTCGTCAGAGCCTTTATGAATCGCAAATGGGGCAACTCGTGGAAGAAGATCTACGATCTCTCTGATGCCTTTGTTGTGCTGTGCCAGCCTAGTGCTGAGTTCATCACACAGATTGCTCACATCAAAGACACCTCGAAGTTTGCCGTCATACACAATGCCAATACGTATCTCCCTACAGAGCTAGCCCCCGCCTATGACAAGGAGCCTATCGTACTCTATGTGGGGCGTCTCGTCAAGGGCAAAGGTATCGAGCACATCCCCGCTATCTGGCGACAAGTCTCAGCAGCGCATCCCGACTGGCGACTGGTCGTACTCGGTGATGGTCCCTATCGTGCTACGCTAGAGCAGGCACAGTTAGAGCGCTGTGATATCTTAGGCACGCAAGAGCCTAAGCCTTACTACGAGCGGGCTGCTATCTCTATCTTAACCAGCGACGCTGAGGGGTGGTCGATGGTCCTCACCGAGGCTATGCAGCACGGGGTCGTACCCGTCGCTTTTGACTCCTTTCTAGCCACGGGGGTAGTCCTAGACGAGGGGCGTGCTGGCGTGCTGGTGCCTCCATTTGACCTTAACCTCTTTGCTCAGGAGGTCTCCTCGCTGATAGCTGATAGCGATAGACGCAGAGCTATGGCAGCACACGCTAGAGAGTATGTGCAGACCTTTGATATAGACCATATTATTACAGACTGGGAGAGACTCTTTGAGAGATTGTCATAATCCGTAGAGCTGGGAATACTCTACTGGTAAATCCGAACTTAAAGCTTCTATCATATCGAATGATTACAACCAAATCACGTTGGGTAGCGATCGCCTGTCATACCCTCTGGGCGATTGTCCTAATGCAGCTGTGTCGACTGCTCTACTTCTTCTACAATCAGTCCTTCTTTCCCTCGGTAGATGGCTGGCAATTGCTCCATCTTATGCAGGGTGGCTACATACTAGACATGGTCGCCATCGCATACGGACTGCTACTCTACTACCTGATGATGATCGTAGGTGCTTACCTACCTAGACGGATCGAGATGAGTAGCTGGTATCGCTGGGTACGCCATATAGCATACATCTTGCCACTAGGGTTCTTCATCTTCCTCAATGTCTCAGACACCGGCTACTATCCCTTCGTACTAAGGCGAGCAAATAGTGACATCTTCCGAGAGTTTCAGGGGAAGAGTATGTTTAGCTTCTACAAAGACTTCGTTGTAGAGTTTTGGCCACTCACCATAGCGTTCTTCGTCTTGCTCGCTCTAGCCATAGCGGGCTACTGGCTGGTGCAGTACCAGCGTGAGGCGCGCACCTCTCGCCGCTCTTACTGGGTAGACGGCACCTGCACACTGGGCATGGTCATCTTCCTCTTCTTCAGTATGCGTGGTACTTGGGACTTTTCGAGCAAACCCGTCCCGACGATGCACTTCTTCTCCTACACGACAGACCCTGAGCAGTTCCCCTTGCTGCAAAACACCCCCGTCGCCCTGACAAAAGATGCCGCCTCACGACAACTCTTCACCTTCTATACAAATGAAGAGCTACCTACCATCTTCACACCCTACTATCAGGCGGCTCCACTCTCAGAGAGTGATACACTCTTTGGCTCTATGCAGGGGCGCAACGTCGTCGTGATCATCCTAGAGAGTATGGCGCGAGAGTACACGGGCTACCTCAATCGGTATATCGACGGGTACCCGAGCTACACTCCCTACCTCGACAGCTTGATGCCACACACGCTCTATGCGCAGTACGGCTTTGCCTCTGGCAAGCGATCCGTTGAGTCCTTCCCCTCTATTTTCGTCTCGCTACCTTCGTTTGGCGGCACCTTCGATGAAGAGGCGTGGACTATGGACAACTACCAGCACTTCAACTCCTATGACACTGGCCTACCACTATCACTAGGAGATTACGGCTATCATCTCAAGTTTTACCACGGTGATGAGGCGGGGGCTATGGGCTTCTACTCATTTCTCAATCGCCTTGGTGTACAGGATCAATACACAGCTCAGGACTACCTGGCAGCATACCCTGAGGAGTCTGATGCAAAGGTCTGTACATGGGGTGTCCACGACCTACCCTTCGAGCAGGCTATGGCTGAAGATATGAAGTCGCTCCGAGAGCCATTTGGAGCCTTCTTCTTCTCGCTCTCTAATCATAGTCCTTTTGACATGCCCAAAGACTATAAGGGTCACTTGAAGCGAGGTACGCTCCCGATCCATCAGACAGTTCAATATGCAGATGAAGCTCTCCGAGAGTTTTTCGAGAGAGTCAAAGAGGAGCCGTGGTATCGTAATACGCTCTTCATCATCACGGCCGATCATACGAGCCTTAGTGACCATCCTAAGTATGCTAACCTGGCGGGACAAGCTGCAGCGCCCATTCTCTTTTTCGATCCTCAGGGCAAGCTACAAGGAGAGGTCAGCAACTATGTTGTGCAGCACATAGACATCCTCCCCACCCTCCTCTACCTGCTCGGTATCACGGAGCCAGTGCTGAGCTACGGGAGTAACATCTTCGACCAGCAGGCAGAGCACTATGCGATCAACTTCTATCATAACCAGTACCTCTTCTTCACGAAGTCACTTACGCTCACGATGACCGCCGATGGTCAGGTCAGCGTCCAGAAGCCTGTAGCTTATCTGCAGACGGAGCCCGATCGAGCCACCGCTCCCACCTCGTCAGAGGTAGCGCACTACACAGCACTCTTTAAGGCGATCGTACAGGACTACAACTACCGCGTCCTCAAGAGCTCCTTCTCACTCAGAGATGTGACCCAAAGGCATCAGACTAGCCCTACGAAATCTCGCTTGCTGTAATTTGTAGTGTAGCTCGCACGACAATCAAACGACTCGCATACGATAGCCACGTGGAAAATCTCAAACGTCCACGTGGCTATTTTTTATTTTCCACGTGGCGGCGAAACATTTCCTCCGAAGTTTCATTTGATTCTTCCGAAGTTTTCTCCGTTTCTTCCGAAGTTTCATTTCACGCCCACGTGGAAAACATTTCATATCTCCGTGGGGATTTACGATTATCCACGTGAGGATAGAGGTACCATCCATCCGTACATCCCTACAAAGGACTACTCGTGAGATTTGCAGCACTGAGACCAGGGCAAATCTTCATCGGATAGAGATATTTTTCGTAACTTAGCCATCTGAAAGTAGAGGTCTCTCTCGGCTTTTAGCTCGATGAGTGACACCTGCTGGGTGTGGGTGGACAACTCGGAGGTGGCTCTTCTCTCGGAGTCTCGTCTACCAGCCTCTACAACCAAGCGAATAAAACACAATTGACTCTATGGAAGATAGTATAGATAGGATTATCCCGGTGGATATTGAGGACGAAATGAAGACCTCTTACATTGACTACTCAATGTCTGTCATCGTATCTCGTGCACTACCCGATGTGCGTGATGGTCTCAAGCCTGTGCATCGACGTGTACTCTACTCGATGAATGAGAGTGGCAATACCTATAATAATCCTACCCGCAAGTGTGCACGCGCAGTCGGTGATATATTAGGTAAGTATCACCCCCATGGCGACAGCTCCGTATATAATACATTGGTACGTCTCGCACAGGGCTGGAATATGCGTTACCCGCTCGTACAGGGGCAGGGTAACTTCGGCTCTATCGACGGTGACTCACCCGCTGCGATGCGTTACACTGAGTCGAGGCTCAATCAGTTTGCACAGGAGATGCTCCGTGATATTGACATGGAGACGGTGGACTTTCAGGACAACTTTGACGGAGACTTCCAGGAGCCTACTGTACTACCTTGTCGCATCCCGAATCTCCTGATCAATGGTGCTGCTGGTATTGCCGTCGGTATGGCGACCAATATGGCTCCGCACAACCTCACTGAGACGCTCAATGCTTGTATCGCTTACATCGATGCGCGTGGCGAGATCACGGTCGATGAACTGATGCAGTATGTCAAGGCGCCTGACTTCCCCACGGGCGGTGTCATCTACGGCTACGAGGGGGTCAAAGAGGCCTTCCACACAGGCCGCGGACGTATCGTGATACGTGGCAAGGCTGACATAGAGGAGCACCACGGCCATGAGCAGATCATCATCCGTGAAATACCTTATCAGGTGCGCAAGAGCGATATGGTCGCTAAGATCGCCCAGCTGGTCAACGAGAAGAAGATCGACGGCATCAGCGACATATCCGATGAGTCGAGCAATAAGGGTATCCGCATTGTCATCGATATAAAGAAGGATGCCAACGCAGGTGTCGTCCTCAACTACCTATATAAGTACTCCGATCTGGAGAGCTACTTTAGTGTCAATAACATTGCGCTAGTTCACGGTCGCCCTCGCCTGCTCAACCTTAAGGACCTCATCGGACACTTCGTCGATCACCGCCACGAGGTGGTGACACGTCGTGCGCAGTATGAACTTCGCAAGGCGCAAGAGCGTATCCACATCTTGGAGGGCTTGATCATTGCGGTAGACAACATTGACGAGGTCATACGCATTATTCGCTCTAGTGAGGAGACTCGCGAGGCGATGAATCGACTAATGGAGGCTTTCAACCTCTCGGAGCTACAAGCCCGTGCTATCGTCGATATGCGTCTACGACAGCTCACGAAGCTCGATATTGACAAGTTGGAGCATGAGTACAATGAGCTCAAGGAGCGTATCGACTACCTAAACCTCTTCCTCAGTGACATCAATATGCGTATGGAGCTGATACAGGAGGAGTGCCGTGAGATCATCGACAAGTATGGCGATGAGCGTCGCTCAGAGATCGTATATGCTTCGGAAGATCTCAATCCTGAGGACTTCTACGCCGATGAGGATATGGTGATCACCATCTCTCACCTAGGATATATCAAGCGTACGCCCCTCTCGGAGTTCCGCACGCAGACACGTGGCGGTGTCGGCGTCAAGGGTGCCGATAGTCGTGACGAGGACTTTGTCGAGTACATCTATTCGGCGACGATGCATGCCACGATGATGCTCTTTACCGCTACGGGACGTGTCTACTGGCTCAGAGTCTTTGAGATACCCGAGGGCTCCAAGAGCTCTAAGGGCAGACATATCCAGAACCTCCTAGACCTAGACGAGGAGAATCGTGTCACGGCTTTCCTACGTATTAAGAACTTGACAACCGATGAGGAGTTTGTCAATACACACTACCTTGTCTTCGCTACTGAGCAGGGCTTGATCAAGAAGACGCTTCTAGCGCACTACGCCAACCCACGCAAGACGGGTGTCCGCGCGATCAACCTACGTGACGATGATCAGGTCGTTTCTGTGGCTCTCTCTAATGGTAACTGCGAGATCTTCCTTGCCAACCGCAATGGACGCTGTGTCCGCTTCAACGAGCAGGAGGTGCGTCCTATGGGCCGCACAGCGACAGGCGTTCGTGGCATCCGTCTCGATAACGATCCAAATGACAAGGTGGTCGGTATGGTCGTACATCGCTTGAAGAACAGCGACGAGACCATCCTCGTCATCAGCGAGAAGGGCTATGGCAAGCGTTCGCTCATCGATGACTACCGCATCACGAAGCGTGGTGCCAAGGGTGTCAAGACGATCAACGTGACCGACAAGACGGGTCAGCTCATCGATATACGTGCCGTAGAGGATGACGACAACATCATGATCATCAATAAGAGTGGCGTCGCTATACGTCTCTCGATGGAGCAAGTACGTGTCATGGGACGCGCTACTCAGGGGGTCAAGATGATAGATCTCAATAAACGTTCGGACGAAATCGCATCTATATGTAATGTAGTGGCTGAGGAAGAGGAGCCGGAGCTTCTCGATGAGGCTGACCTAGACGACCCCTCTGAGTTTGTCCCTCAGGAGGAGGATCTCCAAGGATCAGACCCAGACGACGAGCTAGAGGGTAGTGAAGATCAAGAGTAGACTTCTCCAGCCAGACACTACAAGAGAACTAGATTATAAACCAGTAACATCTACTTGAAATATGAAAACAACACGCAAAGTAACCCTAGTGCTACTCGTGCTGATGAGTGCACTAACATTCGGATGCGCACAGACCTCAAACGTCAGAGGCGCTGACCGCTTATCTGATGGCAGCAAGCCCAACTATCCCGAGGCTCGCAATCTAATCAAGCAGGCTATTGAAAACCCTGAGACAAAGGACGACCCCAAGACATGGTACACAGCAGGGCTGATCGAGGAGCGGGCTTTCACAGGTGAAAATCAAAAGAGCCTCAAGGGTGAGCCTCAAGACCTCCCCAATATGTACGCTGCGCTACTCGCTATGCACGAGTACTACACAAAGACCTACGAGATCGATCACCAGCCCAACGACAAGGGCAAGGTACGCCCTAAGTTTGAGAAGAAGATCTCTAAGGCTTACGAGGACAATCTCCTCTACTACATCAATGCCGGAGGATACTACATGGAGCAGAAGGACTTTAAGAATGCGCTCAAGGCATTCCAGGCTTTTAGAGAGATCAAGCGCTCCCCTCTATTCGAGGGTGAGAAGATCGCTCAGCCCGACTCCAACTCTATGATGGTGGACTTCTTTGCTATCATCACAGCCTATCAGGCTGGGGACAAGCAGCTGGCTATCAAGTATGGTGAGGAGCTCAAGGGCAATGGCTATCGTCAGAACGAGGTCTACCAGATCCTCGCCCAGACCTACATCGAGGAGGGCGATACGGCCAACTACATTACGACCATGCAAGAGGGTCTCAAGCTCTTCCCCAAGGAGCCATACTACTCTGTCAACCTGATCAATACTTACATCGTACAGAACAAGTATGACGAGGCACGCACCTTCCTTGCTCAGGCTATCGAGCTCAACCCCGAGAACCCTCAGCTCTATGACGTGATGGGTAAGCTCTACGAGGAGAGCAATGAGGAGGAAGCGATCAAGTGGTTTAGCAAAGCTCTAGAGGTAGATCCCAACTACGTCGAGTCGCTCTGTAACATCGGACGTATCTACTACAACAAAGCTGTAGAGGTCTCTGACAAGGAGGAAGGCGGTATGGCTGCTGCTCAGAAGAAGCGCACTGCACTACTCAACAAGGCTCTCCCCTACCTCCAGAAAGCTTACAGCATCAATCCAGACGCATCTTACTACCTACTCGGTAATATCTACTACGCACTGGGCGACAACGCTAAGTACGAGGAGATCCAAGCTGCTCACGGCAACTAATCACAAAGACTCGCTAGCCTCGAGCTAAGCAACTAGACAAAAAGGAGACAGAGACCCACGCGTGGGGTGTCTGTCTCCTTTTTGGTTGTGCGCTCACGAATCAATTACGCAAATACTACGAATAACGATTTGCTTGCATTTGAACTTAGAAAGCGAACACTAGAGTTACAGCGTCTAATGGCTGAACTTGTCATGTTGATGTGGTCCCGTGTAGGGGCGGGCCTGCGTGTCCGCCCACAAGGCATACTGCGCTCCGATGAGGACGGGCGGACACATCGGTCCGCCCCTACAGCGGGTTACTCGTAAGGGTTGCGGAGTCTAGTGCAGCCGTGGACTCTTTGTCGTTCGGTCAAAGATCTGTAACTTTGGGACGATGAATAAGCTATGGACGCTTTGCTTACTCCTCCTAGCCCTCGCTGGCTCACTCTCGGGAGGAGAGATATTCCCGCATCACATCTATACGACAGAGGTACAGACTCTACAGTGTCAGGTGTGGCGTGACGGGGAGCCGATCGCTATACCCTACCCGATCGCCCGCTTGGCTAGTGGCGATGAGGAGATCGTGGTGAGCTTTGACCTCGCAGACCCTGTTCCGCACCGCATCCACTACCAGCTGGAGCTGTGCGATGCCGACTGGCAGGTCAATGACCGTATGGCGCTTAGCGAATACATTGACGGATGGATCGGAGCGCGCTGGCAGACGGACGAGAGTACCCCTTCGGAAGCCACGAGCGTAGCCTATCGCCACTACGAGCTACGCCTCGGAGGTGCCTCCGTACTACAACCGCTCCTCTCAGGTAATTACCGCCTCACCGCTTGGTGCGAAGAATTACAAGAGGAGCCTATCTTTGTGACCAGCTTTGCCCTCTATGAGCCTCTAGCCGAGGTCGCTCAGCAGGTGGTGCCGACGACCCCTCAGGGCAACTACTCCCGCTTTCAGCAAGTGGAGCTAGAGCTAACCTTTCCTCCCACACTAGCCACCGATCCGCTCACGGAGCTTCTCGTCACTGTCGGACAAAACGGCTCCTCCACCCGCTACCAGCTACTCACCCGCCCCACCTCCCTCGCTCCTGGACGTCTCACCTTCAGGGGGCATGACGGGGCCTCTTTCGCGGCGGGCAATGAGTGGCGCGCCTTCGAGATATTGTCACCCTACGAGGCGAATATGGGCGTGGAGCATCTCAACAGTCAGGAGACACCCACTAAGGCTGACCTTTATCTAGATCACCCGACGAATGGTAGCTACATTACGCTCTCCGATGCCAATGGGTATCGCAAGGTGCGCCAGACAGACTACGACCCGTACTACGACGAGACCATGACAGACTACTATCTCGTCACCTGGCGACTAGCTCTAGAGGACCCGCTCAGGTATGGCACACCGTTCATCGAGGGGGCAGCCTTCGACGCACTGCCCAAGGAGCAGCGCACGCTGCGCTACAATCGCGAGACAGGCTACTTCGAGCTGTCGCTCCTCGTCAAGGGTGGCTACGTCAGCTACCGATACAGTACCGCACCATCGCCCGCTCCCCTAGCCAGCAACGCTATCGAGGGCGACTACTACCAGACAGAGAACCAATACACGACCCTAGTCTACCTCATCTCCCCCATGCTACGCTACCAGAGACTAGTAGCCGTAGAGTAACTTCCAGATGTAATACTATGGACAAAAAGACCGCAACCATCTATCGCCTCATGTACCTCCGGCTCAAGAGCATCGAGCAGTACGCCAAGCAGAGCGAAGCTATCCAAATGCGCCAGTTCAAGCGCGTCATGCGTGTACTACGTGGCACCGCCTACGAGCAGTCCCTCACGAGCGAGCCTATCCGCACCTACAGCGACTACCAGCGCATCGTCCCGATCGTTGAGTACGAAGAGCTACGCCCCTGGGTAGAGCGTATGCTACAGGGAGAGCGCAATCAGCTGATCAAGGGTAGTTGCCGCTGGTTCGCCACCTCCAGTGGCACCTCGGGAGGTCGCAGCAAATACCTTCCCGTGCCTGGGTTGCATCTGCAGAGTTGCCATTATCAGGGAGCCAAAGATGCGCTCTGGCTGTACCTAGACACACGACCCGACAGCGAGTTTTTTGCGCACAAGAGCTTAGTCATCGGGGGGAGCCACAAGCCGACTGAGTTTGCCGCAGGCACCCATACGGGCGACCTATCCGCCATATTGGTGGAAAACATGCCAGCCCTAGGACAGATGTACCGCGTTCCCTCGAAGCAGACCCTCCTCATGAGCGAATGGACCGCCAAGATGCGACAGATCGTCCAAGAGGTGGCGACAGCAGATGTGGGCAGTCTCTCGGGCGTGCCGAGCTGGATGCTCGAGACCATCATGGCGATTCTAGAGTATACAGGACGGGACAACCTCTCGGAGGTGTGGCCTCACCTCGAGGTCTTCTTTCACGGAGGAATCAGCTTTGATCCGTACCGTGAGCGCTACCGCCAAGTCATCCCGTCCGAGCGGATGCAGTACCGAGAGACCTACAATGCGAGCGAGGGCTTCTTTGGCGTTCAGGACGACCCCACCTCTAGCTCTATGCTCCTGATGCAGGACTACGGCATCTTCTACGAGTTCATTCCAATGTCTCAGTTTGACGAGCCCGACCGTCAGGCCATACCGCTAGCCGACGTACAGAAAGGGGTCAACTATGCGCTCGTCATCTCCACCCTCGGAGGGCTCTACCGCTACATCATCGGCGACACGGTCATGTTCACCGAGCTGCACCCCTACAAGTTCATCATCACGGGACGTACGCAGAGCTTTATCAATGCCTTCGGTGAGGAGCTGATGGTCCACAACACGACCACAGCCATCTCGCGCGTCGCCCAGGAGATGGGCGTCACGGTGCGCGACTACACGGTGGCACCGCGCTTCTGCCTAGAGACGGCCAATGGCTATCACGAGTGGATCGTAGAGTTTGACACACCGCCAGCCGATCCAGACCACTTCATCGAGCGCATCGACCAAGAGCTCCGCACGCTCAATAGCGACTACGAGGCGAAGCGCTATGCCGATATGGCACTCCTGATGCCCCGTCTGGTGGTTGCTCGGCGAGGGCTCTTCAACGACTGGCTCGAGGAGCAGGGCAAGCTGGGCGGTCAGCACAAGATTCCCCGCCTACGGAGCAACGCCGATCTCAACGACCGCCTCATCGAGCTCAACAAGTAGCCACAACATCAGTCAGATAGAAGGAGTTTCCCCCTTGGGAAGCTCCTTTTTTCTACGGAGCAGCGATGATAACTTCGTCAAATATTAGAGTAGAACTTGCTGTAAAACTCGGTTCGATATGATGTACACTAAGCTTCCTGTAAAAGGAAAAACTGTATCTTTGCAAATACACTAAACATCAAATACATATTGATATGAGAAATGTTACTCGATTTATGTTTCTCTTCCTTCTGTCCTCTGTGACAGTGGTTGCCCTTTGGGCACAAAACGGAGAGAGTCCCGTCATCAAACTTAAGTCTGATGGCAATGTTCCATTTGGGGGTTATATGCTCAGCATAGATGCCCCTGAAGCCGATCGGTCTAGCGTATGGATCGATTGGAACAATAATGGAGTCAAAGACACCGATGAGGAGGTAGCGAATTGGGAGTCTGGTGACAACATCACTGCAATTACTCATGAGATAGGATCTAAAACCTTCTCAATTTACGGACCCATCAACACCTTGGTATGCGCCAATAACGGGTTGTATGAACTTGAAATCTCTGGAAACTCTCATCTAGAGTCTCTGATCTGTGACAACAACAATCTATCCTCTCTAGATTGTAGTAAAAACACACAGCTGAACAACCTATCAATACGAGAAAATCCTCTATACGACATTGATGTCTCAATGCTTACCAAGCTAACACGTCTTGGAGTTGCTGGCACGAAGATTACAAGCCTTGACTTGTCAAACAATGTACTCCTAGAGCATATGGATATCTCAGATCTTAAGCTAGGAGCTTTTGATCCAACAGGTCTGCCCAATTTGATTAGTTTGGGCTGCAGTGGCTGCAAATTTCAGACACTGGACTTGACGAAATGTCCTAAGATGGAGATGCTATTTGCTCCATACAACAGCTTTAAGTCTATCGATCTCTCCGCTAGTAAGGCTATGAAGCACCTCAAGCTCGACCATAATGTCTTGGAGGGCATAGACCTCTCTGCTTGTACGGAGCTTATTTCGCTAGATGTCAACAACAATTATCTTGAGACGATAGACTTAAGTCATACAAAAAAGCTGTCGCGACTGATCTGTTATGCCAATCTGCTAGATAAGATAGATCTCACCCACACGCCTGAGCTTACGGTACTAGAGTGCTCACAAAATGAGATCTCACAACTTGATTTCTCTTCAGTACCTAACTTGTCCGTCCTACATGCTTCAATGAATCCACTTAAAGAGATAGACTTATCTGTAGTTCCCCAGCTTAAGAGTCTTACAATCTCTAAGTGTGGCTTGAAGACATTAGACGTAAAGGCTTTGACCAATCTAGACTTGTTAGAGGCTAAGGGAAACGAATTGACTGCAATCGATCTCTCTGCAAATCATAAGCTGAGTCGTGTTAGTCTGGAGGGTAACCTTCTGACAGAGCTAAATGTTTCAAATATACCTACGCTTACCTATCTCAACGTAGCAGTAAACAAGCTGACACAGCTTAAGGTAGAGAATTGCCCTAAACTGTTTGATATCTTGTGCTACACCAATCAGTTGGATAAAAACGCATTCAAGCTTCTCTCAGAGTCTCTCTCTACAGCTACTGAAAAACAGATGGGAGAGATTTATGTGATAGACTCTAAAGATGAAAACGATAAGAATGTCTGTCCTGTTAAAGTCGTTGAAGATCTAAAGCAGAAGAAATGGAACGTATATGACTGGAAGGGGTACGAGAATCAAGGCCAAAACAAATTCCTAGGACATGATGTAAGTGCTACGCAGAGACTGTCATCTCATCAGGGGATTCAAGTTACACCCAACCCCGTCATAGACTATTTACATATCACTTCAGAAGCTCCTAACGCTACAGCCATCGTGATGGATCTCGCTGGTAACCAAATTGAAACATTCACAACGAATGCAACTGGAGAGGGCGTCGTCAATCTATCACACCTTCCTCAAGGCGTATATTTGCTCACTTTGTCTGGCGAAACAGTTCAAATCATAAAGAAATAGAGACGTAAGTGTCAAAGCAAAGAGAGAGTTTGCAGAATAAATCTACAAGCAGCTTTGGTCGGGAATAGAGTGATCAGAAGTTAGCTGATCACTCTTCCCAACGAAGAAAGCGTCAGCCTCGCTCGTGCGAGACTGACGCTTTCTTCTGTGCTAGTGCTGTATCCGTTAGATCATATCGGTGACCTCCCAGGCGAAAGCTCTCAGCCCTTGCTTCGGATTGTCTAGGTCGATCTGATGCAGTGCCGCGAGGAGTCGCTCGGCTCGCTCAGCGTCCGTGATAACCATCATCGCACCATTGGTCGTCGGCCAGGCGTGGCTACCGAGATGCGGTTCGCCCGTCGCGGAGCCACGTCCGTAGACTTCGCTCCACTCGGTATAACCCTTGGCATTGTGCTGCTCGAGGGTGCGCAGTACGAGCCCATGCAGGGCGCTGTTGTAGACGATGAAGATTGCCTTTTGTCTATTCATAGCTTAGTGGTGGTTTTTGAGACTTTTCTTACGCCGACGCCGTATCTGACGGCGAGAGACCAGCGCATAGATACAGGGGATCAGGAGGAGCGTGACCAGCGTCGAGATGGTCAGACCGAAGGCCACCGTGACACCCATAGGCTGCCACATCTCGCTACCCTCACCGATGCCGATAGCCATCGGGATCATACCGAAGACGGTCGTGAGGGTCGTCATCAGCACAGGACGCAGACGCGACGCTCCCGCATGGAGCAGCGCTGTGCGTACGGACATGCCACGCTCACGATTGAGTATGGTGTAGTCGATCAGGACAATACCATTCTTCACCACGATACCGACGAGCATGATCGCTCCGATGAAGGCAATGATACTCAGGGGGACGCCCGTCACGAGCAAGCCGATGATAACGCCCGTAAAGGCAAAGGGCACGGAAAACATAATGACAAACGGGGAGGCCAAGCTCTCAAACTCCGCAGCCATAACGATGAAGACTAGGAAGACAATGAGGAGCAGAAGCGTCCCTAAGTCTGCAAACGCCTCTTGCTGCTGCTCGAAAGCTCCCGTGATCTCGTAGCTCACGCCCTCGGGCATATCAATTTCGTCAAGGGTCTTACGAGCCGTGCGGACGAGGTCTGAGAGCGCCGCCTTAGGCGCTGGCGTAAGCGCAATGGTAACGACACGAGAACGGTCTTTCTGGTAAATGGCGGGAGGCGCAAAGTGCTCCACGACCTTGCCCAGTTCGCCTAGTCGTACGCTCGTTCCTTGCGGGGTGCGTACGAGTGTCTGAGCGACGTCGTCTAGCGAGCGTCTGAACTCAGGCGCCAAGCGCACACGGATCTCATACTCCTGGCCATCCTCACGGTAGAAGGAGGCGGTGGCTCCGTAAATGCTGTTGCGCAGATAGCTTGCTGCCATACTATTGGTCAAGCCATGCTCGGCGAGGCGCTGCGGGTCGAAGATGACCTGGTACTCAGGCATAAACTCGTCCCGATTGCTCAGTGCCTGAGCACAAGCTGGAGACTTATTAATCTCCGCCATAAACGCTTTGGAGATCTGATCGGTGACGGCAAAGTCGTGTCCATAGATATCAACATTGACAGTGCTCTGCTGTCCTCCGCCACCTGTTTGAGCAGAGACATTGTACTGCTTGATGCCAGGCATGACGCTTAGATCACGACGCATCTCGGCAGCAACCTCCTTAGAGGAACGCTTTCGCTCGGAGGCATCGACCAACTTGATATTGAAGGAGAGGATATTGTCGCCATTATCCTGAGCCAGCGTCGAGGCACCAGACTGAAAAGCATCCGCCTGCCCCGTGGAGAACTGCAGCATCTCTATCTCGGGGTACTTCTTGTGCCACTCCTCGGTGAGGCGATGCCCCTCAGCGAGCGGGCGATCTATGGTAGTGCCTACGGGGTAGTACGCCTTGACAAATATATAGCCACCGTCTCCCTGCGGCATGAACTCGGTCTTAACCAGCGAGCCGAGCGTGAGCGATAGTGCGAAGATGCCTAAGGACAAGCCTACCGTGAGCCACTTGTGTCGTAGCACCCAGGCAAGCGTGCGCTGATAGAAGACCGTCAGTCGCTGGATGAAGTCGTTGAAGGGGCGTAGAATCTTTTGGGATACCTTTCCCTCCTGGCGCTGACGATTAGCTCGCAGCATGTGGGCGCAAAGCGTAGGTGTTAGGGCAAGCGCACAGATGGTCGAGACGATCATCACGATACTAACGATCCAGCCGAGCTGACGGAAGAGTAGTCCCGCCATGCCCTGCATCATCACCATCGGGAGGAAGACGGCCAGCATCGTCAGCGTAGAGGCGATGACTGAGAGTGCCACCTCGTTGGTCGCATGGACGGCAGCTTGCTTCGGATAGCTTCCCCGCTCGATGTGGTTGGTGATATTCTCAAGCACCACGATCGCGTCGTCCACCACCATACCGATGGCTATGGAGAGCGAACTGAGCGAGATGATGTTGAGCGAATTGCCTGTCAGCAGTAGGTATATAAAGGCCGAGAGCAGCGATATTGGGATCGTCAGAACGATGATAAAGGTGGCGCGCCATCGGCCCAGGAAGAGTAGCACGATGAGCATCACGACGCAGAAGGTGATGCCGATCGTCGAGCTCAGACTATTGATCGAGCGCACGATGAAGTCGCTCTGATCCATAATCACCTCTATCTTGATGTCCGTGGGGAGGTTCTTCACGATCTGCGGGAGTGCCTTGAGAACACGCTTATTCACCTGAACCGTGTTGGCACCCGACTGCTTCATCAGCATGAGCATCGCGCCCCTCTGGTTGTCTACATAGGCGAGCGTTTGCTGCTCAGGGTCTCCATCTACGACGCTCGCCACGTCTCGTAGATAGATGGTCCGGCCAGCGAAGCTCGTTATGGGTAGCTCCTCTAGCTGCTTCGGGTCAACGATCTCACCGATAGCTCGGAGGGAGATTTTGCTCGTCTCTAGGTTCATAGACCCAGCCGAGATGTTGCGGTTTGCGACCGCAATGAGGTTGCTCACATCACTGACCGTGATGCCGTAGCTCTCGAGCTTGTGCGGGTCGCAGTAGACGTTGATCTGTCGTTGTCTAGCACCTAGTAGGTTGACGCCCCCCACCCCGTCAATGCGTCCTAGAGGGGTTATCAACTGATCATTTAGGATTTTGTAGAGCGACTTGGAGCTAGCGTCCGACTTGATCGAGAGCATGAGGATAGGCAGGTCATCCATGCCAAACTTGATAATGTTTGGCGTGCCAGCTCCGTCGGGGAGCACCTCCGTGATAGCACTGATCTTGTCGCGGGTATCGTTGATCGCATTCTCTATGTCCAGTCCCTCTCGGAGCTCCAGCGTGACGACAGAGACATTTTCCTTACTTTGCGAGGTAATGTGCTTGACTCCGTTGATGCCGTTGAGGACGTTTTGGATGGGCTTAGTAACGTTGTTCTCCACCTCTTCAGGAGCTGCTCCCGAGTAAGAGGTGACGATCATGACCCGATTGATCTGCATATCGGGCAGTAGATCTATCGGCAGGCGTGTCAGGGCAAAAAGACCCAAGACGACCACCCCGATAAAGATCATGATCGTGGTGACAGGACGACGTACGGCTGATTGATAAAGACTCATAAGCTAAAGGCGAGGATCTGTGTGATGGGAGAGATTACTTCTGAGCCTGCGAAATCTGTACAGGCATCTGATCGGATAGGATGCTGGCTCCAGTGGTGACTACGACATCGCCTGAGGAGACACCCTCGCTGATCGCTGTGTACTTGCCGACGGTACGCTCTACGACGACTACCTGCCGATGGGCGATGCCGTCTCGTACGATGTAGACGCACTGCTCAGCACTGCCTATCTGCTTGACGATGCTCTCCGTCGGGACTACCGTGTACTCCTTGTCGCCTAGGTTGATTGAGACGCGAGCGTACTGTCCCGGCACCAGCTTGCGCTCAGGATTGGTTGCCTCAACTTCCATCGTAAAGGTGTGAGTCTGTGGATTGATCGTCGGATACTTCAGCGAAATCTTACCGGCAAAAGTCTCATCCGGCAGGGACTCCGAAGTGATCGTCACCGGCATCCCTTTGGTCATCTGCCCGTAGTAACGCTCCGAGGGATTGATCCGTAGCACCACTGGGTTGATCTGCTCCACAACGAGCAGAGGCATCTGCGGCGACATCATATCGCCCGCATCGTAGTTGCGCGCTGTGACCACCCCTGAGATAGGGCTACGGAGCTGCGTATTCTCCTTTATATTATTGTAGCTCGTCTGAGCCAGCGTGAGGGCTCGCTGCGTCGCCTCCCAGTCCGACTGCGAGATACCGCCTATCTTGTATAGTTCATCTATACGAGCCAGTGCGCTCTTTCGCTCCTCGAGTTGCAGACGCGCCTGCTCCAGCTGACTGTGATCCATCTCAGCGAGGAGCTGCCCACGAGAGACCTGCTGCCCCACCTCTACATAGATGCGCTTGATGCGGGAGGCCATCTGCGGAGCTATCTTGTTAGTCACCTTAGCCTCGACCGTACTGGTGTACTCTTGCAGGTCTGGGAGCGTCTGCACCGAGACAGTCGCCACCTCTACATGCTTGATGTCTGTCGAGTCGATCGTGTGCGAAAAGGTCGTCTTGCCATCCTTGCTCGCCGACTGACAACTGGTAAGAGAGACAAGTGCTAGGCTCAGTGCTATCGGAGCAAGTGTACGTATAGAGAGAAACATAGGATATTGTTTTTGGCTTAATAGGATATATGGCGTTAGAAGTATCGTGTCATTCGTTTGATCGAGTTGAGACGCTCCTCGTAATCATCGCTTCTGTCGGAGGAGAGTGGTGTCTCGGGGGCTATGAGCTGCTCTATCTCCACACCCGCTATGAGGTAGTCGTAGAGCGCTTGTGTCTGGTTGAGACGAGCTTGTAGTAGTGCCAGCTCAGCATCGTTGACCTCTAGGAGCGTACCCATGCCCTTGTCGTACATACGCTGCGCGATGGTGTAGCCCCGCTCGGCTGTCGCCTGTATCTGTGTCGCTGTGCTGTACTGCTCCTGCGCCTTACGTGCTTTGTCTCGCTGGCTCTGCATACCGAGCGTGAGCGACCGCTCAGCATCTTGTCGCTGGAGCTTCAAGAGCAAAGCGCGCCCCTTAGCTTGTCGCGTCGTGTAGTAGTTCTTCAGCCCTGTAAAGATGGGAAATTGAAACTGCAGGCTAACGACTGAAAAGGGAACCCAAAGACGACTCTTCGAGAGGTCAAAGTCGTTTGACGAGAAGTTGTAATTGTAGTTTGCTCCTAACGATATCGAAGGCACCCAGCTCAGCTTGGAGAGCTTGATACTCTCGTCCGCTATCTGCTGCTGTAACTCTAGTGCTCGCAAGGTTGGATTGGTCGTAAGCCATAGCGAGTCGGTCGTTGGCACCTGCGCTATGAGTTGCTGGCTCTCGGCTTGGTAGTCCTCGAGGTGCCCCACCAGTCGCAGACCTGTGTGAGGGTCTAGTCCTAGTAGCACCGCCAACTGCATATAGGCTAGGTCAACGCCCTGCTCTGCCTGCAGCACTGAGGGCTTGATATTGGCGTACTGTACCTCAGCGCGCATCTTGTCGTACTCCGCCACGAGCCCCGCTTCGTACCGCTGCGTGACGCGCTCGAGGTTCAGCTCCGCATTGCGCATGCTCTGCTGCAATGTCTCACAAGACTCCTGTGCGAGGAGCACTGTATAGAACGCTTTCTTGATCTGCCCGACCAACTCCTGACGAGACTGCGAGGCCTGCTGTAGTGCCAGGTCAACCTGCGTGCGATTGATCTGCAGCGCCTTCCAGAGCGTCGCATTGACGAGTGGCATACCAGCTTGTAGCCCCAGCTGTATATTGTGCGTACGTCCCACCTCAATACCATCTTCCATACCAGGCATAGAGCCCATACCGGGCATGCCGTCGAAGTAGATGCGCTGCTTCTTGAGCGTGTAGCCGTAGTTGCCCGAGAGCGAGAGCTGCGGGTACAAGGCACTCTGCGCCTCCCGCTCGGCATACATTTGGTTGACCAGCGCCACGTTCTTGCCCAGCACCACGGGGCTCTGCTCCAGCCCGAGAGCGATGCTCTCGTCCAGCGTCAGCACAAGCGTGTCTGGTTGCTGCGCTGAGAGCGTCAGCGTAAGCAGTAATAACCACGGTAGCATCATATAGCGCCACCCAGAGATGAGATGTTTCTGTTGTCTCATATATAATTAAGGTGTATAGCGACCCCCTCTCCAGAGCGAGAATGTCCGAATCGGGTTCTTCTTAATACCAACTTAGAGGCGAATAGAACTTTTTCGTTTAATCTAGCAACACCCTTTTGATGCTTCCGTAGTGTTTCCTTAACCGACTGGCACCACAAAGCCCACAGCGTGCGCTCGGTGCGACACCTTCACCGATTTTCTCTACGTGACAGTACTACGTTGTACTGCGTGCGGCTCTATCGTCGTCCGAGACGATAGCACTGAGGACAGACTCCCCAGTAGATCAGTAGCGGCGTGACGTCTCTGTATCGAGGAGGCGTGACCGTCTGTAGCTCTGTCAGCGCTACAGCGCTACGATGGAGAAGCGCTGAGCCACAGTGCCGGCAAAGCAGTAAAGCCTTGCCAAGACACAGTGACTTACGTACCAATGATCCTGCTAGCCCCATCGGCAGAGGTAGCAGGATACCAATCTTGAGAAAAAGATCTACGCAAGTATAGATCGTCGTCTCTCCGATAGCCATCTCGCGCTCCTTAACGAGCGTTATCAGATCCTCTGGCGAGAAGATTCCCATCTGCTCACCTATCAACTCGAGGATAGCTTCGCGTGTGCGGCTACGGTTCAACCCCTGCTCCTCGATATAGTTTTGTAGCAAGAGTCGCTCCTTAGCCTTAAGACTCTCTGAGAGACGAGACATACGACCTAGCTGCGACTAGAGACCAAACTCTTGTCTGATACGCTCCACATAGTCCAGCTTCTCCCAGGGGAAGAGCTCGACCTCTATCTCGATAGTGCCTCTGTGGAATGTCTCAAAACTCTTCTTGACCCAACGCACATCACGACCGAAGTGACCATAAGCGGCGGTCTCCTCATAGATCGGCTTGCGTAGGTCAAAGCGCTGCTCGATAGCATACGGTCTCAGGTCAAAGATGCGCAAGATGCGCTGTGCTATCTCACCATCGCTCATATCGATCGTCTTGCCCGAAGTGTGGACGTAGATGCTCACAGGCTCTGCGACACCAATAGCGTAGGAGATCTGTACCAGCATCTCTGAGCAAATGCCCGCAGCGACCATGTTTTTGGCAATATGCCGAGCAGCATAGGCACCTGAGCGGTCTACCTTAGAGCTATCCTTGCCCGAGAAGGCTCCACCACCATGGGAAGCGCGACCACCGTAAGTGTCCACGATGATCTTACGTCCTGTGAGTCCCGTATCTCCGTGAGGACCACCTATGACAAACTTACCCGTGGGGTTGACGAGCAGGCGATATTCCTGCACCGCAAAGAGATCAGCGTACTGTGGATAGTACTTCTCCACACGAGGGAGTAGGTAACGGCGTATATCCTCCGTGATTTGCTCCTGCATCTTGAGGTCGGCAGCATGCTGCGCCTCGTAAGAGCTATCGGCAGGCTTGATGAACTCATCGTGCTGCGTGCTCAAGACAATCGTATCGATACGCACGGGGTGATTTTGCTCATCATACTCTACCGTCACCTGACTCTTAGCATCAGGTCGTAGGTAAGGCATCAGCTCAGGCTCCTTCTTGCGTATCTCTGCAAGCTCGAAGAGAAGCGCATTGGAGAGGTCTAGGGGCAGAGGCATATAGTTGGCCGTTTCTGTCGTTGCATAGCCAAACATCATCCCCTGGTCGCCAGCTCCCTGCTCCTCAGGGTTGCCGCGATCCACACCACGGTTGATATCGTTACTCTGATCATGGATAGCGCTCAGTATGCCACAGCTACGAGCGTCAAAGCCATACTCAGGCTTGTTGTACCCGATACGATCTACCACACGTCTCACGGTCGCATCTAGATCGACATACGCATTGCTGCGCACCTCGCCCGACACGATCACCTGTCCCGTAGTGACAAGCGTCTCACAGGCGACGCGCGAATTAGGATCACCAGCCAGTAGCTGGTCTAGGATGGCATCGGATATTTGGTCTGCCACTTTATCTGGATGTCCTTCAGACACCGACTCGGATGTAAAGAAGTAATTCATACTACTGATATACTATTGATATAAAATATATTGAGTCGAGGCGACTTGACTACACAAGGGCCTCTCGCCACAACAAGAAAGCACCCCACCAGTCTGACGGATCAGCTCGTAGGGTGCTTTGATATCTCTATGCTTGCTTAGAAAGATCCTCCTGCTACGGTCTCTATTAAAGAGCGGCGAGGAGGTAAGTTTTTAGCATTTTTCTAAGTGGTTGCAAGCTTATCAAATCCATCCACTACGATCCCAAGACCTCATTGGAGCTTCTTGTCGTCACGTGGATGCAAAGGTAAGACAAACTTTTCAATCTCGCAAGTACGCACATCCCGGCAAAATTGCGTGTTTCAAATCGGGTATCGATGTCCATAATTACGTATAGAGACATGAAGGGACGCACGGTTCTGTCTAGCGGGAGGTATTCGTTGTATCAAAGGTTACAGTATCAGCACTTTGATATCAATACTCGTCTCAATGTTCGACAACGGACGCACGACCGTGCGTCCCTACACAAGGCTATTCGTCCAATTACTCCGATACCTCCGAAGTATTTCCGATTTTCCAAGGAGGAAAAATTTATTTCCTCGGAGGAAAGGAAAATTTCTTCGGAAGAATCAAATGAAACTTCGGAAGAATCAAACGATAAGTCCGAAGTATTTCCGATTTCTCACGTGGAAAATAAAAAATAGCCACGGAAGAATTTTAGGATTTCCTCCGTGGCTATTGCTATGTAGTACTCTTTTACTAACTCAGGCCCTCGATCTGACCATCGACGATGTCCATGTGGACGGCTTGTGGCTCCTTGGGCAGTCCAGGCATACGCATGATGCTACCCATGATGACGACGATCATCTCAGCGCCACTGTTGAGGACGATATCCTCGACCTTCATATCAAAGTCTCGCATATCGCCATAACCCTTGGGATCTGCCGAGAAGGAGTACTGTGTCTTGGCGATACAGATGGGATAGCGCTCCATATTGAGTTCGTGGATGCGCGCGAGCTTCTTCTCCGCCTTGCTACTATAGGTCACATTAGCAGCACCATAGATACGCTTGGCGATGTGCTCTACCTTCGTCTTGACAGGCTCACTGAGCTCGTAGACATGGTCGATAGGCTCTGAAGGGTGCTCCTCAATCGTCTTGACGACCAGCTCAGCTAGCTCGGTAGCTCCCTCGCCACCCTCACTGTAAGCATTGTTGATCGCAAAGCCGCAGCCTAGGACCTGCTCGCAGTGATTGCGTACGATCTCGATCTCCTCGTCGGTATCGGTAGCGTAGCGGTTGAAGGCAACGACCACCGTCTGCCCGAAGTTGTGCAGGTTATGCACGTGACGATCGAGATTGGCAAGACCCTTACGTACGCCCTCTATGTCCTTCTCGTAGATCTGCTTCTCGTTGACATCGCCGTGCATCTTGAGACCCGCTAGGGTAGCGACGATGACTGTCAGCTTAGGCGTGATACCAGCTACACGGCACTTGATGTCGAGGAACTTCTCCGCACCGAGGTCGGCACCGAAGCCGGCCTCCGTGATCGTGTAGTCGCAGCAAGACATAGCCATCTTCGTAGCGATGATCGAGTTACAGCCGTGAGCGATATTAGCGAAAGGTCCGCCATGGATGAAGGCGGGTGTCCCCTCAGTGGTCTGTACGAGGTTCGGCTTGATCGCATCCTTCAGGAGGATGGTGATAGCACCTCCGATGCCTAGATCCTTGACATGAAATGGCTCCTTAGCCTTGGTATAGCCGAGGAGGATATTATCGATACGACGACGCAGGTCGTCTAGATCTGATGCGAGGCAGAGGATCGCCATGATCTCACTCGCAGGGGTAATGTCGAAGCCGGTCTCCGTGGGAATACCGTTACCGACGCCTCCTAGACCGGTGATGCAGTTGCGCAGGGAGCGATCGTTGACATCGAGAACGCGCTTCCAGAGCACCTCGGAGAGTCCCTCACAGCTATTTCTATTCTGATAGATATAGTTGTCTAGGAGTGCGGTGATCATGTTGTGCGCTGAGGTGATAGCGTGAAAATCGCCCGTAAAGTGAAGGTTGATGCTCTCCATCGGGAGCACCTGTGCGTAGCCACCACCAGCGGCACCACCCTTCATACCTAAGCAGGGACCGAGAGAGGGCTCACGAAGAGCTACGGCGGCACTCTTGCCGATCTTGTTAAGGCCGAGAGCTAGACCGATGGAGACGGTGGTCTTACCGACACCGGCCTTGGTAGGTGTGATAGCGGTCACGAGAATGAGGTTGCTCTTGGCTATCTTGTCGGGGTCCATCCGCTCGTGTGAGACCTTGCCGATGTAATGACCGTAGGGCTCTAGTTCTTGATCTGTGATGTTGAGCTGGTGAGCGATCTCCTCAATGGGCTTGAGCTGGCACTCACGAGCTATCTGAATATCTGATTTCATTGCTGTACGATGTTAGTGTATAACGAAAAAAAGGCACCCCCTACAGGGTCGGGTAGACCACTATAGACGACACCCTTAGGAAGTGATATAAGAGCCGAAAGCCGGACTCGAACCGGCGACCTACTCATTACGAATGAGTTGCTCTACCAACTGAGCTATTTCGGCGTCTCATTGACGGTGCAAAAGTACAACAAACTTTTGATACTACAAAACTTTTGGTACTACCCTGGATTTCGCAATGCTTACGAGTAGCGATGATACATGTGTCCCTACACGTCGTTATTTGTCTCGCTTTGACGCAACGGACGCACGAACCGTGCGTCCCTAAATCGCTACTTGTATCATCGCTACTCGTCTCGCTATTTGGCAATTTTGTGGACGAAGCGAAGCATTTGAAGATTTTAATTGGGAAACTTCGCGTAGGTGCTGTTTTTGCAATAACTTAAATAACAGTCTGTTGTGTATTTGTTTTGGATAACTTTTCGACAGTTATCGATTTCGAAGTTGTTTTATTTGGCTATCTCGCAGGAAAGCTGTAATATTGCACTTGTAACAAATGAGGGTGCTTTACGTCGTCTTCCTTTCGTTCATTTGCGATCTCATAATACTATAAGGGTGGACTAGTGCACATCGCCTAGTCGCTGGGAAACTGGTGCAAGTCCAGTACAGAACCCGCTGCTGTAATTCTCGCCATAGAGGAGGATCACATATCCACTGTCTTAACTAAGATGGGAAGGAGATCGCTCCAAGCAGGGCTACGCCACACACTGCATAGTCCCGACGAGATAAGTCAGAAGACCGACCCTAGTAGACGGAGATCGCACGAGAGAAGGAAGAAACGTGAGCGTCTTAACATTACTTTCGGGAATTGAAGTATGACAACAACTATCAAACAAATCATCAAGCGGGATGGGCTGCAAGAGCCATTTACCCCGTCGAAGATTGAGAACGCCGTTCTCAAAGCCTACATCGCCACAGGTCAGACTGAGTGTCTCCAAGAGGCGAAAACTGTTACCATGGGTGTGCTAGCGCGCATCGAGCAGGAGGTCATTTCTGTCGAGGAGGTGCAGGACCTCGTCGAGAGCGAGCTCATGAAGGTGCAGCCCGAGGTGGCTAAGCGCTACATACTCTATCGTGAGTGGCGCAACACAGAGCGTCAGAAGAAGAGCGAGCTCAAGCGCAACCTCGACGGCATCGTGACCATCGACAGTAACGATGTCAACCTGAGCAACGCTAATATGAGTAGTCACACGCCTGCAGGGCAGATGATGACCTTCGCCTCGGAGGTTTCTAAGGACTACACCTACCGCTACCTGCTCCCCACTCAGTACGCTGAGGCGCATCGTCGCGGAGACATACATATCCACGACCTCGATTACTACCCCACGAAGACGACAACCTGCATCCAGTACGACCTAGCGGATCTGTACGAGCGAGGCTTCCACACGAAGAATGGTAGCATCCGTACGCCTCAGAGCATACAGAGCTATGCGACGCTGGCGACGATCGTCTTCCAGACGAACCAAAACGAGCAGCATGGCGGGCAGGCGATACCAGCCTTTGACTTCTTCATGGCACCTGGGGTCTACAAGACTTTTCTCAAGCATGTGGCCGACACGACACGTCTATTCCTCCACTGCCAGGGTGCTACGGATCTGCCCACCGTACGAGAGATACGAGAGCTGGCAGAGCAGCATCTGGATAGTATCGTACCGACCTCGACAGCGGTGACGAATCTGTGCCAAGCTCTGGGCCAGCGGGTCAATAAGGAGATACCTCGCAAAGAGGTGGTCTACTTGATCAACCAAGCGATAGAGCGCACACGTCGTGACACGCATCAAGCGATGGAGGGCTTCATACACAACCTCAACACGATGCACTCACGAGGAGGCAATCAGGTGGTCTTTAGCTCGATCAATTACGGTACCGACACCTCGGCCGAGGGACGTATGGTGATCGAGGAGCTGATGAAAGCAACGACTGAAGGGCTAGGCGTAGGTGGAGAAGTGCCAGTCTTCCCGATACAGATCTTTAAAGTCAAGGATGGGGTCAACTACTCCGAGGCGGACTTTGACCGTGCGATGAAAGACTTCGACAGTGCCGTGGCTGGAGAGATAGAGTTTGAGACGCCAAACTTTGACCTCTTCCTGAAAGCTTGCGAGACGACGGCAAAGGCGCTTTTTCCCAACTTTGTTTTCCTTGATACGCCCTTCAATCATAGTGATGAGTGGGATGCCAATGACCCGCTGCGCTACCGCCATGAGATTGCGACGATGGGATGCCGTACGCGTGTCTTCGAGAATATCAATGGTCCTCGCACCTCAATAGGTCGTGGCAATCTCTCCTTTACGACGATCAATCTACCGCGCCTAGCGATCGAGGCGATGCGCTATGCTAAGGAGCAGATGGGTACGAAGGAGGATATAGGCAAGATGCGTAGCATAGCGATCAATAAGCTCTATACATCGATACGTGAGATGGCTCAGCTCGTGGGCGAACAGCTACACACGCGCTACGAGTTTCAGGCGACAGCATTGGCACGTCAGTTCCCCTTTATGATGGGCAATGATGTCTGGAAGGGTGGGGGAGCTCTGCGTCCCAACGATCCCGTGGGTCACGTGATAGACAGCGGCACGCTCGGCATCGGCTTCATCGGTGGGCACAACGCTATGTGCGCCATCTACGGTGAGGGACACGGCACCAACGAGGATGCTTGGCACACGCTCTACCACTGTGTCGAAATCATTGGTGAGGTAGCACAGGAGTTCAAGGAGCGCTATCACCTCAACTACTCCGTACTAGCCACTCCAGCTGAGGGGCTCTCAGGCCGCTTCACACGCCTCGACCGTAAGCGCTACGGGACCATCGAGGGGGTTAACGATAGAGCATACTATGTCAACTCCTTCCACATCGATGTCAAGGAGGAGATACGCATCGCTGACAAGATACGTCTGGAGGCTCCCTTCCACGCGCTGACGCTAGGAGGACACATCACCTATATAGAGCTCGATGGCGAGGCTAAAAAGAATGTCAAGGCAATTGCCAAGATTGTCAAGCTGATGCAAGACAACCACATTGGCTACGGCTCGATCAATCACCCGATAGATACTTGTCGCGAGTGTCACTACAAGGGGGTCATCTATGCTAAGTGCCCGATATGTGGTGGCGAGGATATACTACGTATGCGTCGCATCACAGGTTACCTGACGGGCGACCTCGCCTCGTGGAACTCTGCCAAGCGTGCCGAGGAGGCTGATCGCGTCAAGCATCACTAGTCTGATTTCTCTCGGATGAACGTCCTCAAGGTCATACCCGAGACCATCCTCGACGGTGATGGGATACGCTGTGCTATCTACTTAGCGGGCTGCTCCCATCACTGCCCAGGGTGTCACAACCCTGAGAGTCACAATCCGCTCGTAGGTACGCCCCTGACGGAGGCGTACCTACAGCAGATCATTGACGACATCAACGACAATCCCCTCCTCGACGGCATCACACTGAGTGGAGGGGATCCGATGTTTAGTCCCGAGGAGCTGCTCACGCTGCTCCAGCGTCTCAAGCGCGACACGGGGCAAGAGATCTGGTGCTACACAGGCTATACGCTCGAGCAGATAGAGCAAGACCCCACGCGAGCCCCACTGCTAGACTATATAGATGTGCTAGTGGATGGTCGCTTCGTACAGAGTCTGTACGACCCTCAGCTCCCCTTCAGAGGCAGCTCCAATCAGCGCATCATAGCTCTGCACAAAGAGCAACGCTAGTCGAGATCAAGCTTTTCTCCCCTAACATTATTCTCCGACAAACATTAGAAGGAACATAGTGTCCTCTTTCAAGAGAGAACAAATTCTGGGAAAGTGATGGTGGGGTAAACTTTTTTGCGTACCTTTGCACAGTTCGTCCGAACCAAGGTTCTCACGGACATCCAAATCATTCAAATCTCAATATCAACAATGGCAACTAAAATCAGACTACAAA
>CABUDK010000013.1 GCA_902490315.1 uncultured Porphyromonas sp. | reverse complement strand
AGGGACGATAGATTACCCTCTGGTTGCTGTCCTTACCTTACTACAACAAAGGTAAGAACAACCCGTTCAACTGACTTAATCTCGGGTTGAATTCTTTTCACTCTGCAAACTTAAAGTAGGGACGCACGGTCTGTGCGTCCGTCCGCAAACCAGCCGAGACGACACTTTAACTTTCGTTCGACAACGGACGCACAGACCGTGCGTCCCTACAGGGCGACGTGGAGGACGACCGTGCGTCCCTACAGGAGTCGTCTCCTCTCGCTCTAACCTCTAATCTCTAGCTTCTAACCTCTAATCAAAAAGGGGCGAACAATTGTTCGCCCCCTTTTTATTCTATCGCCTTACCACTACCCGGTAGGTCTCGTCCGCTACGCAGACCAGGTAAACCCCGTCCGCATAGGGTGTCAGGTCAATCCGTAGCGTGCCTCGACTATCTGCACGCCCCGCATAGAGCCGCTCGCCGGTCATACTGTGGAGCGTCACCTCGCTGGCAGGTGCTACACCCTCCACGATGACGTAGTCAGTCGCTGGATTCGGGTAGAGCTTCAGTTGCTGCGTAACGGTCGTCTCCACGCCCGTGTGATCCACAAAGGTCGCCTTGACCTCCGTCGCACCCTTCACGACAAAGCTCTGGGTAGCAAGGATGTCCTCCCCATTAGCCGTAAGAGCGGTCAGCTCGCACTGCGCATTCTTGCCCGTAGCCTTCACCGTCAGAGTCGTTCCGTAGGTTACTGCATCGAGATCCACCGGCTCAACGATTGAGATCGTACCATGCTCGTTACTGGTTAGCGTGACCGCAAAGGTCTTCCTCCTAAAGGTCGCCTTGATGAGTAGATCCTCGCTGACGACCACCTGCTTCGTGTCAAGAATGTTGCTGTCATTGGCAGTCAACTCCGTCAACTCGTAACCCTCTGCTGGGGTAGCGATGACCGTCAGAGTCGTACCATACGGCACCGCATCAAGGTCTACTGACTCAGCGATAGAGATCGTACCATGCTCGTTGCTGCTCAGCGCCACTGCGAAGGTCTTCTTCCTAAAGATCGCCTTGATGAGTAGATCCTCGTCGACGACCACCTTCTTCGTGTCAAGAATGTTTCTGTCATTGGCAGTCAACTCAGTCAACTCGTAACCCTCTGAGGGGGTAGCGATGACCGTCAGCGTAGTACCGTAGGGGACAGCGTTTAAGTTGTCCGCCCCAGTGAAGGAGATCGCCCCACCGCTAGTTGATGAAGAGGTAACTGTAAAGATAGGATTGTCTGCGCCCGTGTAGTCGTGCCAATAGTTATCATAAGGATCTCGTGTAAACAGGATCTTCCAATTCTTAGCTTTAGCAATAGCTACATGCGTAGCAAAACAAACGTTTCCCTCACCACTCCCATCATAAAACACTCTAAAAAAACCCACACCCTTACCTTGTAAATCTGGCAAGCTATTGACGAGGCTAGTCATCTCGGGTGCTTTAATCTGATTCTTATGACATATCAGCAAGTATATATTCGTACAGCCTGACAGATCTATCTTCCTTAGGAGGTTGTTGCTACAGTCCAAAACTCTCAAACGGGCATGATTTGAGAGATCCAAGCTGGTCAGTTGATTCCATCCGCAGTCTAGCTTTGTCAAGGAGGTGTTCTTTGACACGTCCAAGCTAGTTAGCTGATTGCTTCCGCAGCTAAGCTCTGTCAAGGCGGTACAGCCCGAGACGTCCAAGCTGGTCAACTGATTATTGTAGCACTCAAACGTTGCCAAGGCAGTACAGCCCGATGCGTTCAAGCTGGTCAACTGATTATTGTAACACAGAAGCGTTGTCAAGTCAGTGCAGCCCGATACGTTCAAGCTGGTCAACTGATTTTCATAACAGTGAAGACCAGTCAAGGCAGTACAGTCTGAGACATCCAAGCTAGTCAACTGATTTTCATAGCAGTGAAGATCAGTCAAGGCGGTGCAGCCTGAGACGTTCAAGCTGGTCAACTGATTTTTGCGACACTGCAGCTTTGTCAAGGCAGTGCAGCCTGAGACGTCCAAGTTGGTCAGTTGACTCCCTTCGCAGCATAGCTCTGTCAGGGCGGTACAGCCCAAAACGTTCAAGCTGGTCAGTTGAGTACAAGAGCAGTAAAGCGTTGTCAAGGCGGTACAGCCAGAGGCATCCAAGCTGGTCAATGGATTGCTGGAGCAAGAAAGCCATACCAAGGCGCTACAGCCCGACACATCCAAGCTGGTCAGCTGATTGTGGTAGCAGAAAAGCGTTGTCAAAGCGGTACAGTCTGAGACGTCCAAGCTGGTCAGCTGATTTACCCAGCACTTAAGCTTTGTCAAGGCAACGCAGTCCGAAACGTCCAAGCTGGTCAGTTGATTTTTACTGCACCATAGGTATGTCAAAGCGGTGCAGCCAGAGACGTTCAAGCTGGTCAGTTGATTCTCATAGCAGGTCAGCGATGTCAAGGAGGTACAGCCAGAGACATCCAAGCTGGTCAACTGATTATTGTAACACTCAAACGTTGCCAAGGCAGTACAGCCCGACAGATCCAAGCTGGTCAGTTGATTTTCCCCGCAGTAAAGCGTTGTCAAGGCGGTACAGCCTGAGACGTCCAAGCTGGTCAGTTGATTGTTAGAGCAGTTAAGCCATGTCAAGGCGGTACATCCAGAGACGTCCAAGCTGGTCAGTTGATTTTCCCCGCAGTAAAGCGTTGTCACATCGCCTCGGATGGTGATCGTCTGGCTGGTGAGGGTGTAGCTTTTCGCATACTCTCCTAACTGAGGAGTTTCTTTGACACCTTCGATGGTGACGTTGCCGTTTGCCTTGATTCCCAGATTGATTGTTTCCCCGACGGCCTTGGAGGTGGTCATAGTGATGACGCCTTCGGCGAGGAGGGAGGTGGACGTGATGAGCGTGCCGAGGAGGACGAAGAGCCAGATGCGTAGTTGTTTGCTCATAGTGTAGCTAAAGATTAGAAGTTAGTGTTTCGTTGTAGCGTGTCGGGGAGGGGGGATGACTCTTCCGGGTGAATGATATTTCCTGCGAAGTTATATGTTTGTTTTAAATCGCGCAAGAGGAGGAGGGAGAGATTAGAGATTAGAAATTAGAGGTTAGAAGCTAGAGATTAGAAGTTAGAGACGACCGGTGTAGGGACGCACGGGACGTGTAGCCCGCTGTAGGGACGCACGATTATCCCCCACGTCGCCCTGTAGGGACGCACGGTCTGTGCGTCCGTTGTAGAATAATTTTGACGATGTAGCTTTTAACGGGGACGGACGCACAGACCGTGCGTCCCTACAGGAGTCGTCTCCTCTAACCTCTAAATTCCAATTCTTCAGGAGGAATTTTCAAATAGCCTACTGGCAAATAAAAATTTGCCACGGAGGTAATGCGAAATTCTTCGGAAGAATCAAACGATACTTCGGAAGAATCAAATGAAACTTCGGAAGAATTTTTTCGTCCCTCGCTGGAGAATAAAAAATCGCCACGGAAGAATTTCAGATTTCCTCCGTGGCGGTATAAGTTTCGTTGATTGAAAGCTGTCGTGTCGTGACCGCTCGGTGGCGATCACCGACTATCTTAGCGTAGGGACTGGAAGCCGTATACGCCTTGTGCGTCTAGCTCCTCCTCGATACGTAGTAGCTGGTTGTACTTGGCAATGCGATCGGTGCGACTCAGCGAGCCAGTCTTGATCTGCCCCGCATTGGTTGCTACGGCGATGTCGGCGATGGTAGTATCCTCGGTCTCGCCTGAGCGGTGCGATACGACCGCGGTGAAGCCGTGACGATGTGCCATGTCGATAGCGTCAAGCGTCTCTGTGAGCGTGCCGATCTGGTTGACCTTGATCAGGATTGAGTTGGCAGCGTGCTCCTTGATGCCTCGGCTGAGATACGCTACATTGGTCACAAAGAGGTCGTCACCGACGAGCTGCAGGCGGTCGCCTAGCTTCTCGGTGAGCAGATGCCATCCCTCCCAGTCGTTTTCGTCCATACCGTCCTCGATGCTATCGATGGGGTACTTGCTGACGAGTGTCTCTAGGTAAGCAACCTGCTCAGCTGGAGTGCGCTGCTGACCCTTCTCACCCTCAAACTTGGCGTAGTTGTAGACGCCCTCATGGTAAAACTCGCTAGCGGCGCAGTCTAGAGCGATGGTTATGTCGCTACCAGGCTTGTAACCAGCCTGATGGATCGCCTCGATGATGCTATTGAGCGCATCCTCTACGCCATCGAGCTTAGGAGCGAAGCCACCCTCGTCACCTACGGCAGTGCTGAGTCCACGATCGTGGAGCACCTTCTTGAGTGCGTGAAATGTCTCGGCACCCATGCGGAGCGCCTCGCTAAAGCTCTTGGCACCGATGGGACGGATCATAAACTCCTGAAAAGCGATGGGAGCATCGCTATGTGCACCTCCGTTGATGATGTTCATCATAGGCACGGGGAGCGTGTGTGCGTTGACACCACCGATGTAGCGGTAGAGCGGTATAGCTAGTTCGTCAGCAGCAGCCTTAGCGACAGCTAGCGAGACGCCTAGGATAGCGTTAGCACCGAGCACACTCTTGGTATCTGTACCATCTAGGTCTATCATCTTCTGGTCTATCTCACGCTGCTCGAGCGCGCTCATGCCGAAGAGAGCTGGAGCGATCACCTCGTTGACGTTTTCGACCGCCTTGCGGACGCCCTTGCCGAGGTAACGGCTCTTGTCACCGTCACGTAGTTCGAGTGCTTCGTGTTCCCCTGTAGAGGCTCCACTGGGAACAGCGGCACGCCCCATGGCTCCGCTATCTAGGATGACCTCTACCTCCACTGTTGGATTGCCGCGCGAGTCTAGTACCTCGCGCCCTTTGATGTCTACTATTTGCATATCTGTAGATGCTTTTGTGTGATTCGTAATATCCTTTTTAGTCGAAGCAAAGGTAGTAAATCTACCCGAGGTGGCAAGCGACAGAGCCCTCGACGTGTAACTCCGTCGTAGGGACTCACGGCTAGTGTCTAGTCGTGACGAAATCCTGTAGGGACGCACGATCTGTGCGTCCGTTGTGTCAAAGCGAGACGTCGTCCGTTGTGTCAAAGGTTACAGCATCGTGATTTAACGGGGACGGACGCACAGATCGTGCGTCCCTACAGGACGACGTTTCGCTTTGATACAATGGACGCTCAGACCGAGCGTCCCTACAAAATCGTTACTCGTATACCCTTAGTGTGTCTTTTTCCGTATCTTTGGGGCAGTAAAAGAACACAATAATTTAATAGAACTACTATGGAGATACCTTTTTCTGAGGCATACCGCATTAAAATGGTAGAGCCGATACACAAGAGTACGCGCGAGCAGCGTGAGCAGTGGATTAAGCAAGCACACTACAACCTATTCAGTCTCAAGTCGTCACAAGTCTTTATCGATGTCCTGACGGACTCAGGCACGGGCGCTATGAGTGACCGTCAGTGGGCTGGCATCATGGTTGGCGATGAGAGCTATGCGGGCGCTTCCTCTTTCCAAAATCTCAAGGATGCTGTCGAGAAGATCTGCACCTTCCCCCTCGTGATCCCTACACACCAGGGCCGCGCTGCGGAGAATGTGCTTTACTCGGCTACGCTCAAGGAGGGCGACATCGTACCGGGCAACTCACACTTTGACACAACGAAGGGGCACATCGAGTTTCGCAAGGCTGTAGCCGTCGACTGCACGATCGATGCGGCTAGCAATACGGAGCTGGAGCTACCCTTCAAGGGTGAGATGGATCTGAACAAGCTGGAGGATTGCTTTAAGAAGTACCCTAAGGAGCAGATCCCTATGTGTGTCCTGACGGTGACCAACAATACGGCTGGCGGGCAGCCTGTCTCTATGAAGAATGTACGTGAGACGAGCGAGCTGTGCCACAAGTACGGCATACCGCTACAGATCGATGGTGCTCGCTTTGCTGAGAATGCTTACTTCATCAAGACTCGTGAGGAGGGCTATGCTGACAAGTCGATCAAGGAGATAGTCCGTGAGATGCTCAGCTACGCTGACATCATGACCATGTCTAGCAAGAAGGACGCTGTGGTCAACATGGGTGGCTTCCTCGCTATGCGTGACGAGGAACTCTATCACAAGTGCTCTATGTACGCTGTGATGAATGAGGGCTTCCTGACCTACGGAGGTATGAACGGTCGCGATATGAATGCGCTCGCTATCGGTCTGGATGAGAACACAGAGTTTGACATGCTCGACACGCGCATCCGTCAGGTAGCTTACCTCGGCAGCAAGCTAGACGAGTACGGTGTACCCTATCAGCGCCCTGCTGGTGGACACGCTATCTTCCTCGATGCGAAGAAGATCTTGACGCACGTTCCCAAGGAAGAGTTCATCGCTCAGACGCTCGGCATCGAGCTGTACCTAGAGGCTGGCATCCGTGGTGTCGAGATCGGCTCTATCCTAGCAGACCGCGATCCTAAGACGGGTGAGAACCGCTATCCTAAGCTGGAGCTACTCCGCCTCGCTATACCACGTCGCACCTACACGAACAATCACATGGACGTCATCGCAGCAGCCTGCAAGAATGTCTACGACCGTCGTGAGTCGATCACACGTGGCTACGTCATCACGCGTGAGCTACCGGTGCTACGTCACTTCACGGTAGAGCTAGAGCCTGCTAAGTAAGCACGCTACGTAGCGATACATATAATATATAGAGTCCCCTAGAGGTAAGAGCCGTGCTCAGGACCCTCTGGGGGACTCTATTACGTGTCTCGATATCCTACAATCGACAGTCTCCATTTTCGTATCTTTGTGGCGACCTACTAAACTATGAAAGATCAGTACCCCTCCCAATGGCTCGAGCGTGCCGTAGATCAGCTCTCCCTCCTTCCTGGCATAGGGCGCAAGACTGCTATGCGTATGGCGCTGCACCTGCTTCGTCAGCCGCCCTCCTATGCGCAGCATCTGGGGGAGGCGATCATAGACCTTCGCCAGAAGATCTGCTACTGCGAGCGGTGCCACTGCATCAGCGACAGCCCGCTATGCGACATATGCTCCGATCCACAACGGGATCAGAGCGTCGTCTGCGTCGTCGAGCAGGTGAAGGATGTCCTAACCATCGAGCAGACGCACCGCTACAAAGGTCTGTACCACGTCTTGGGCGGGATCATCTCTCCGATAGACGGAATCACGCCAAACGACCTAGAGATCGAGTCGCTCTACGAGCGTGTCCAGGAGGAGCCGGTCCGTGAGGTGATCCTCGCCATACGCTCGACCCTAGAGGGCGACACGACCAACTACTATATATATAAGCGTCTGGAGTCTACGGGTGTGCTGGTCTCGCTCATCGCACGGGGTATCTCTATCGGTGACGAGATCGAGTATGCCGACGAGGTGACGCTCGGGAGCGCCATCGCGAATCGTACCCCCTTTGACCAAGTGAAGTAACCCCTATGACATCCAATAGCCCAAAGCTAGAGATAGAGCAGCTGCGCAAGACGATCGAGCAGCACAACCGCGCTTACTACCTAGACAATGCTCCGACCATTAGCGATGCGGACTACGACGTCCTGATGCAGCGACTCCTTACGTTGGAGGCGAAGCACCCAGAATTTGCAGATCCGACCTCGCCATCCCTACGTGTAGGGCGGGATCGAAACGATGCTTTTGTTCAGGTGGCGCACGAGCGGCCGATGCTTTCGCTCTCGAACACATACAACTACGACGAGATCGCTGAGATCTGCGAGCGTACCGACACGCTCCTAGCTACGGACGATGTGCCGTGGGTGGCGGAGATGAAGTATGACGGCTCCTCCATATCGCTCATCTACGAGGAGGGGGTGCTGGTGCGTGCCGTGACACGTGGTGACGGGACGCTCGGGGATGACGTGACGGTCAATGTGCGGACGATCCAGTCGGTGCCGCTACGTCTGCGCCCAGTTGCGGGGCATCCCGACTACACGATGGGACGCATCGAGGTGCGGGGCGAAGTGCTACTGCCCTTTAAGGAGTTCGAAAGGCTCAATGGGGAGCGTACGGCTGAGGGTGAAGCGCCATTTGCCAATCCGCGCAATGCGGCGGCGGGTACGCTTAAGACGCTCAATAGTCGTGTCGTAGCGCAGCGCCGTCTGCTCTGCATCTGCTACTACCTCTATGCGCTGGACGATGAGACTCGCCTGCCGGATAGTTACTATGAGCGCATGAAGCTCCTTGAGGAGATGGGCTTTAACACGGGCGTTGCGCCATTTAAGAGTAGCGACCTGTCGGCACTATACCATTACATAGATGAGTGGGACGTGCAGCGGGGCGATCTGCCCTACGCCACGGACGGTATCGTCCTCAAGGTGGACAGTCTCACACAGCAACGCACGCTCGGCAATACGGCGAAGTCGCCACGCTGGGCTTTTGCCTACAAGTATCAGCCGGAGAATGCGCGTGCAGAGCTTCTCTCGGTGGACTATCAAGTGGGGCGCTCAGGCATTGTCACGCCTGTTGCCAATGTGGAGCCGGTCCTCATCTCGGGGACCGTGGTGCGTCGCGCCACGCTGCACAACGAGGAGTTCATCAAGAGCCTCGACCTGCATTACCATGACTACGTATACATAGAGAAGGGTGGCGAGATCATCCCTAAGATCACTGCTGTGGAGACTAGTCTCAGACGGCCCGAGTCGGAGCCTGTACGACTGCCTGAGCGTTGTCCCGCTTGTGGCGCCCCGCTCCAGCAGATTGATGGCTCGGTGGGTTACTACTGTGTCAACAGCTACGCCTGCCCGCCACAGATCATGGGGCGTATCGAGCACTACTGCACACGACGAGCTGCCGATATCAACGTGGGGCCTGAGACGATCGACGCGCTCT
The DNA here is from genome assembly GCA_902490315.1 of uncultured Porphyromonas sp. Taxonomy (GTDB): domain Bacteria; phylum Bacteroidota; class Bacteroidia; order Bacteroidales; family Porphyromonadaceae; genus Porphyromonas. The sequence goes on along the minus strand of CABUDK010000013.1, from coordinate 21,613 downwards.
TTGACAGACATCTTATCGAAAACATCGACGACCTCTACAAGCTCACGGCTAGCGACTTGGCGCAGCTACCGAACTTTAAGGAGAAGTCGATCAACAACCTCCTCACTAGCATCGAGCAGTCGAAGAGTCGTCCCTTCGCGCGTCTGCTCTACGGCATCGGGATCCGCTATGTCGGCGAGGGGACGGCGAAGACGCTAGCACAACACTTCCAAAGCATCGACCGACTAGCTCAGGCGACCGACTACGAGTTGCAAGCCCTGCCCGATGTGGGACCGAAGATCGCCGAGCAGGTCGTTTACTTCTTCTCTCTGGAGCGTAATCAGCAGTTGATCGCAGAGCTACAGCGCTGTGGCGTAATCCTAGAGGAGCGTAGCGAGGAGACGACCGACACACCTCAGTCCAACCTCTTGGAAGGCGAGCGAATCGTTATCTCTGGGAGCTTCACCCAGCACAGCCGTGATGAGTACAAGCAGCTCATCGAGCAGCATGGCGGTGTCAACGTGGGGAGCATCTCAGGCCGTACGACCTTCGTCCTGATGGGCAGCGATATGGGTCCCTCGAAGCGTGCCAAAGCGGAGCAACTCGGCATCCCGCTCGTCACGGAGGAGGAGTTCCTCGCTCGCCTTAACTCTTAGTCGCTAGGTGCCGTTTGTGTGATATGAGCTGGAGCAACTACTATCGGAGCTGTCGGGTGCATTACGGGCCTTTGCTGCGGCTAGGTCTGCCCGTGATCATCGGGCAGGTGGGATTGATCCTCGTGGGCTTTGCCGACAATGTGATGGTGAGCCACCACAGCCTAGACGAGCTGGCGGCAGCTTCTTTTGTCAATAACTTTCTCAACCTAGTCATCATCTTCGGGATGGGCTTCTCCTACGGTCTGACACCGCTGGTGGCAACCAATAAGGAATGGGGACGCTCCGATCAGGTGGCGCACTACTTAGGGCATAGCTTCTTGCTCAACCTCTTGATCGCCCTCCTAATCGGCGGGGGGCTCCTACTCCTCGAGGGAAGTCTGGAGCTGTTCAATCTACCCCATGAGCTACACGCCATAGCCCTACCCTACTACCGTATCCAGGTCTTGGGCTTTATGGTGGTGATGCTCTTCAATACGTTCAAGCAGTACACCGAGGGGATGGGAGATACGCAGATCCCGATGTATATCACCCTAGCAGGCAATGTGCTTAACATCGGTCTCAACTACCTTCTCATCTATGGCAAAGGGGGCTTCCCCGAGTGGGGCTTGTATGGTGCTGGCATAGCAACGCTGAGCAGTCGTATAGCGATGCTACTAGCAATCGTTGCTGTGACTGCTCTGCTACCACGCTATCGTGAGATCCTAGAGCGGTTGCGGCGCTTGCGCTGGTCGTGGCGTGAGGGGATAGCACCATTGCTACGACTAGGTACGCCCGTAGCACTGCAGATGGGTATGGAGGCTGCTTCCTTTTCTATAGCGGTCATCTTGGTCGCTCGGATCGGTACGTCAGCCTTGGCAGCGCATCAGATCATTGCGACAGTCAGTACGCTGGGCTTCATGGTCTACTACGGCATCGGCGCAGCCACAGCGATACGTAGTAGCACGCTCCTAGCACAAGGAGAGCGACAAGAGACCCGCCGTGTGGCCAGTGCAGGCGTCTACCTCTGTCTCTTTGTGGCGGCGGTTATGATGCCGCTCTTGGTCCTGTGTCGCGAGCCAGTCGTGCGCCTCTTCAATGCCGATCTCTCGGTCGCCGAGGCGACTTACCTAGCACTCATCCCGCTCTGCCTCTACCAGATAGGCGATGCGCTACAGATCATCTATGCCAATGCGCTCAGAGGCATCAGTCGTGTGGCGATACTAGCGCCCGCTGCTGCACTCTGTCACCTGATTGTAGCACCAGCGATGGCGTGGCTCTTCGGCTTTGGCATCGGGTTGCATGGCGCTCCCCTGCAATTGATGGGTGTCTGGTTTGCCTTTCCCGTCAGTCTAACGCTCTTGGGTCTCATCCTCAGGTACTCATTCCGCAGGGCGACTAAGTAGCAAGCGACTTATAGTTATGAGAGAGGGGCAGACTCTGATGGAGTCTACCCCTCTTTTTATGTTGATGTACTCCAAGAGAGCGATAGCTCTCCCGAAGCAATCGAAGAAAGTAGCAGTTGCTTACTTCTTCTTGTTGATGTCTAGAGCTGAGCTGGGCTTAAACTTGATAGACTTGCTAGCCTTGATCTGGATAGTCTTGCCTGTCTGTGGGTTGATGCCCTTGCGAGCAGCACGCTCAGAAACGTAGAATGAGCCAAAGCCTACAAGTGTAAGGCGCTCACCCTTCTTCATCTCCTCATGAATGGTCTCTACCATAGCCTCATAGAGAGTCTTGGCATCCTTCTGAGTCATCTCAGCCTTTTCGGCGACAGCTTTGATAAATTCTGTTTTGTTCATAAGTAAACTTGTTTATGATTAGTGATTATATTGTTTTGTCTGTATGTCCTTGTGGATAGCTTTGACTGTATACAGAGCAGCTCTCTGAAGTCGTTCGATACTATTCACGCCTCAAAGATAGTGCTTTTTTCTTTCTCTGCAACCATTTTGGGCAAAAATCACTCAATAATCTCTCTCTGAGTGCCATTTAGGGGCAAAAAAGCCTCCTTCCAGCTCTTAAAAGCACCTTCCTGCGCTACTTCCTCCAGTTAAGAGATGGACTGAAAGCAAAGCTGACATATCCCCCTCCGACACTTTTTGGTTTCCTCCGAAGAATTTGAAAATCTCCACGGAGGAAATGGCGAAATTCTTCGGACTTATGATTTGATTCTTCCGAAGTATCATTTCATTCCTCCGAAGTATCATTTGATTCCTCCGAAGTATTTCTTTTTCCCTCGGAGGGATTTTATCGGCTCTTTTTACTACCTTTGTAGCTACTGTAGCTATGACCGACATTTGGCTCTTTTCAGAAACTCCTGGGAGAGCTACTATTCACCCTATACCACACGCCACAAGCACTATGACCACAAGACCTATCCGGCGAGCCCTCATATCAGTCTACCACAAGGAGGGCATCGATCGCATCGCACGTATACTACATGCTGCCGAGGTAGAGATCATCTCCACAGGAGGTACTCAAGAGTATATCGAGTCGCTCGGGATACCCTGTACTCCAGTAGAGGCTCTGACCGCTCTACCCGCTATACTCGGAGGACGTGTCAAGACGCTCCACCCGATGATCTTCGGAGGTATCCTCGCACGGCGAGACAATGCCCATGACGAGGAGCAGGTGGCGCAGTACGCTCTTCCCCTGATAGACCTTGTCATTGTGGATCTATACCCCTTCGCTGAGACGGTCGCTAGTGGTGCCAGTGAGGAGGAAATCATCGAGAAGATCGACATAGGCGGTATCTCACTCATACGTGCTGCGGCAAAGAACTATCACGACGTGCTCATCTGCTCGCATCGTGATCAGTACGATGCGCTCATAGAGCTGCTGGAGCGTGACGGCTGTACTACTACGCTACCTGAGCGAAGGAGCTATGCGCTACGTGCTTTTGAAGTGACAGCAACCTACGACAGCGATATCTTCAACTACTTTGACGAGGGTGCTCATACGGCACTGCATATCTCGGGGCGCAACCCACGAGTCTTACGCTATGGCGAGAACCCCCACCAGATGGGCTTCTACTACGGCGACTTAGATCACTACTTTGACAAGTTACAGGGCAAGGAGCTATCCTACAACAACCTGCAGGATCTAGACGCTGCCGTGCATCTCATACAGGAGTTCGAGGCTCCCACCTTTGCGGTGCTCAAGCATACCAATCCGTGCGGTATAGCTTCGCGAGAGACGATCTCGGAGGCTTGGCAGGCAGCTTATGAGGCGGACACGGAGTCAGCCTTTGGCGGGATCCTAGTGGCAAATAGAGCGATCGACAAAGAGACGGCGGAGCAGATCTCGCATATCTTCTTTGAGGTACTCATCGCACCAGACTTTGACACCGAAGCTTTGCAGATATTGGGTCAGAAGTCGAAGCGTATCCTCCTGCTCCAGAAAGCGCCTCTACCTGACCTAGACAGCATCCGTACGGCTGCGGGTGGTTACCTGGTACAGACTCCTGACATTCTCTCCGAGCCTGTTGTCTACACATCTGTCACGGAGGCTACACCCACCGAAGATGAGATGGCCGACATACGTATGGCCGAGAGCATCGTCAAGTACTGCAAGAGCAATGCACTGGCTATCGTCCGTGACAGCCAGCTGCTAGCGACGGGCATCGGTCAGACGTCTCGTGTCTCAGCGCTTAGGCAAGCGATCCAGAAGGCGCACACCTTTGGCTTTGACCTCAAGGGGGCTGTCCTGGCGAGCGACGCTTTCTTCCCCTTTCGTGACTGTGTGGATCTAGCAGCCACAGCCGGCATCACGGCAATCGTACAGCCTGGAGGATCGATACGAGACCAGGAGAGCATCGACGCGTGCAACGAGCAGGGCGTTGCCATGGTGACGACAGGTATTCGCCACTTTAGACATTAATCATTAGTCACAACCAAACGATATATGGGACTATTCAAACTAAGACAAGAACTAGCTGTAGACCTCGGCACAGCTAATACGATCATAATGAAGGATGGGAAGATCGTCTTCGACGAGCCTAGCGTCATCGCCTTCGATCGGCGCAATGATGAGGTAATCGCCGTGGGTACGAAGGCGCGAGAGATCTATGAGAAGGGGCACGAGTACATTCGCTCCGTGCGTCCACTCAGAGATGGCGTCATAGCGGATTTTGACGCAGCCGAGAAGATGATCCGAGGTATGATCAAGCAGATCAATAAGAAGTCGCACTCGCTCTTCTCGCCCTCGCTACGTATGGTCGTTAGCGTGCCTTCGGGCAGTACGGAAGTGGAGATACGCGCCGTCAAGGACTCAAGCGAGCACGCTGGCGGTCGTGATGTCTACATGCTCTACGAGTCGATGGCTGCCGCTATTGGCATCGGCATAGATGTCCTCGCTCCTGAGGGCAACATGGTAGTCGACATAGGTGGTGGTACGACCGAGATAGCTGTCATCTCGCTCGGTGGTATCTCCTCTAAGCAGTCGATACGTGTAGCCGGCGACGAGTTCACCCACGACATCATGGAGTACATGCGCCAGAAGCACAATGTACGTGTCGGTGAGCGTACCGCAGAGCAGATCAAGATCGAGGTAGGTAGTGCTCTCGCTGAGCTAGACAACGCTCCGGAAGACTTTATCGTCACGAGTGCCGACCTGATGGACTCTCTGCCACGACAGATCAGCGTCTCCTATCAGGAGATCGCTCAGTGTCTCGACAAGTCTATAGTCAAGATCGAGAGCGCTATCCTCAAGACACTAGAGAGTACGCCTCCTGAGCTCTACTCCGATGTGACGCAAAACGGTATTTCCCTGACAGGCGGTGGTGCACTCCTGCGTGGTCTGGCGGATAGACTGACACGTCGCTTCGCGATACAGTTCAACGTCCCCGAGGATCCACTACGCGCTGTAGCTATGGGTACCGACAAGGTGCTCAAGAATGTAGATAGTTACAACTTTCTCATTCACTAGAGGGTAGTCACGTGGCACTATAGCAATAAGAGATAACCATGCGTCGTCTCCTCGAACTCCTTCGTGCGAACCTGCACTGGGTGCTCCTAGTGGTATGTGAGGCGGTCGCCTTGCTCCTACTCTTTCATGGCAGTCTCTACCACTCATTCGTGGGAGCGGCTGCCAGTTCGTCTGTCGTGGGGAGGATTCACACTGAGGGCGCCCGCTGGCGCTCCTACCTCTCGCTACAAGAGCAGAACCAGCAGCTCACGGCACAGCTGGCGACGCTCGAAGGACGCTACCTCTCTCTGCAGCGGCAGTTCGAGTACCTTCTAGCGGACACCGTCGCGCCACAGGTGCTGACGCCTTTAGACACCTTAGACACCATTGTACGGGAGGAACCCAGCTTTACCTTTGTGACGGCACGAGTCGTTAGTTTGACCTATCTCAAGGCAAACAATATGATGACCATAGACCGTGGCGCTCGTGACGGCATCAAGCCCAATATGGGGGTCGTCTCCCAGAGCGGTGTCGTAGGCATCGTTGCTCAGGTGGGGTCTCGCTACGCTACGGTCGTACCGCTCATCAACGAAAGCCTGACCCTCAGCTGTATGACGCTACGCGAGGGGCATGTAGGAGATCTCTCGTGGCGACAAAAGCTCTCTTCCACAGAGAGCGTCGTACGGGGCTTACCGAAGCATGCGCATCTAGCCGTTGGAGATACGCTCGTGACGAGTGGCTACTCCGCCATCTTTCCGCCAGGTATGATGATCGGCAGACTAGAGGGTGAAGGCGCCGCGGGCACGCCCCTGACCTATCGTAAGGAGCTACCAGTACTCCTAGCGACCGACTTCGGGCAGCTACACTACGTCTACGTGATAACGGGTGGCAATGTCATAAATCTAGAGGAAGAGAGCGCAGAGGATCTATGAGACTACAAATGATATGGACCACCCTAGGCATCGTACTGCTGATACTGCTACAGGTAGAGGTCTTTAACTACATACAGCTCTTTCGCTATGCTACTCCTTCGGTCTATCTCTTTGCGCTGCTACTCTTTAGCGTAGATACTCCGAAAGAGTGGCTCACACTCGTTGGGGCACTCGTCGGACTCTCCGTCGACCTGCTCAGTGGCACTCCGGGTCTACACATGGCAGCCTTGACACTCGTCGGCTTCCTGCGCAACTACCTCCTGGCTCCTGTCGTAGATATTGAGAGCAACCTACACCGCGCTCCCTCTATGCGCATACATGGCTGGGGCATCTGGCTCGTCATCCTAGAGATGGTAGCGATCCACCAGTTTGTCCTCTTCACGCTAGACTCTCTAGGCGGCTTCGACTGGGAGTACTACGCACTGAGACTGGGAAGCAGTATGCTCCTGACCTATCTCATCGTGATGATCCTGCAGATGCTCTTTCTGGAGCACCTACCACGGCGTCAGAACTAGCGAATAAACTATGGAGCGTCCACGCCATCGACTACGCATCGCCGTCCTCCCGATGATCGCTATAGGCATCGTGGTGCTGTATGTCATACGGCTCGGCTACCTGCAGCTCGTAAGCTCAGAGTACAAAGAGCGCGCCATGCACAATGCCCTCTACGAGGAAGTTATCTTCCCCGACCGTGGCGTCATCTATGACCGCAAAGGGACGCTCCTCGTCTACAACGAGCCAGCCTACGACCTCCTCGTCACCACCAAAGAGCTCGCCGACACCCTTGACACTCCCCTTCTGACCAGTCTTCTGCACACCTCGGAGCAGGATCTCAAGGAGCGCATGAGAGCTCTGCGGGACCGCTCCATCAATCCAGGCTACTCGCCCTTTACCCCACAGCTCTTCTGGTCACAGCTCACCAGCGAGGAGGCGGGATTCATACAGGAGCAGCTCTTTCGGCTATCAGGCTTCACACTCCGTCCACGAGCTGTGCGTCGCTCCGACCAGCCCAATGCCGCCCTGCTACTCGGCTATCTAGGCGAGTCCAGTCCCGAGGAGCTCAAAGCCGATAGCACCCTCGCTCTCGGTCAGTATGTCGGCAAGAGCGGCGTGGAGCGCACCTACGACCGCATTTTACGAGGACGCAACGGAGTCAACCTCTTGCTCCGAGACGCCCGTGGTAGGATCCAAGGAAGCTACAACGACGGCGCCGACGACATCGAGGCAATTCCAGGCGAAGATCTAACCCTCAGCATCGATATAGGTCTGCAGAGCCTCGGCGAAAAACTCCTGCAGGGCAAGCGTGGCGCCATCGTCATGATCGAGCCCAAGAGTGGCGAGGTGCTCTGTCTCGTCTCCTCGCCCACTTACGACGTACGACTGCTGCAAGGCAAGAACTTAGGCAAGGCGCATCAGCAGCTCGTCCTACAGGAGGGCAAGCCCCTCTTCAACCGAGCCATCATGGGCACCTACCCCCCTGGCTCCACATTCAAACCCGCTATGGGCGCTTTAATGCTTCAGGAGCATCTCGTCACCCCCTCCACACTCCTCTCCTGCGCTCGGGGCTATCCTCGTATGCGAGGACGGCCCGCCTGTCACGGACACGCTTCGCCGCTCAACCTGCGCAGCGCGCTGACCACCTCTTGCAATGCTTACTTCTGCTGGGGCTTGCACTTCCTACTAGATGACCGCACACGCTACCCCAGCGTGCAGGACGCGCTCAATAAGTGGCGCGACTATATGGTAAACTTTGGGTTCGGCTACAAGCTCGGCATCGATCTCGCTGGTGAGAACCGGGGCTTCATACCCAATAGCTCAGTCTACGACCGTGTATATAGTCGCTGGAACTCCTCCACCATCATCTCCCTCTCCATCGGTCAGGGCGAGGTGCTGCTCACACCGCTGCAGATGGCAAACCTCGCTGCCACCATCGCCAATAGAGGTTACTACTACACGCCCCACGTTGTCCACAAAATTGAGCACGCCCCGCTAGACTCCCTCTACAGGACGCCACACCATACGATCGTGTCGCCAGACTACTGGGAGGAGATCGCACAGGGAATGCATGGCGCTGTGCTAGCGGGCACCTGTCGTCGGGCAAACTTCGCCCCTGGCGAAATCAACGTATGCGGTAAGACCGGCACCGCCGAAAACCGCTTTGGCAAAGACCACTCCGCCTTCATCGGCTTCGCCCCCCTCGAAGACCCCAAAGTGGCCATCAGCGTCTATGTTGAGAACGGTGGCTTCGGAGCCACCTACGGCGTACCCATCGGCCGCGTCATGATGGAGTATTACCTACGCGATGGCGAACTCTCAGGAGCCTCCCAAGCTATCGTGGAGCAGATCAGCCGACAAAAGATCCTCTACACACACGACACCTAAGAATCGACAAGCAGCATGCCATACCTTAGCAAGCAACGACGTAGCAACCTACTGATGCGCCTCGACTGGCCGCTCATCATCCTCTACCTCCTGATGGTAACGGGTGGTTGGCTCGCCATATGCGGAGCTACGTACGACTTCACACCCGGTCATCTGCTAGAGATGGGCGGACGACCGATGCAGCAGCTGATATGGATCTCCCTAGCACTAGTACTAGGCGGCGTAGTGCTCCTCATTGACGAAGATCTCTTTGAGTCTGGGGCACCCTACTTATATATAGCTTTTATACTCCTGCTCATCGTGACAGCGATTGTGGCACCTGATATCAAAGGCTCCCGCTCGTGGCTCGTCATAGGACCCGTCAGGGTACAACCCGCTGAGTTTGCTAAGCTCGGCACCGCACTCATGCTCGCCTATTGGCTCAATCGCCCTGAGTTCAAGCTCACCACTCTGCGGGGCTATCTAGAGGTTTTCGCGATCATCATATTGCCCATGGCGATCATCATATTGCAAAGTGAGACTGGGTCGGCGCTCGTCTTCTGCGCCTTCTTCTTAGCGCTCTATCGTGAGGGACTCTCAGGCGCTTTCCTCCTACTCGCCTCACTAGCGGTGATGCTCTTTGTGGTGGCACTCATGCTCGCTGACGTTAGCTGGGGCGCTACCGATGCCAGTCGTCTGCTCATCTGTAGCATCATCTCAGTAGCTACAATCCTCTACCTCAGCAGCATCGTACGGTGGAAGCAGCGCGAGCGGCGCATCTTGTGGATCGTCAGCGCTGCATACTTCGTCGGCATGTATGTCTCTCTGCGCTGGCTGCAGATCGACTACAGCTATGTCGCACTGGCACTGATGAGCTGTATCATCCTCTTCTGCTTCGTTCGCGCCCTGCTGCACTACTCACGCACCTACCTCTTGGTCGGCTTAGCCAGCTTAGGACTACTCGCCTTCTCGCTCTCGGTAGAGTACGTTTACAACGACATCCTCGCACCGCACCAGCAGATGCGTATAGCAGTTTCTCTAGGCATCGAGCAGGATGCACGCGGCGCTGGGTACAATGTGGACCAAGCGAAGATAGCTATCGGCTCAGGCGGACTCACGGGCAAAGGATTTCTCCAAGGCACCCAGACGAAGCTCAAGTATGTCCCCGAGCAAGACACCGACTTCATCTTCTGCACCATCGGCGAGGAGCAAGGCTTTGCGGGATCCGTCGGTCTGCTTCTACTCTTCCTCGCTATGATCCTACGCATCATGTGGCGAGCGGAGCAACACCCCTCCACCTTCGGGCGGGTCTATGGGTACTGCCTAGCGTGCGTCCTACTCTTTCACCTCATGGTCAATGTGGGTATGGTGCTGGGGTTGGTACCCGTCATCGGCATCCCGCTCCCCTTCTTCAGCTATGGCGGCTCCTCGCTCTGGGGCTTCTCGCTCATGCTCGCACTCTTCCTCAAGATCGACGCCTCGGGCAAGCGCTAGCCACGCATCACCACTAGGAGAGCAAAACAAAAATCATCGCTCCAGCCGAAAGTTCCAAACACCGAACGACCAAACATATCAATAGCCACGTGGGAAATCTCAAATTCCCACGTGGCTATTTTTTTATCCTTACGGAAGAACGAGAAAATTCTTCGGACATATCATTTGATTCTTCCGAAGTTTCATTTGATTCTTCCGAAGTATTTTTTCTTTCCTCCGTAGCAAATCGAAAATAGCTCCGTAGGAATTTCGAAATTCCTACGGAGCTATCGATAAGTAATTACCAACTATAGAGCGTATGCTCCACTAGGGTGGTCTAGTCGTGTTGCAGACGAGCCGCTAGTGCGGGTCTCCAGTCGGTTCCATTGACCGCTAGGAGAGTCTGCAGACCAAACGCTGAGGCAGCCTCCAGATTGGCCGTGCTGTCGTCGATGAAGAGCGTGCGCTCCGGCACCATGCCGCTGTCCGCTATCATCTGCTCGTAGATAGCTCGGTCGGGCTTCATCGTCTGCATATCGCAGGAGGCGTAGACCTTGTCCACATAGTCGCTCAGCGTGCGCCCCGTGGCGGGGAGGAAGTGCGGACTGTGGGCATAAGCCATGATGTAGGGGTTGGTGTTTGATAGGATATAGATCTTGTACTGCTTGCGCAGCTGCTCTAGGTAGTCAAACTTGTACTGAGGGACTCCCTTGAGAAAGAGCATGATCGCCTCATTGATCTCTTCGTCGGTCAGGGCTGTGCCCGCATGCTCATTGAGCCGTGCGACAAACTCCTCGCGCCCCACGAGACCCATCTCCAGATCGTGGAAGACGCCGAGCTGTCGGTACGGGTTGAGCATCTCGTCGATATCCTGGACACCTAGCTCGCGAAAGCGTCTTAGCGACACCTCCGGCTGGAGATCCACTAAGACGCCTCCGAAATCAAATACGAGTGTATCTATCACGGTCTCTTACTTCTTGAGCCAACGATCGAGCCAGTCAAAGAAGGTGCGCTGCCATAGGAGTGCATTCTGAGGCTTGAGGACCCAGTGCGTCTCCTCGGGGAAGAGGAGCATCTTCGTTGGTACGCCACGCATCTTAGCTGCGTCAAAGGCCATCATACCCTGCGATGCAAGGATGCGGAAGTCATGCTCGCCGTGAATGATCAGGATAGGTGTATCCCACTTGTCGACGAGCTTGTGAGGTGAGTTGGCAAAGGTGCGCTGAGCCGTAGCGTTGTCCTTTTCCCAAGGAGCGCCGCCCATATCCCAGTTGGCAAACCACTTCTCCTCGGTCTCGAGATACTGCGCCTCGAGGTTGAAGATACCAGCGTGAGCGATGAAAGCTGCAAAGCGTCCCTCGTGTACACCTGCTAGGTAGTAAACCGAGTAGCCACCATAGCTAGCGCCCACAGCGCCCATACGATCTGGAGCGATGAAAGGCTCTTGCTTCATCAGGTCTGCAGCGGTGAGGTAGTCGCGGATGTTCTGACCGCTGTAGTCGCCACTGATCTGCTCGTTCCACGCCTTACCAAAGCCTGGCACACCGTGACGGTTGGGTAGGATGACGATGTAGCCCTGCTCAGCCATGAGACGTGGGTTCCAGCGGTAAGACCAGAACTGACTGATGGTGCTTTGCGGACCACCCTGACAGTAAAGGATGGAGGGGTACTGCTTGCTCTTGTCAAAGTGTGGTGGGTAGAGGACCCATGTGAGCATCTTGCCGCCATCGGTCGTAGGCATCCAGCGCTTTTCGCAAGTTAGGTTGCCTAGCTGGCTCATGATTGGCTTGTCCTCCTCAGTGAGTGCGGTAGCCGTGCCGTTCTTCAGATTGACCATGAAGAGCTCTGTCGGGTAGGTCATTGCTTGACGAGAAGCGACGCAGACACCCTTGTCATTCATATCAAAGCCCGTATAGTCGTACTGCCCGTCGGTGATCTGCTTGATCTTGCCATTAGCGAGCTGATAGCTGTAAATGTGGGTCAGCGCCTCACGGCAAGTGATGAAGTAGATGGTCTTGCTGTCGGCACTCCAGGTGGGGTTGGAGATGTTGTACTCAAAGTCAGCCGTGAGAGGACGGTACTGCTTCTTTGCCAAGTCGTAGAGATACATGACCTGTAGGTCAGACTCATAGCCATCGCGCTCCATACCGATCCAGATGAGCGAGCGACCATCGGGGCTGAAGACAGGGTTCGTATCGTAACCCATGATACCCTCGCTGACGTTGGTCGTCTCACCAGTGGTTACATTATATAGGTAAATGTCGCTATTGGTCGAGAGACTGTACTCCAGTCCCGTCTTCTTGCGGCAAGCGTAAGCGATGAGGTTGCCATCGGGGCTGAAAGCTATATCCTCGATACCGTTGAAGGGGCGCATAGGAGCCTCGTAAGGTTCACCCTCGAGTAGGTCCAGACCCTTGGTAATGGGCTGTGCCGTAACCTTTGCGATAAAGGGGTGTGGCATCGTCGAGACCCATTCGTCCCAATGCTTGTACATCAGATCCTCAATGATGCGTGCGTCAGCTTTGTCTAGATCGGGATAGACGTCCGTTACGACAGGACGAGCCTTGATGTCCTGCACGTAGAGCAGCGTCGTCTCATCGGGCGAGAAGAGATAGTCGACGATACCGCCATCGATAGCGGTGAGCTGACGCTCTACACCATCACTGAGGGTACGTGCGAAGAGCTGCATGCCCTGGTCGGTGCCACGCATGAAATATATCTGCTTGCCGTCCCGACTCCAGTGTGGGGTGTACTCGCTACCAGCCGAGGGAGCGGTCAGCTCGGTACGTCCTGTGCCATCGCTATTGATGAGATAGAGAGTCGTACGGCTGTTGTTGTCCTTGATAGAAGGTTGAGATACGTTGTAGACCACCTGCTTACCATTAGGCGCTAGAGCGTAACTCCCTACACGAGGCATCGTGAGGAGCATCTCTGGGGTCATCTGCTTGGTTCCTTGCTGTGCAGTCATAGGCAGAGCGAATGTAGAGAGAATGAGAGCCACGAGGCTACGAAACAAATTTCTTCTAGTCATAAGATAGAATGAGATGAGTGAAAGAAAGGTCGTCTCGAGGCGACCGTAGATTACTGAATGCTCTCCAAAGGTACGAAAAAAGAGGCTAGCCCGTAGAGGCTTTACCAGCAGCGATGACGTAGCGACATGCCTAGCGTCAAGTAGCTCTGACGATAAGGCTCGCAGTGGAGCCTGAGGAAGAGTCCCAGCTTGTCGAGATAGCGTAGTCGGGGATATGCCTCTAGACCTGCCTGCAGATGGGTATAGCTCTGCTCTCTAGCGGCCTTGTCGTAGCCGATGCCGATGCCATAGCTGTGCCGCAGCTCTAAGTACCGCCACTGGTAGAGCGGCAAACCCACAAGGAGATCGCCATGGAGTGTGGGGTGCTCCTTATCGGGTTGTAGAGAGACCTCTGCCGCATAGTTTAGAGTGGATGTCTGCCAGCCAATCTGCGCACCGACACAGCCTGCGCCTCCCGACAAGTGGCGACTACATAGCAGTGATAAGTAAAAGTAGCTGTCTGGGATCTTAGGGCTGACTGCTGGTGTGTAGCGACCGAAGATGAGATCACTCACGAGGTAGCCGACATGAGCCATCGAGACTCCTATAAGCCCGCCCCAAAGGACATCAGAGTACCAGTGACGGTTGTTGGCCATGCGTCCGAATGCGACAGAAGTGGCGAAAATATACTGCAAGCGTGCCAGCAATGGGTAGTCATCGCCATACTCTAGGTTAAAGAGTTCGGCACCGAGGAAAGCTGTCGCGGTATGCCCCGAGGGAAAGCTATTGGCCGTCGAGCCATCGGGTCGCATGCGGTGGACTCCTTGTTTGACTGAAAGGACGATTGCAGCAGTTCCTAGGGCGCCTATACCGTCGGCTGTCAGCATCTCGCCCCATGTGCGGGAGCGTCCCGTGGCACCGCCAAAGCGCATAGCTAGTTGTAGCCCATAGGAGGCAAACTGCATGTGGTCATCGTAGTGATTGCGCCAGCGAGCACCTAGGAGGGAGTGGCGAGTCGTACGGATAGCCACATCACTGTGATGCAGCGGGTAGGCAGCGAAGAGTGCCCCAGGGAGTAGCACGCTGAGGGGATCGGGCGAAGGAGCCAGCGTGTCTGACGAAGTGCTCTGTGCAAGCGCCCCACTACAAGGAAGTAGGAGGAAGAGACCAAGAGTCAAGAGCGTAAGGAGTCGCATCCGGATCTGAAGCTGTCTTAAAGGAGGTTGCGCCCTACACCCCATACGATGATGAGGACAAAGATGATCCAACTAGCGGTGCGCCCAGAGAAGCGGCGATAGAGTCTCTCGGCTCGCATACTGTGTGGACGAGTCAGCTCGAGCAGCACGAGAAAGGCAAAGTAGATCAGACCAGGTATGAGCATCACGTTGAGCTGTAGCACCCGTCCTATGTCGCCATGCAGCAAGGCGTGAATGCCTCGCATGGAGCCACAGCCTGGACATTGCCACCCCGTGAGCTGTAGGAAGGGGCAGCGTGGGATCTGTAAGCTCTCAGGACGATATAAGTAAAGCACCACTCCCCCTACCAGCATACAGCCTAGTAGAGCGAGTAGTGCTTTGTTGTGCCGACTCGTAGCGAGCATGTCGCCTCGACGTTAACGGTTATCTCAGATTGTCGAAGCCTCGTCCGTAGACTCCGTGCACGGTCCCCTCGGAGACGAATGCATCGGGATCGATCTCCTTGATGATACGATTGATACTCTGTAGATGAGCTTTGCGGGTTACCACCATGAGAATACGCATCTCCTCCTGCGAATAGCCTCCATCAGCATGAACCAGTGTACAGCCACGGTGCAGACGTTGGATGATCGCCTCGTTGATCTCTTTGTACTTCTTGCTAAAGATAAAGAGCTGTATCGAGTGCTTATTGCTATTGGTCCAGTAGTCGAGCGTCATAGCGCAGAAGACTACCTCTACGATGGAGAAGGTGAGTAGCTCGGCACCAAGCTGTGGGTCTTTGCCCGATACATATACATTGACAAAGTAAGAGGTGATCACGATCGTCGCATCGATTAGGATCATAGCGCGCCCTAGTGAGAGCGTTGTGTACTTGTTAAAGAGGGATACAATGACATCCGTACCACCCGTACTGCCATTCACGTGGAAGACCAGAAAGAGGCCACTACCGCACAGGATACCACCGATGATAACCGCCATAAAGCGCTCTTCTCTGAGCAGAGGCCCTACATTAGGTATGTTGTCTGTGAGCCAGTGGCTCAGATTGTGGTACACCTCTGTATTAGGATCTCCAAAAAGAGCCTGACCGATAGGAATGGCTATACCCATCAGGATGACCCCGATGAGGGTCTTGACGGAGTAACGCCACCCTAAGAAGATGATCGAGACAATCAGTAGCCCGACGTTGATGATGTTATAAGGGATAAAGGCGGGGATATTTGTAGCGATCTGTATGATGGTCGTAACACCCGCTAGTCCGCCCGTAGCGATCTCCTGCGAGAGGACGAAGCCCGCCCAACCGAGGACATAGAGACAAACACCGAGTACGATAAAGAAGAAGTCGTGGACGAAGTACCACGCTTTCGCTCGCTTACTATTGGGAGCTGCTAAAGCTTGAGTCATAGTATATTATTGATTTTGTAAAGAGTTGGAAGTGTCTTCAATAGCCTGCACCGAGACCGACAGACTAGAAGACTGGATGATTACAATACAATGTTGACAATGCGACCCGGCACGACGATCACCTTCTTGAGCGGTTTGCCGTCGATCCACTTGATCGTGTCGGCATGCGCCAGCACCTGCTCCTCGATCTGCTCCTTGGAGAGACCCGCAGGAAGCTCTAGGTTGAAGCGTACCTTGCCATTGAAGCTAACGGGATAGCGTACCGAGTCCTTAGCGATGAGCGACTCGTCACACTGGGGCCATGCGGCCGTCACGATGCTCTCGGCCGAGAGCGTCTCGCTACTGCATGCCGTGCGCATCGCCTGCCACAGCATCTCTGCGATATGTGGCGCAAAGGGCGAGAGCAAGATCGCCAAGGGGCGGAGCACCTCCAGCGATGTGGTCTGAGCCTTCTGTAGCTCGCCCACAGCAATCATAAAGGCTGAGACGGATGTATTGAAGGAGAGTCGCTCGATGTCTTGCGTGATCTTCTGGATCAACTTATGGATCGTGCGTAGCTCCTCACGACTTGCCTGGGCATCGGCTGAGACAGTGAGCTGCCCCTCGTCATCATGGTAGAGCGACCAGACACGCTTGAGGAAGCGGTAGACGCCGTCGATGCCATTCGTATCCCACGGCTTGCTCTGCTCCAGAGGTCCGAGAAACATCTCATACATCCTGAGTGTGTCGGCTCCATACTGCTCGATGATTTCGTCGGGATTGATCACGTTAAACATCGACTTACTCATCTTCTCCACCCCATAGCCACAGAGATAACTGCCGTCCGCCTCGGTGATGAAGGTGGCGTCGTGTAGGTCGTCACGCCACTGACGGAATGCCTCCTGATCGAGTACGTCGTTCTGCACCAAGTGTATGTCCACATGCATCTGCGTCACATCGTACTGCTCACGCTGCGAGTAGGTGACGAACTGGTTCGTACCCTTGATGCGGTAGACGTAATTGGAGCGTCCCTGGATCATCCCTTGGTTGACCAGTCGCTTGAACGGCTCATCCTCGCAGACGACCCCGAGGTCGTAGAGGAACTTATTCCAGAAGCGGCTATAAATCAGGTGACCCGTAGCGTGCTCCGTACCGCCAATGTAGAGATCCACCTGTCGCCAGTAGTTATTTGCTTCGGGGGAGACCAAAGCAGACTTATTGTGCGGATCCATATAGCGTAAGTAGTAAGCGCTACTTCCGGCAAAGCCCGGCATCGTGCAGAGTTCGTAGGGATAGCCCTCCTCGGTACACCAGTGCTTAGCACGTCCTAGTGGCGGCTCGCCACTCTCCGTGGGGAGATACTTGTCTACCTCGGGGAGCGTCAGCGGTAGCTTGTCAAGTGGTAGCGTATGCGGCACACCCTCTTTATAATATATAGGTATCGGCTCGCCCCAGTAGCGCTGACGACTGAAGATGGCGTCACGCAGACGGTAGTTGATTCGCTTCTTGCCCAGGCCGTGCTCATCGAGGTAGTGACACATATAGTCGATCGCATCGGCGACTGGCTTGCCATTGAGCAGAGGCGAATTGATCAGCTCGCCCTCTTTGCTATCGAGGCTTTCGCTCCAAGTGGACGGATCGGACGCTTCGCCACCCTTGGGCAAAACGACCTGACGTATCGGCAGATCAAAGTGCCGTGCGAAAGCAAAGTCTCTCGAGTCATGCGCTGGCACCGCCATGATAGCTCCGGTGCCATAGCCCGCGAGGACATAGTCGCTGATCCAGATCGGGATCAGATCACCCGTGAGCGGGTGCTGTGCGTAAGAGCCTATGAAGACACCCGTCACCGAGTGATCCGCCTGACGCTCACGCTCCGTGCGGCGCTTCGTACGATCTAAGTACGCCTCGACAGCCGCACGCTGCTCCTCTGTAGTTAGCTCAGCAACTAGACTACTCTCGGGCGCTAACACCATGAAGGTGACTCCGTAGAGCGTATCGGGGCGGGTCGTAAAGATCTCGATAGGGAGCTCACCATGGGCGGTACTAGCCTTGAAGGTGACCGACGCACCGACCGACTTACCGATCCAGTTGCGCTGCATCTCCTTGAGGGCATCGCTCCAGTCGAGCTGATCCAGACCTGCTAGCAGACGCTCCGCATAAGCAGAGACACGGA
Source organism: uncultured Porphyromonas sp. (assembly GCA_902490315.1). Classification (GTDB taxonomy): domain Bacteria; phylum Bacteroidota; class Bacteroidia; order Bacteroidales; family Porphyromonadaceae; genus Porphyromonas. Next base: position 3,572 of record CABUDK010000013.1, on the reverse strand, counting down.
GGCTCCACTGCTTCATCTTGCGCTGCACCACAGGATAGCCACCACGCTCGCTCACGCCGTCGCTCACCTCGTCATTAGCGAGGACGGTACCGAGCTCAGGGCACCAGTTGACCACACTCTCCCCAAGGAAAGCCAAGCGGTAGTGCATCAGCCACTCCGACCGCTCCGCTTCGCTCGCTGCTCGCCACTCCTCAGCCGTTAGCTCCAGTGGCGTACTGCTGTAAGCGGTACAGCCCTCTGTGCCATGCGCCTCGAGATGCTTGACCAACTTGTCGATAGACTCGGCACGGTCTGTCGCCGTGTCGTAGTAATGGTGGAAAAGCTGTATGAAGGCCCACTGCGTCCACTTGTAGTACTCCGGATCGCAGGTCACCACCTGACGGCTCCAGTCGAAGCCAAAGCCAATGTTGTCTAGCTGCTCACGATAGCGGGCGATGTTGACCCGCGTTGTCTCCTCAGGGTGACGATTCGTCTGAATAGCGTACTGCTCAGCTGGCAGACCGAAGGCATCGTACCCCATCGGGTGCAGGACGTTGTACCCTTGTAGTCGCTTATAGCGCGCATAGATGTCGGAGGCAATGTAGCCTAGCGGGTGCCCCACATGTAGCCCCGCACCCGAGGGATAGGGAAACATGTCTAGTACGTAGTACGAAGGCTTATCTCGGTCTATCTCTACCCGATAAATATCGGCATCTTGCCAGATGCGCTGAGCCGACTGCTCTATGTCGTGGTGATTGTAATCCATACAGTTCTCTCTATTATAGTACAAAGGTACGAAATTAGAGGTTAGAGATTAGAAGTTAGAGGTTAGAGAAGGCCACTCTAGTGGCTCTAGTAGCACTAGCGACCCTAGCTAACAGCCAAGAGCTAAGAACTAACAGCTAGAAGAAACAGTGAGGGAGACTCATTGCTGAGTCTCCCTCGCTATTTTTGTCACCTTACGCAGGTGATGAAGTAGGCTTAGATGGTTGCTTTACTTGATCTCCCAAGTATCCTCCGTCATAAGTAGCTCACGGAGTATGCGTACCTTGTTCTTTGCCTTTTGCTGATCGATCTGATCATGGACAGCCCAGTCGTAAGTCGGGCCCTCGACATCACGTATGACGCCCATGGCGACGGGTAGTCCGTCGGCGCCGTTCATAGCGGCAAGCATCATGTGTAGGAAGGGATTAGGCTCGTGCGCATCGTGCGTCAGCACGTCATCAAGCGTGTAGCCATCCTCTCCGATGGTGACAGCACGTAGCTTGAAGCCGTCCAGGACGAGACCACGCTGCTTATCCTCTCCGAAGAGCATCTTCTCACCATGCTGCAGGACGATCGTCTTGTCAGCACGTACGGCTCGGTCGCTGATAGCAGCATGTGCACCGTTGTTGAAGATCATACAGTTCACCAAGACCTCTGTGACTGCAAAGCCCTTGTGCTTAGCACCAGCGATCAAACAAGCGGTGAGTGTAGGTTGATCAACATCTAGCGAGCGTGCGAAGAAGTTGCCACGAGCGCCCATGACCAGCTCGGCTGGTTCGAAGGGATCCTCGACGGTCCCGTAGGGTGAACTCTTGGTGACTAGACCACGAGGCGATGTAGGTGAGTACTGACCCTTGGTCAGTCCGTAGATGCGGTTGTTGAAGAGGACTTCATTGATATCCACATTGCGTCGTACGGCATGGATGAAGTGGTTACCACCGATAGCGAGGCTATCGCCATCGCCAGACATCAGCCATACGGTGAGGTCGGGACGAGCCACCTTGACGCCCGTAGCGACGGCAGCACCACGACCATGTACGGTGTGGAAGCCGAAAGTACTCATATAATAAGGTAGTCGCGAGGAGCAGCCGATACCTGAGACGACGACCGTCTCATCGGGTGCTATATCTAGCTCAGCCATCGCCTTATGGACAGCAGCTAGGACACCGTGGTCGCCACAACCTGGGCACCACTTGACGGGTGATGCGTTTTTGAAATCCTTGGGGGCAAAGCGTAGTGTGCCCTTCTCTAGATTACTATTTGTTTCAATCATAGCAGTTGTGGTTTTTACAGTTGCTCAGCGAGTATCTCTTCGAAGGCAGTGACGAGGTTGCCCACCTTGAGGGGTTGTCCCTGCACTTGATTGTACTGATAAATATTGGCATCAGAGACCTTGTTGCGTAGTAGCATGGCCATCTGACCGAGGTTCTGCTCAGCGACGACGACACGTGGGTAGCGGCGTAGGATCTCCTCGGTGTTCTTAGGCATAGGATTGATAAAGGTAAACTGCGTGTGTGCTACCTTGTGCCCCTTCTTGCGAAGAGCCTGGCAGGCATCACTCAGGTGTCCATAGGTACTACCCCAGCCGACGATGAGCAACTCAGCATCATCCACATCACCCTCTACGGTGAGCGGTGGGATCACCTCTGCAATGTGCTGTATCTTGTTGTGACGCTGCAGGACCATCAGCTCATGGTTAGGACCATCCGTGCTGATAGCACCAGTCTTATTATCTTTTTCCAGACCACCTGTACGATAAGGCAGTGAGCCAGCTCCTGGTATAGACCAGTAGCGTACGAGCGTCTCTGGGTCGCGCATATAAGGCATCCACGGGTCCTCACCCTTGTACTGATCTACGTAGTGAGGCTTGATCTCGGGATACTTCTCGTAGTCAGGTATACGCCATGCCACCGAGCCATTACCCAGATAAGCATCTGAGAGGAGGACGACGGGCGTCATGTGCTCTATGGCTATCTTGACTGCATAGTAAGCAGCGTCAAAGCACTTAGAGGGAGAGGTAGGAGCGATCACTACCATTGGGGACTCACCATTGCGCCCATACATAGCCTGTAGGAGGTCGGTCTGCTCTGACTTCGTAGGCATACCTGTCGAGGGACCACCACGCTGTACGTCTACGAGTACGAGTGGTAGCTCAGCGATGACGGCGAGGTTGAGTGCCTCACTCTTGAGCGCCACACCAGGTCCTGAGGTAGAGGTGACACCTAGGCGACCAGCGTAAGAGGCTCCGATGGCTGTACAGATACCAGCTATCTCATCCTCAGCCTGCATCGTGATCACATCAAGAGACTTGTACTTAGCGAGGAAGTGTAAGATATCTGTGGCAGGAGTAATAGGATAAGAGCCTAAAAAGAGCTTGAGTCCAGCACGCTCCGCACCAGCTATGAGTCCGAAAGCGGTAGCCTTGTTGCCCGTCACATCTAGGTATACGCCAGCTTCCTGAGGAGCGCCCTCGATGACGAAGGGGGTGCCTACTGAGGCGTGTGTATTAGCCGCATAGGAGTAGCCTCCGTGGAGGGCAGCTATGTTGGCCTGACGGATGATCTCCTTCTTAGCAAACTTCTTGCTGATGAAGTGTTCTGCCTGCTCTATGGGTCTATCGAATAGCCAAGAGACGATACCCAGGGCAAACATATTCTTGCATCTTAGTCTGCCTCTAGCGTCCATATCTATATCCTTGAGTACCTCCTGCACCATCGTGCTGATGGGACATGCGAGTACTCTATCGGGGTTGAGCCCCAGCTCTTTGATAGGGTCATCTGTCTGGTAGAGAGCTTTCTTGAGATCCTTCTCTCCACAGGAGTCACTAT
>CABUDK010000012.1 GCA_902490315.1 uncultured Porphyromonas sp. | reverse complement strand
TGATCTAGGTGAAAGGGCTCTGCCACATCCCCACCCTCCTGCTCTGCTTGCTGCAAAGCAACGGCATACCAGTAGAGGCTCTCCAAGGTGCGTACAGAGGTTGTCCCAATGGGTACAAAGGGGCTGTCGATATGCTCTAGTAGTGTCTCCAAGGTTGCGGTCGGCACACTACAATACTCACTGTGCATCTGATGATCAGCGACCTGATGACCCTTGACTGGTAGGAAGGTTCCCGCACCGACATGGAGCGTTAGCTCGGTAATGCGATGCCCCTCAGCAAGGAGCCTGTCATCTAACTCTGGCGTGAAGTGTAGTCCCGCTGTCGGCGCTGCCACGGAGCCCTCTATACGAGCGTAGACGGTCTGATAGTCGGTGAGATCGCTGCTCTCAGTCTCTCGATTGAGATAAGGAGGGATGGGTAACTGACCGCATAGCTCTAGTATCTCGCCAAAGGTCTTGGTCTCGTCGCTCCAGCTAAAGGTGACTATGTCTGGTGTCTCCGCTTCTCTACTCGCTTGTAGCGTGATGCTTTGTCCGCCAGCTAATGGTAGCGTGCAAGCGATGGTCTGCTCGGGGCGCCACTTCTTCGAGTTGCCCACAAGGCAGTGCCAGGAGCATGCACCGAGCGAGGCAAGGCTCTCCTCATAGCTGACAGGTCTGTATGGGTCTAAGCAGAGTATCTCGATGCGGGCTCCCGTGGCTTTGACAAAGAAGATTCGCGCCTTGATGACCCGCGTGTTGTTGCGAATGAGAAGCGCATGAGGCGGGAGCAGGTGTGGCAGCTCGGCAAAGGTGTGATCCTCCAGCCTCCCCGTGGCATCGCTTAGGAGGAGCCGGCACTGGTCACGCTCCGCCAGCGGATGCGCTGCGATACGCTCGTCGGGAAGCGGGTAGTCGTAGTCGTTGATATCTATATCGACCCAGTGCTGCGTATGGGGCTTGTCACACATACTCTCGATCCTCTGATTAGTTTTATGATACTACTCAAGCGTCACGTAGCAAGACTCTTGCAGCTTAGGCTCTACGACGACACGCAGCATCACGCCGTCACGCAGGTAGTCGATGGTGACACCCGTGCGGGGAGTTGTCGTGATCCAGGGGTTGAACGCGAAGAGGTAGCTAAAGCCTCCGAAGTACTTATCCTTGTCGAGTAGTTTAGCGACTCGAGCATAGTCCTCCGAATCCCAATAGCGACAATTGGTTGGTCCATTTTTAATCGCAAAAGGTAGCTCCAGTGTGCGACAGGCCATGCTCTTCTTGACAAATGCCAGATAACCCTTAGAGAGTTCGTCTGCAGTGCCTAGATGGCGGCCATTGATGGCAATAATCTCGTCACCAGCACGTAGTCCCGCCTCGGCAGCAGGAGAGTGCAGCGGTAATGAGTGGATGGTTGAGATGTTGTTTGCCTGATAGTTGATGCCTAGCGATAGGTGTCTGTGAGTGGCAAAGCGCACGACGAGCGAATTGAAGTAGCGCGTGAAGGGAAACTGCAAGAGCATCACAGGCACCGTCAGGGCGGTGTAATCGGTCAGCGTATAGTCGTCAGAGAGTAGCTCCTCGGCTTCGCTCGTCCATAGCATCTTGTGCTCGTTGACACCACTGTATATGGTGATGCCAAACTTAAGATAAAAGCGAGCCAGCGACTTGTTGCTCCCCATAGGAAGGATTGGTAGCTCGACGAGCTTATGCGCCTTGGGGTCGATGCGTAGCGACGTTTGCACGGCAGAGCGACGAGCTGCAGCGGCGTCGTAGGTCCCGTTTTCGGAGATACTATAGTAAGTATCTACGAGGAGGTCAGGATTCTTTTGATCATAGGTGAGCCCCTTAGCTTGTAGCGCTTCGGTAATCTGCTGCTCAATGAGGACGTCCCGATTGGTGTACTGCTTATTGGTTCGCACGAAGCCGAAGGTCTCATAGTTGATCAAGTCTGTCTTGCCCTCCGTGCCTGAGCTGATGGGGTAAGAGATCAATATATCGGACTCGTCCTCCAGGCTATACATACCAAAGGCATGAGCTATGTCACGCTCCGTGAGCGCATTGGCAGGCTGAGCGATCGGCTTGAGATGACGCTCCACACGATGGTAGGCAAAGTTAGAAACGAGCAGATCGACAGAGGCGCCCCCCGCGCCTTGCAGCAGGCGTATCATCTCCTCCTCGGGCATCGTGTGGGTCTCTCGTCCATTGATAGCCTCGATGATGTCGCCACCTCGTAGTCCAGCCTGCGCAGCAGGACTGTTGGGATAGACGGTTAGGATGACAGGGCGATTGGCTCCCCAGTTGTCGTTGTAGCTCAACTGATACTCTAGACCGACGTAAGCTTTCTGAGCATGCACGGTCAGGGCAAAGGAGCAAAGTGCTAGGATAACTAGCAAGGTGGTGTGGTATAGTCGCTTCATTGTAGTCTATTCGTTGCGTGTGATAGTGAAAAGGGTTAGTGTAGTGTCAATTGGTAGAGCTGATCGATCACTTCGCCATAGGTCTGTCGTATGATATCTTGTCGAGAGCCTGCGCACTCCAAGCGTGCTGAGTAAATGCCCCTAGGTGACGCTATAGCGACGCAAACGGTCCCGACAGGTGTCTCATACGTACCGCCTGCTGGTCCTGCCACGCCTGTGGTCGCTATGCCGATGGTGCTACGACAAGCCTGACGCGCTCCGCTAGCCATCGCCTCAGCGACCTCTCGGCTCACGACGCCATACTGCTCAATGGTGGCGGCTGGCACGTAGGCTAGTCTCTCCTTGAGCTCTATCTGATAAGTCACGAGTGCTCCCTGGAACCAGCGCGAACTGCCCGCATGCGACGTGAGCTGACTCGCTATGTAGCCTCCCGTACAGCTCTCACAGGTCGAGACGGTCTCATGCTGCTCTAGCCAGTGTGCGATGAGACGCTGTAGCTGCTCTTCTGTCGTCTGAGGTGTCAGCATAAGGTGTGGATTAGATGGTTGTCTTGGCAAAGGGGACGGCATCTATGGATCCGTACGCTCCTCGCTCATAGGCAAAGCTTCCCGCCATGGCGACCATAGCGGCATTGTCTGTCGTAAAGGCAAAGGGTGGTATGTAGACCTGCCAGCCGTATCGCTCAGCATAAGTGTGGTAAGCGTCACGCAGACCCGTATTGGCCGAGACACCACCAGCCACTGCGATGTGCTTGATACCTGTCTCCTTGCTGGCGCGTAGTAGCTTGCTCATGAGGATGTCGATGACCGTCTTTTGAAGTGAAGCGCAGAGGTCCGCTTTGTTTTTCGCAACAAAGTCAGCATCCTTGGCTAGTTCATCTCGTAGGGTGTAGAGGAAAGAGGTCTTCAGCCCGCTAAAGCTGTAGTCCAGCCCTGGCACCTGTGGCTTACTAAAGTGAAAACGCTCAGCGTCACCCTCATTGGCGAGCTTATTGACGATCGGTCCCCCTGGGTAGCCGAGACCCATCACCTTGGCGCACTTGTCAAAAGCTTCGCCAGCGGCATCGTCAATCGTCTGCCCCAGTATGCGCATATCATCAGGTGCATTGACCTGTACAATCTGTGAATTACCTCCTGAGACGAGTAGGCATAGGTAGGGAAATGGCGGTGGTGTATGTGGCTCCTCAGGCTTAGCGATGAAGTGTGCGAGAACGTGTGCCTGCAGGTGATTGACCTCGACGAGTGGGATCTGAAGTGCTAAGCTCAGCCCCTTGGCAAAGTTGGTCCCGACGATGAGCGACCCGAGAAGCCCTGGACCGCGTGTGTAAGCAATCGCATCTAGATCAGCTAGTGTGACACCAGCCCGTGCTACCGCCTGCTGCACGACGGGGACGATGTTCTGTAGGTGAGCTCGTGAAGCCAGCTCGGGCACCACGCCTCCATACTTGCTGTGTACCTCTTGACTTGCGATCACGTTGCTACAGAGGAGCCCACCCCGAAGTACTGCGGCCGAGGTATCATCGCACGAGCTCTCGATACCTAAGATTAGAGAAGATGAAGATGTCATGATGCTCTATCGTAAGATTAGTTTGCAGCCCTATCTTCGGCGCACACCTTGTCGACATATTTGAAGAACCTCGCTCCGCCCTGCTCACGAAAGTAGTCGCGACCCTCTAGCATCTCTTCCAGCTGCATGAGTGCTCTGTCCTCAGCCATATGCATCAGCTCCCGCTCAGAGTCCGTCTGATCATCGATGCCCAAGAGGTGCAAGATGCCATGTATCATCACACGGTACAGCTCCTGCTCGAACGGCACGCCCAGCTCCTGCGCATTTGTCGCGACAGTGTCGATGCTAATGAGTATATCGCCATAGATTGCATCGTCGCCCTCCTGCTCACTCTCGCGAGGGAAGGTTATGACATCTGTATAGTAATCATGCTGGAGAAATGCTTTATTTGCTCTCAGGATACCTTCATCATCAGTGTACTGAAAGTTAATCTCTCCGACCGTGCGATTCATCTCCTCGCATACACGACGCATCCAACGGTTGGCGATTTGTCGCCTAATCGGTGGCATCAACAGTTCGTTGTCCGAATAGTAGTTAAATTGCATATCTCGTCTCTATAAATCTATCTGCATGCAGGCATTGCTTGCAATCTTGTGAGGCTGTTGACTTTGGCAGTCTCGCATGGTATTGCAAAGGTAATGCTTTCTTTAGACTTACAAAGCGTACTGACAAACGTTGGCTAACTCTTATTTTTCAGGACGAGTAAACTCTAGATCCGAGGCATGATAAGCAAGGCTACTCGTAACCAAGACGCTTTTGGTTCAGAAGTAGTAAATTCCTCCGAGGAAATTGCGAAATTCCTCCGTAGGAAATCTCTATTTCCTCCGAGGAATGAAGTAAAACTTCGGAAGAATCAAATGAAACTTCGGAAGAATCAAATGAAAGTTCGGAGGAATTTATCCTTTCCTTCGTGGAGGATTTCTATTTTCTAGTGAGCGACTACAATTGAAGAAAGGCACCTGCCCTCGACGAGGAGCAGATGCCTTCCTTATTATATTATGTACACTGAAGGGGCGTTGAAGTCCGTAGCTTGTAGCGCAGCGTTAGAGTAGGCGGATCGAGGTGATCGTATTTGAGGAGAGCTCTGCCTGGGTACCCTGTACGTTGCCAGAACCCTTGAGTGCTACTGTACCAAATGTGTTTTTGATCATACCGGTCTTGCGGTCGAGGACGATGTTGTCTATGCCATTGCCCTCAATGACTAAGCCCTCTACAGTAGCGGTCGTCTTACCATTGGCACGGAAAGTATAGTCTGTATCAGATACAGCTACCAGTGTGACGACACCCTCATACTTTGTACTAGCATCCTCGCCAGTGAAAAGCGGACTATTGACCGTGAAGGACTCACCCTGTGCTATAGGCTCTTCAGGGAAGAATGCTGGAACCATTGCCATCGAGAGGACACCTTTCTTGACTTGGTCATCTACTGCCTCACCCTCAGGCTCACCTAGGGGCTTAAGCTTAGTGTCCACCCACTGAGTAACCTTCTGATTGACCATCTTACGCATCTGAGTCGTTATTTCGTCTTTAGCCTCTGAGTCAGTATCCACATTCATCTCCTGCCCCATAGAGCTGGAAGATATTTGGACACGATCGATGTTGATCTCCATCAGGTAGTTACCATCCTTGACGTCCTGTACCTTATAGGTATAGGTGACAGTTTGGTTTTGCTTGATCTCCATCTGCTGACCCATCATAGAGATAGTCATAGGATTGTTGGCTGTCACCTGATAGGTGAAGGTCTGCCCCTTCTCGAGGTTCAGACGCAGATCATACTTCTCCTGTGCGAAGACTGAGGTCATCACACCAAGTAGTAGCAGGGTGGATAGAATGAGTTTCTTCATAGTTTTATTGTGGTTTGATTATACGTTGTTTACTTGACATTGTGCAGATCATGCCCCATGCGCACCTTCTTGGTATGCAGGTAGTGAGCATTGTATTGGTTGGGTTTGATCTCTAGAGGCACAGTCTCCACGACCTTCAGCCCGTAAGCCTCGAGGCCGACACGCTTGACTGGATTATTGGTCATCAGTCGCATCTCGGTCACACCAATAGCACGGAGTATCTGAGCACCGACACCGTAGTCACGCTCATCCACCTTATGCCCGAGATGCAGGTTAGCATCGACCGTGTCAAGTCCCTCGTCTTGGAGCTTGTATGCCTTGATCTTGTCCATCAGCCCGATGCCACGCCCCTCTTGGTTGAGGTAGACGATGACGCCTGCGCCCTCCTGCTCGATGATCTCCATAGCCTTGTGCAGCTGCTCTCCGCACTCGCAGCGCAGACTACCGAAGATGTCTCCCGTAGCGCAACTGCTGTGCATACGAACGAGCGTAGGCTTATTGGCTGAGATGTCACCCTTGATGAGGGCAATATGCTCTAGACCATTGCTCTTCTGGCGAAATGGTATGATATCAAACATCCCCCACTCTGTCGGCAGCTTGGCTCTCACGCCCTCCTCGACGATGCAGTCCGTCTTGAGACGGTAAGCGATGAGATCCTCAATGGAGATGATCTTCATATCCCACTGCTTAGCGATCTCTACAAGCTGCGGAAGACGCGCCATCGTGCCATCCTCATTGATGATCTCAATGAGCGCACCAACAGGCTGAAGACCAGCGAGACGCGCTAGATCAATAGCCGCCTCCGTGTGACCCGCACGACGCAGCACGCCACGATTGCGCGCCCGCAGAGGGTTGACGTGACCAGGACGAGCTAGATCTGTAGGCTTGGTATTGGGATCTGCTAGTGCTTTGATCGTCATAGCACGATCATACATCGAGACTCCAGTCGTACAGCCGTGACCGATGAGATCGACCGTAACGGTAAAGGGAGTCTCGTGTAGCGATGTATTCTCATGCACCTGCATATTGAGTTCGAGCTGGGCTGCACGCTCCTCGGAGATAGGCGTACAGAGTACACCACGCCCGTAGCGCATCATAAAGTTGACCTTCTCGGGTGTTATCAGTTCGGCGGCCGTGATGAAGTCGCCTTCGTTCTCACGATCCTCGTCATCGACAACGATGACAAACTTACCGGCTTTGAAATCTTCGATAGCCTCCTCGATGGAGTTTAGTTTGAAGTCTTGGTTCATATTCTAGGAATACTATATATAAGGAGCAGATCACTCTGTCTGCGACTCGATCTGCTTGACAATATGGTTCAATATGGGCGGCATCTGATGCAGCTGTCTCTTGTTGCGCCGTAGAGCGATGCTTAAGTACAGCATCAGTAGCAAGGAGACTGGTAGCAAAGGTATGCAAATCCAGACACATAGCCTATTTTGCCAAATGGTATTTGCAAAAGTCTTGCCCATCATAGGCAGGTTAAGGAGCTGTGCAAAGATATACTTGTCGGGATAGTTGTGGAGCTTCTCGACAGTATGCTCTAGCTGCTGGTAGAGCTGCTGGTACGCCTTGGCAAAGTCGGGCAAGCAATCCAGTCTTATCCCCTTACTCTGAGCATAAGTCATACCGAGCAGTGCGTCCATCTGCCGTTGTAGCTCACTAACCTCACGCAGCACCTCCTCAGAAGTCGTAGGCTGCATGATAATCTTCTTGTACTCCAGTTGTCTTGAGTAGTTCGGGTGGAAGATGCGACGGAAGAAGACCACGTAGGCATCGGCATTGAGCGTAGCTGAGTCTCGCGAAGCCTTGTAAGTGAGGAAGGCTCCAAGCGGTAGGATCACGGCACTGGATAGCCACATGCCCGCCCAGACGGGAATCTGTCCACTATTGATCATCTTCAGGCCAAAGGTGTCGATGACGTAGTAGATAATGAAGATAAGCACTGCCAAAACCATCGGAGTACCCACGCCTCCCTTACGTACGATAGCTCCCAGCGGAGCACCAACGAAGAAGAAGAGCAGACAAGCCACTGGAAAGGTGAACTTACGATGCATCTCCTGTGCATTCACACGGTAATCCGAAGCTGCATCGTCATAGTAAGTATCAGCGATCTGCACAGACGAGGAGAGGCTCTCGAGCCACTCTATGGCCTGCTTGTAGCCTAGCAACTTATCTTGATCAGTGGCTCTATCCATCAGCGTGTCTATCGTATAGGGTGGCGGCGAAGCATGACTAGTCTCAGACCCTAGCAGCTCATCATGGCTTAACCGACGAGCCGAGACTGTCGCAAAGGGACGATGTGAGAGCTGATCCTGCTTTAACCAAGTAGCAGCCTGTAGATTAGCACCTGGCATTGTCGAACCGACCTGAACAGGCTCAGGAGGAGGTAGCTTGGTATGTATCTCAAAGAGCACGTTGCTTCCCACCTGACGACCCACGCTATCTGTCGCCATGCGGGTACTATCACTGTAGACAATAAGCTCTCGAAGGTTCTTACCGACGAACTGAGACTTGAGGTAGTCATCCCCCATCATCTCAAAGTTGGCATCAAAGGGGATGAAAATAACCTTCTCCGTAAAGTGCTCCTTGATGTAGGAGGCGGGTCGCTCATCCGAAGCTTGACTGCCTGGGATCAAGGTCGTCTGACTACTGAGCTGCTCAAAGCTCTCACCACTCCGAAGCGACATGATAAGATAGAGCTTGCTATCGTCCATCAGCAAGCGTCCCGTATCGGCCAGGATGATACGCGGCGCGCGCTGCTCGGAGAGGTCGTAGATCATCACATTTCGTAGGGTACTCGTGGTAGCATCCTTGTCCCCTACGTAGATACTATAGCCTTCGATACCATTGAAAAAGATCCCCTTCGGTATCTCCAACTCAGGACGCGCATAGCGTGCAGAGAAGAGTATCTGATAGACCCGCACACTAGCCTTCTGCACGCCTCTGTCTAGATAGACGAAAAGTCCAAAAGCGATGCAGGTCACGAGGATTACCAGCGGCTTCATAATCTTGCTCAGAGGCACTCCTGCCGATTTCATCGCCAGCAGCTCCAGTCGCTCACCTAGATTGCCGAAGGTCATCAGCGACGCTAGCAAGACGCCCAGTGGCACAGCCGTAGGCAGTACGTAGAGTCCTGCGTAGAAGATCACCTCTAGCAGCACCCCCACATCCATACCCTTACCGACCAAATCGTCGACATGCTGCCAGAGGAACTGCATCAAGACAACAAACCAGCAGATCAGTAGAGTCATCAGTAGGAGAGGCAAGAAAGACCTCACCATGAAGATGTACATGATCTTCGGCCGCAGATGCATACCTCTTACTTTCATGATCGTAGGATTAGATAGGCGTAAGCTTTACTTGAGAAGCTTGCCCTCGCTCTTCAAATCCGTAAAGAGTCTGTCTAGCACGGCATTGATAAAGGATGCACTCTTAGAGTTGTCGTACACCTTCGCCAGTTCGATATACTCATTGATCGTCACGACGAGCGCTATATCAGGGCAGTTGAGAGCCTCCGACACAGCCATCTCCATCAAGATCATATCGACCAGAGCCACACGATCCTGCTCCCAGTTATCTAGTCGTGGCGTCAGCATCGCATCATACTCCTCACGATGTAGGAGCGTCTCTGAGAGTAGCTGATGTGCATAGAGACGATCCCGATCACTGTGAAACATGGGGAGCAAGTCGCCAGGTAGCTCTAAGCCATCTTTAGCGCCGCGGCGCAACGTCTTCAGAGCAAAGTCCTGTATCGTCACCACAGGCTGATTGGTAAAGGGAATGATACGATAATCCTCCGAACCCTTGAGACGCTCTACCGTCGCCTCCACCTGCTCCACGGGGGGCATCTCCTCGACCTCTAGACGCTCGCAGATAGCGGTCGCATCGGCCCAGTAGAAAGAGTTTGCCGCAAGATGCTCATTGAGCTCTGCCGTGCGAAAGAGTTGCTTGAGTAGATTACCCCAATAGTTGCACTGCTCCTGCATAGAGAGCGTAGACACATCCTCAGGTAGAGCACTATACGAGGGGTCTTCCTCGACCATATTGTAGAGTGTACGGAGCAACTGCTCATCCTGCTCCCAGCGCTTCTGCAGCTCGTCTAGCGCATTCTGTATCTCCGTACAGCGAGCGATCTCCTTGACGAGGGTCATATCTGAGAGCCTACGAGGAGTCACCTCGTCCGACGACTTGAGGAAGCGTCGTTCACGTATCTCTAGTAGCTCCCTCTGATAGGCTGCAAGCGCACGTATCAGATCTAGTAAATAGTAGTAGAGGTAGTAAGTGTGACGTAGGGAGGTCGTAAGCGACTGGTCCGCAAGTGCCACATCTAGACGACTGCTAGAGATAGACTGGTAAAGTTGCTGAAAGACGCGGATGCGTACGATAGACCGATTGATCATATCACTCTATGGAATAGATGAATATAGTAGGAGCAAATAGTTCACGAGGAGGGCACTACCCTTCCCAATCTGTAGTCTACGGAGGCGAAATCAAGGCATCCACCCTTGTGACCACCGTAGATCCGCCACAAAGGTACAAAAAAAGGTATCGGAGAGGGTAACCCTAGCTCCTTGCGACCGACAAACATCCCTACTCTTCGAATGGACCTCGGACTGGCAAAGCAGTTTCATACGGGAGAAACTCCAGTTTCATCAGGAGGAAACTTTTAGCGACCCTGTGAGGAGGGGACAAAAGATCGATGAGTTGAGCGAAAAGCATTACCTTCGTGCAGTGAAACAGTCACGAAGCTGTCCCCCTCTCATCAACGAATGTGACTTCTCACGATACCCATGTCGACCTCCACACTACTACATAACTTTTTATTTCCACCACGACATCTCCCTACCGACGCGCTCGCTAAGGCAGTGCAGGGCAAGACGATCCTCATCACGGGCGCTTCGTACGGTATCGGTGAGGCTCTAGCACATCGTCTCGCTGAGGCTGGTACACACTTGATCCTTGTAGCACGTACAGCTGAGCGACTGAAGGCTCTAGCAGATGATCTAGCGACAACAGCAGCCTCCGTGCAGTGGCGGAGCGTGGATCTGAGAGTTGAAGCAGAAGTAGCAGATCTAATCACATGGGTACGAGCAAACTACTCACACCTCGATACGCTAATACTCAATGCGGGGAAGTCGATACATCGTGCTTTCTACGATTCGCTAGATAGGTATCACGATGTAACGAGAACGATCACGACGAACTACACCAGCTCCGTGCAGCTCATCATGGGGCTGGCTACGCTTCTACCCAATGGTAGCGGTCAGATCATCGCTTCTAATGCGGCTAGCACACTGATGCCTCCATCCCCAGGGTGGTCTGCTTATCAAGCCTCCAAGAGTGCTCTAGACAGCTACCTACGAGCCATTCGTCCAGAGCTGCGACAGAGAGGGGTTGTGGTATCGCTCCTTTACTTGCCCCTAGTACGCACGAGGATGATTGCCCCAACTGAGATGTACCGCTCTGCACCAGCACTCACGCCCGAAGAGGCGGCCGAGCGTATAGCTAGCTTACTCTGTAGTAGACGGGCTAGCTTTATCCCATGGTGGGTGCGATTAGCTCGTCCGTTTATGACTCTCTTGCGTCCAGTTGTTCAGTCTATTGCTATGCGTCATCTATGAGTCGGAGCTTACTGCACAAACTATATCGCCTGCACCTGCTCTCACCGAGCGGTGTCGCACGCTTGCTCCACGCGCTATGGTGTGAGGGCGTCAACTTGATGGCGGTGACGCGCTTTGCTGCACACTACTACCCCTCTGTGCTGGCTGTCGCTGATGAGCAGCATCACTACACTTACACAGCACTCTATGCCAAAGCTAGAGCTTGGGCTGCTGTCCTCTACGAGCAAGGCTGGCGACAAGGCATGCGCTGTGCACTGCTAGGGCGTAACTCGTCGGAGATGGTGATCGCCTCTCTAGCTCTCTCGCGTCTCGGGGTACACATATATTATATGAGTACAGATCTAAGCAAGGAGCAAGTGAGACAACTATGTCAAGAGCGACAGATAGAGACGGCTCTCGTGCAGGAGGAGTATGCCGACCGAATGCCTAGCGATCTAGACGTCAAGCTACTAGATGACTTGAACAAGAGCGATGAAAGTCTCGGTCCAAGGCGCATCCCGAAAAGTCGTGGAGGACGTATCATCGTTCTGACAGGAGGCTCGTCGGGTCACTACAAGGTAGCTGCACGCAAGCCTAGTGTGACCGCCTTCCTGCATCCTTTCTTTGCTTTGCTCAGAGAGATCCGACTAGATGAGTGCCGATCGGTCTACATCGCCCCACCACTCTACCACGGCTTTGGCTTAGCTTCGCTGATTGTAGCTCTGGTGATGGGACGTAGCGTTTACCTACGCAAGCGCTTTGACGCTCAGTCCGCTACACGACTACTCTCGGAGCACTCCATTGAAGTACTCATAGCAGTACCACTCATGCTACGACGACTGATCAACGAGTCACCAAGCGAAATACGATCTTTGCGACGTATACTCTCGGGCGGGGCACCACTCGACACACCACTAGTGAGAGCCGTAGAGCAGCATTGGGGAGCTGTACTCTACAATCTATATGGGACGAGTGAGGCCGGATTCTTTATATTGGCTACGCCTGAGATCTTGTACAACGCACCTCTAGCACTGGGCAAGCCTATACGTGGTGTGCGGTGCAATATTGTCAGACCTGATAATCAAGGAGTAGGCGTGCTAGCCGTCCGCAGTGGCTGGGCTATGGATGAGCGTAAGGGGAGCTGGCAGGAGACGGGCGATCTAGTATGGATGGACGAAAGCGGGGTACTCTTCCTGCGAGGACGAGATGACTCGATGATTCTCTCGGGTGGCGAAAACGCTTACCCAGAGGTACTCCGCGAAGCTCTAGCAGCTCTTGATGCGGTGATGGACGTGGCTGTGATAGCTTATCCAGATCTAGAGTTTGGCACACGGTTGGCAGCATTCGTAGTATTAAAGGCGGATCACGACTCTACCTCTGAGGAGGATCTACGGCTTCTGCTCTCAGCAAAGCTGCCTCGCTACCAGATGCCTGGGAGGATCATACGCTTAGCAGTGTTGCCACGACTGGAAAATGGTAAAGTGGCAGAGGGTACACTCAGAGAGATGATGGAGGTAACAGCACAAGCAGAGGAGCGGTATGAAGATCGTGCGTAGTAGATGGATCCCCTTCAAGGGCTTCTGGGCTATCAACCTCTTCGGAGTTATCTTCGTTCGCAAGGATCTACCCGAGGAGTATCTGTCAGATCCGCTCTGGCTAGAGACCATCGTACGTCACGAGCGTATCCACACCCGTCAGATGGTGGAGCTGCTGGTGATCCCTTTTTATCTCCTATATATAGTAGAGTGGTTGGTACGTCTCGCTATCTGTCGTGATACCGAGAGTGCCTACCGCTCTATCTCATTCGAGCAGGAGGCTTACGCCCATCAAGACGACCCTGAGTACATTCAGCAGCGCAGACTATATGCTTTCTTCAACTATTGGCGGAGGTAGGTAGTTCTAAAATCTTTTTTCGTACCTTTGCAACCGTCTAGCGAGAGGCATCGCCCAGATGGCGGAATTGGTAGACGCGTCGGTCTCAAACACCGATGGGGTTAAACCTGTGCCGGTTCGATCCCGGCTCTGGGCACACAAATGAGAGCGAAGGCTAAGCGGTAAACTCAACCACTTAGCCTTCGCTCTCTAATTTCTAACCTCTAAAGTCTAATCTCTAGCATTCTTCTTATATTTGCACCTAGCTAACGATAGACAACTCACATGCAGCGCAAAGATCCTAAGCCTCTAGGGGAAATCATATCCGACTGGCTCTCCGAGAGTCCAGAGGTAGACCAAGGTCTCCTCGAGCTCAAGGCACTCCAATACCTGCACACACGCTTCTACCCGCTCAGACGACAGATACGTGAGCTGTCGATCTCAGACCACACGCTGCAGATGCGCATCACCTCAGCTAGCCTGAGACAAGAGATACGGCTCACACAGCAGCAGCTCATAGAGCAGATCAACGCACAGCTACAGTACGACCTTATAGACGAAATCATAATCCGATGAAGCAGAGACCCTCTTACCTCCTCTTTCATACTAGCAAGTACACGCTCCTGACGATGCTACTCTTGCTCCCGTTACTTCTCAGCACTGGTTGTAGCAAAGTCGGAGAGAGCGTCTTCAGCTCTGCCCCCCTACTCGTAGACTATGTCGATGTGCATCAGGGCACATGGGATGCCGAGCATAGCGAGGAGATATTTCCCATCGTACAGCTCCCTCATAGCCTACTGCGCATCATCCCGTTCAAGGAGAGCTTACGGTCGGCTCGCATCAAGGGGCTGCCACTCTACACACCTGACATCGATGGTCGCCCGCTCTTTTATCTAATCCCCGAGAGTGCCCATCCTAGTCAAGACCCTTCGGGGAGACTGAGCTTCGACTTTCAGGAGATCACCCCATACAGCTACCACCTTTACCTCGATGAGCTACAGGTCAATGTGGACTTTTCACTCACCTCTATGAGTGGTCTCTATGATCTCTCATCACGGGACTATAATGGTAGGGACACACGTCAGCTCTCCTTATATATAGACCGCCGTGACTCGACTACGTGGGAGCAAGTGGGCGACGACGCTATCGCCGCTGAGGTCGCCTACGGGGGCACCACACCGACACGCATCTACCTCTACCTGCAGCTCAATACGAATATAGCGCAGATGACGAGTAGCATATCCCCTAGCGACACAACCTATGAGTGCCTCACCTTACACCTACAGAAGCCAAACAAGCGAATTGTCGCTAAGTACGCTATCTCTCTCATCAGCTGCGAGCAAGCTAAGCGAAACTTAACCACGCAGATCCAGAGCTTCGAATACTCGCCACTGGTCAAGTCGGCCCGCAACGAGTGGCAGAAAATACTTCGCCGCGTGGAGGTCTCGGGCGGTACAGAGGTAAACATGCGTAAGTTTTACACTGCGCTATACCGCTCGCACCTATGGCCCGTCAGCATCTCCGAAGATGGACAGTACTACTCGCCTATCGACGATTCGGTACATAGCGATGAGGGGATCACCCAGTACAGCCAAGATGACCTGAGATACACCTACGAAACCAACTACCCCCTACTGATGCTCCATGCGCCAGACATGATGGAGGAGATCATCGTGTCGTATCTACGTGCTATACGCGACTCAGGAGGACAGCTCCTAGAGACGCTCGACCTAGGCAGTGTGGTCTACACGGAGGAGTCGCCTCTCCTCTTCCTACTGACCGATGCACTCGCCAAGGGGCTCCTCGATCAAGACATCAAGCAAGCCTTTGAGGTGCTACGCATCGCGATCGATGCCGAACCTGAGCGACGAACGGGCTACAAGCTCTGGTGTCTCTCACAGCTAGCTAACAGTATCGGCTACACCGCCCTCGCGAGAGAGTACGCAGAGCTCAGCGATACCTATCGCCCATCTCCAGGTCGATTATCAGCACAGCAAGTAGCATCGATCTTAGAGCATCCCAGTGATGCTACGCCTATACTACTTCCAGAGGGGCAGGTCAATATTGATAGCCTCTTCAGCAGTTCGCTACACTCACTCAATGTAGATCCCGATCTCTTCGCTTTTCTCTTTACCTACAACCTGATGGGTCGTCCACATGATGCGCAGAAGTTCGTACGCCATACCATCGACTACTTTTTTGGTGTAGGCTCCTTCGGCTATCCTGGACCTGATGACTACGGCTCTCTCAGCGCATCGCTTGTCTTCGCCATGATGGGCTTATATCCAGTGGCACCAGGCATCAACGGATACTCGATCGTCGCGCCTTCCTTCAACGAGATCAATATTGATATGGGAGGCGGACGCCATCTCACGATCAAAGCGCAGGGAGCCTCCCAAGTCAATAAGTATATCTCTGACCTTACCCTCGGAGGGCGACCACATACGGTCTACTGGGTCAAACACAGCCAGATAGCCAGCGGAGGTACCATCTCCATGTTTCTCTCCGATGCAGAAAATTGATGCTTTCTTCTTCTAGATTTCGCGAATCAGATAGTCCGATGAGATGAGTAATGATTTGCGAAATTGAGATTCTCCTCAAAGTACTTGCACATTTAGCGAAAATGTTGTAAGTTAGTAGCGGATTAAGGAAACTCATACAAATCATTAAGTACATACAGTTATGGCAAAGGAAACAATCTCATTCAACGAACTGCGTCGCATCAAGGACAGCCTACCCGACGGCTCTATGCACAAAATCGCAGAGCAACTAGGTCTCCGTGTAGACACCGTCAGAAACTACTTCGGAGGAGCTAATTACGAAGAGGGCCGTGGAGCTGGAGTGCACATCGAGGCAGGTCCCGAAGGTGGTATCGTAGTCATCGATGACAATACTATCCTCAATCAGGCACGTACCATCATAGGAGAGGAGCCTGTCCTCTAAGAAAAGCTATCAGCAGTCAGTGGCCTACCAGTCACTGACTGCTCTTCTAAACCCTATCACACGGTTGTCGTCACCTTGCGACAACACGCTCACATTAACCATTACCACCATATCTATGCCACAAGACAAAGACCAGTCCAAGCTGGTGACTGTAGCCATACACACCTACGAGAAGGCACAGATCCTCCAGAGCCTTCTACAAAGCCAAGGGATACCAGCTACACTACACAATGTAAATACGGTACAGCCCGTCTTCTCTACGGGTGTACGTGTACGTATCGCAGAGCGTGACCTACCTCGTGCGCTAGCCTACATAGAGGATCTCAAGTGGGATCTAAACGAAGCATACGATGACCTGCAAGAGAAATCTGATCTCGCCAGTGAATCTCCAGACACAGCTCACGTCGCTGCATACAAGGGATATGTCCTCATCCCCGTAGACTTCAGCATCTATACGGACAAGATTGTCAAGTTGGGCTTCCACTTTGCGGCCCGCCGAGATCTACATGTGCTGCTCATGCACGTATATACGGGCACAGTGCCCCAGATGAACTTCCCTTATGGGGACTTTACAGCACTCCTACCACAGATTCAGGAGGCCTCCTACCAAGAGGCTAAAAAAGCTGAGCAGCAGATGACAGAGCTGACGAAGGAGATCGATGCAAGGATGGCTGACGGCTCACTCCCAGAGGTTACCTACCGCACCACCATCCGTGACGGCATCCCTGCCGATGAGATACTACGCTATGCCAAGCGCAACCTACCCGCCATCATCATCATGGGGACACGAGGCAAGACCGAGGATAGCGACTACATCGTCGGTAGCGTAGCTGCCGAAATCATTGATCGCGCACAAGCTCCCGTCCTAGTGGTCCCCGAGAAGGTTGCCATCGATGACCTCATGCAGGTCAAGCATGTAGGTGTGGCAACCAGCTTCGACCAGAGAGACCTCGTACTCTTTGATCAGATGATGCAACTGATGCAGCCCCTAGCGCCAGAGTATAGACTCTTCAACGTGTCACGCTCTGAAGGTAAGTGGGGAGATGTACAGCTACAAGCTATACAGGAGTACAATAAGCAACAGTACCCCAATGCGCATATTGAGTGGACCAAGCTAAGCGAGGGAGAGCTCTATGCGGCCTTAGAGGAGTTTGTTGCAGCGCATCAAGTCGAGCTGATTGTGGTCAATACTTACAAGCGACGTGTACTCGCGAAGCTTTTCAACCCGACGATGGCAAGGCGTATGCTCTTCCACGCAGGGACACCTATCTTGGTGATGCACAGCAACTCATCAAGGTAAAGCGCTCCTAGCTGAAGGTTAGCTATATAGATACTATAAGAGCTCCGTAAGTCTTCATCGACTTGCGGAGCTCTTTTCGTATATGAATGTCACTAGTTTTTACTTGTTCGAGGGAAAAGCAGAGGAGATGAGCTTCTGAATATCTTTCGGAACAAAAGCACCCGTCAGACCAATCACGCTAAGTCCGTCTTCATCCTGGACAGAGATGAGCAGCTCACGGCACTTACGCCAGCAGCAGATGCCAGACTCACGCGAGACGATCTGCACCTTAAGATTTTCTTCTGGTTGGTTGACCACAAGCAGTGACTTGATGGAGCGATGCAGTCCAGGTGTCAGCATCGGAGCGAATGCGCTTTGAAGCTTATCGATAGCCTCAGGCGTTGAGGCTATGTATACATCGAGAGACTTCAGCTTCTTAAGTAGTGGCTTGACGTCGTCCATGACAGAGGAGCTACTCTTCTTCTTGATCACCTTCGTGACGCTCTTCATAGGGATCAGATTCAGCAAGTCTCCATTGAAGGAGATGATCTGCACACCATCCGCAGCCGTGGGTAGCGCCTTGGCATCTACATACTTGAAGGGGCTAGTCTGTGCCACAGCGCCCAGCGTCATCATGAGCGCTAGTAGCATAGCAAGTAGTCGTGATAGAGGTAATCTGTTTTGTCTCATATAAAATATCGGTTGGTTAAGTGATAGCTATCTTAGCAGTGATACAAAGCAAAGGTAACTCAAAGAGGCTACATACCTATGCCTATCTATTAGATAGACGATCGATAAAGGTAAATGTTGCAACATCTCTCACGAGCGCTCCTGTGAGATTCTTCACAAAGCAGAGGCATAATCAGGGCTACAGGTTCAATAGAGTGAAGTTTGCTACCTTTGCAGGCGATTCTTTTGAGTTCATGATGATTTTATAGAGATGAAGTCTCTCGTACAATGCTTTTGGGTGCTTTTTTTCTTTGCCGTCGGTGAACTGATCGGCATGATGATCGGGCACTTTCTACCAGGGAGTGTGATCGGGCTGATACTGCTCTTTCTAGCCCTAGAAACGAAGCTGATCAAGCCTGACAAGGTGGACAGCGTCGCTAAGTTTCTCACACTCAATATGGGTCTCTTCTTCGTACCAGCTGGTGTGGGGCTGATCACCCAAGTGGATCTGATCAAGCAGTATTGGGCTGCCATCGTAATCTCTATGGTGGTCAGCACGGCACTGGTCTTGGTGGTCGTAGGGCGTATGCAGCATCGCTTCGAGCGGCATCATAAGGAGCAAATACCTAACGACAACGCATGATGGACTTCGTCACACTACTCTTGAGCAAGCCTGTCTACTGCTTGCCGCTCACCATAGGAATCTACTTCCTCAGCTTGCTCCTATATCGCAAAGTGCGGATCGGGCTCTTTCACCCTCTGATCGTTACGATAAGCTTGCTCATCTTAATGCTGTACCTCTCGGATACATCGTACGAGGAGTATAAGGAGGGGAGCCAGCTGATCGACTTCCTCCTAGGTCCTTCAGTCGTCTCACTAGGCTTCATCCTCTACGAGCAGTCTAAGTACCTCCGTGGTCGCGTCGTCTCGATCATGGTCTCACTCTTTGTAGGCTCTCTGATCGGCATACTCAGTGCCGTAGGGCTAGCTTATGCGCTAGGTGCCGGAGACACGATCGCCTATTCGATGGAGTCTCGCTCGGTCACGACCCCTATCGCTATCGCACTCTCTGAGCAGTCGGGCGGTATCCCCGCCTTGACCGCTGTGGTGGTCGTCATCTCAGGTATCATCGGGGGTGTGATAGGGCCCATACTCTTTAAGTGGCTCCACATAGAGAACCGTATCGCTAAGGGACTGGCTCTAGGCGCTGCTGCTCATGGTGTGGGCACCTCGGTAGCCATCCAGATGGGAGCCCTAGAGGGCGCTATCGGGGGCTTAGCTATTGGTATCATGGGGGTTTTCACCTCCATACTGATACCGATCGTCCACTACGTGGCTCAGCTCTTTGTTTAAGATCGTATGTTGTTGAAAAAGGGTACCTTTACAGCATCAAAATACTATATCTATGATTAGACTTACTCGCAAAATACTCTTAGCAACGCTCTGCTTGCTTTGCTGTATAACCTTGGTGCAGGCACAGCTCTCCTTCGGCGGTGCACCTGCTATGACCGCTCAGTCACATCGTGTGGTCGAAGTCGTTCCTCCGTTCAACGCTCAGGACTTGCGCGCAGCAGGACATTGGCATCAGGTGGACGACGGATCACCTCTCATCGTAGGGCGTATGCTACCGCTCTCGGGAGACTTTTACAGTCAGGCGACCCATGAGGTAGTCCAGGGGCGGAGTGTCTATCACCTAGAGCTCACAGCTCCTGACGCACAGGGCTTGTCTCTCTCATTTGACAAGCTAGCACTGCAGCCAGGCGATCGGCTTTATCTCTTTGATCCCGCTAGAAAGCAAGTACTAGGCGCCTTTACCAGTGAGAGCAATCCTGATGGAGGAGTCTTCGGTACCAACCCCATTGCAGGCAATTCGCTGGTTATACAGTACGAGCCTGCGGGAGCTTTGGCGGATATACGTCTGAAGCAGCTCGGCTACTTCTTTGAGTCAGTTGCGGCTCCTCAGAATATCTCTGGCGAGGGGGCCTCGGGCGTCTGCAATGTCAACGTTAACTGTTCTGAGGGAGCTGATATGCAGGATGTCAAGAATGGTATCGCCCAGATCATCGTTGTACTCGATGGTAACATTGGTTTTTGTAGTGGGACGCTGGTCAACAACAGCAACGAGGATTGGCGTCCGCTTATCATGACCGCTTACCACTGTACCTTTGCCAA
Source organism: uncultured Porphyromonas sp. (assembly GCA_902490315.1). Classification (GTDB taxonomy): domain Bacteria; phylum Bacteroidota; class Bacteroidia; order Bacteroidales; family Porphyromonadaceae; genus Porphyromonas. The sequence continues at coordinate 10,533 of CABUDK010000012.1, read as the reverse complement.
GAGTCCTCTAACGGGCAAGGTCATCAATGCAACTGAAGAGGACTTTCGTCAGTGGGTCTTTAACTTCCACTTTGAGCGTCCCGAGTGTGCCAACAATCAGTGGGTAGGCGAGCAGGCTTACTCCATAAGTGGTGCTAAGCGTCTAGCCGCTGTACCGATGGATCACGGGAGCGATGCATTACTCGTAGAGACGCTAAACCCGATACCTGACTACTACGGTGTTTACTACAACGGCTGGGATCGCTCGGGAACCCTAGAGCCTAAGGCTAAGGGACTACACCATCCGAGTGGCGATGTGATGAAAATCTCGACGATTACCGAGCCGCTCATAAATGGCACTTGGATGACGAAAGACAATGTTGGCGCGAAAGATGCACACTTTGCGGTGCGCTATGCGAAGACTGAGAATGGACACTGCGTGACTGAAGGTGGTAGCTCAGGTTCAGGCCTCTTTAATAGTAAGGGCCTCCTCATCGGCACGCTCTCAGGAGGAGCTGCAGAGTGTGATAAGGGGATCAATGCTCTAAATATGTACGGCAAGCTGAGCGAACACTGGGCACGATCCACACAAGACAACTCACAGCAGCTACAACCGCTCGCCAAGATACTAGACCCTAAGGGAGATGGCACAGCTATGACGCTACACGGCGCTTATAAGCCTGGAGCCACGCTAGTCGCTCCTGTGACGAAGCTACAAGGCGTCTATCAGAAGGGTCAGGTCACTCTATCGTGGCAACCGACGACCGCCTTGCCCGCAGGCATCACAGCTGAGGTACAGATCTTGCGCAACGGCAAAGAACTCCAGCGTCTGCCCATCAGCACGGGACACTATACAGATAGTCAAGCGGGTGACGAGAGCGGTGTCGTGACCTACACGCTACGCTACCAGTATACCATCGGGCTGGAAGATACAAGGCATTACACAGCTCCTCGTCATATCTCTTTCCTCACCTCTGATCTAGCGGGTGTTTCGCAGCTGGAGCAGAAGAAGGAGGGAAGCCAACTGACCCTCACCTGGCATAAGCCAGTCAATCGTCAGCTGATCTCTCAGCTCACACTTTCTAGCGAAGGCGAAGCTAAGGGGATTGCTCCTCTACAGTACCCCGGCTTAAATCCTGAGTACAAGGAGGTTTACCTAGGCGTACGCTACGATGGTCATGACTTCGCCTCTCTAGGAAAAACCCGCCTAGCAGCCATGCGTTTTATCCCAGCACGCACACCTCGTATGCACACCTACACTCTCTTCGTGCGCAATGGTCAAAACATAAATGTAATCTCCGCTGGTGCAGAAAAGGATTGCTACGAAGTAATTGCTGATGATGCCACCACAACTATAAACTATTCTGTCGGAGATCAGTTTACGCAGAAGAAGTGGCTCTGGGTACAGGGCTTTACGCCAAAGGTGATACGTCCCGAGGAGATGCTCATCGTAGGTTATAAGCTCCAGACACGCACCGACTTCACGCGTGACGTGGCTATGATCGACCCAACGCCTGTGACCGAGTGGAGCAGTCGTCACAACGTCCTCTCCTTCGATACACACTACTGGATGCCCGCAGACATTGATGGGTCACTACCTATAAATCGTGGCGCCCTTGCCATCGAGTTTATGATAGATGATGCAGAGCCTGGCGCACCTGTCGATGTGACAGGCACGATAGCTCGTGGCTTCCACCCAGCGCAGTGGCCCGTAGTCAAGGAGTATATCATCTATGCCGATGGCACCGAGATAGGGCGTACGCAGGACCTCAGCTACACAGTCACCAATGCGACGGGCAAGGAGTACAGCGTCAAGCCACTCTACGAGAATGGTCAGATCTCTGCTGTCGAAGCTCTGCCTACCGCACTGGATGCCGTCCGTGTCTACCCGACGATCTGCACGGATCATCTGACGATTCAGACGAATGGAGTGACAGGTAGCTACCAGCTCTACACGCTCGACGGCACTCGTCTCTCCGAAGGCGCACTGACAGACCGCTCCATCGACACCTCCTCGTGGGCAGTCAGCAGCTACCTCCTACAGGTGACCCTAGCAGATGGCACGACGACCCTCCACCGCATCGTCAAGCGATAAAGGACCACAGAGCAATCAACCAAAGAAAGGGCACTCCTCATCAGAGGGGTGCCTTTTTTTTTGAGGGGAACAGCTCAAGAAGATTCATTTCATCACTTCTCTCTTGGCAGATTGCAATACACTCCCAAAAGCTCCCGAGGAAATCTGAAATATCCACGGAGGAAAAGAAAATTCTCTACCGAGGAGTCCAATAAAACTTCGGAAGAATCAAATGAAACTTCGGAAGAATCAAATGATAAGTCCGAAGAATTTGCCCATTTCTTCGGGAGGAAATCAAAAATATCCAGCGAGGAATTTGGAATTTCCTCCGGAGAGCATAAGACGAGCCAGCTCCTTATGATGCGTCAAGCCTGATGGTCTGTCGTCTTCTCTTGTTTGTTTGTATCTTTTCGAGTATCTTCGGGGTATCAAACGGGACTGTATTATGAGACTTCGCACCACACTATCTATATTGTTTGCCACCTTACTATCTGTCACTATGACCATGGCACAGCAACCAGCTACCTCTAGCCAAGCTCTCTACAAGGAGCTACAGGGTCTACAGAAGAAGCGCCTGCCGACGCAGACGCTCTCCTGCGCTGAGCGACTTGCCACTCAGGCTCTCCGTGAGGGCAATCTCAACTACACCATCGAGGCTCTGGAGGCGCACAAGACGGCTCTCTTCAGACTGGACTACAACCGTCTGCTGGAGCAGTTTCCCCTACTCCACACCACGTGGCAAGGACGGGATAAATTATCAGAGCGGGATCAGCGCTTCCTCGCTCTATACATAGCACGGGAGTATATCGTCAAGAGCTCTGATTGGAGCTTTAGGTCAGAGGGACTAAGCCTCACGACCCAAGAGCAAGACAACTTCACGCCTCGCTACTGGAGTGAGGCGGACTATCTGAAAACTATTGATCCATTGCTGGAGATAGCTTTCGCTCCCAGTGCTGAGCTCTACAAGGTGATACCACGGCAAGAGGCGAAGCAACTATCCGCTGATCTCTACGCTGATCGCCTTCCCAAAGAGGGTAGCTATACGCTCATAAGCCACCTGCTGAAGGTTCTTCCGATCTCTCTGTTGCATCAGCTAGAGCAGCAAGTCGGACGCATACCCACTTGGTCGGATCGGCTCGGTGCGCTCCTAACGGAAGATCAACTCCAGCAAGCAGACCAGGGGGCTAGGCTCTATGCCCTTTATCAAGCGGTGACGCTCGAGGAGACAACCCGTGGCACAGCTTCCAGTACCGTAGCGAAGCGGCTAGAGGGCTTACTCCAGCAGAGCCAGCAGATGCACCTTGAGACGATGGAAATATACAAGCGACTCTTCCACTACTACTATTCTGAAGAGGATAGCACCAATCCTTTGCGTGCCTACCACTTCATCACGCCTTACCTAGAGTGGCTAGACAAGCAGGGCAAGTACCCTGAGTTCTGTAAGGGGATCCGCCGACAACTCTTTACCCCACATCTAAATATCTTCTTCCCTAACTTTATTTTAGCTGACCATATAGGGTTTGTAGAGCTTCAAATGAGCAATGTGGAGCGACTGGAGCTCAAGCTCTTTGCGCTTACGCCACAAGACGCTATCAAGGCGGAAGGACAAACTATTCCCGAGCAAGCTAAGCTCGTCTGGAGTCACACATATCAGGGGAAGCAAGGTCTAGAGGCGATGGTACTGCAGAGCGACTCGATAGAGCTCCCCACCCTACCCACGGGACACTATCGCCTGCAAGCGGTCGCTCATCACACGACAGAGGCACAACAAGTAGAGTATATAAAAAAGACCAATACAACTATCCACGACTGCACCATAAGCGACCTATGGACGCTGGATCTAGGCAACGGAACAACTCAACTGCTGAATGCCCTCACAGGGCAGGCACAGACGGCGCCCATACAGCTGTGGAGCTATGGGGACAAGCGCTCAGGGTGGCACTCGAACTATAAGCCTACACTAGACAAGATTGGCAAGCGAACACCCGACAAGCTCGGTATCTTTGCAACACCTCGGCTGGCGAAGCAAGATCGTGCTGTGGCTTTACTCGTGGAGAGTGCAGACCATCGGTTGCTCTTACCCTTATGTGACCATTGGTATGGCTACCGTGGCGAGGGCGGTTCGTTTCAGCTACCCAAGCCAGTCAGCACGGCACTCCTACAGACCGATAGAAGTATCTACGAGCTGGGTGATGAGATTCAGCTTTACGCTGTCGCTTACCGAAAGGGCTACGACCCGAAGCAAGCAACAGTACTGCCCAAGCTAGACCTGACCATCGAGCTACACTCGCCACAGGGCGACACGATCGACTCGATCACAGTCCAGACAGATCAGTGGGGTCGTCTCCATGCGACCCTCCAGCTGCCCAAAGAGGCGATGACGGGCTACTACACCATCGTGGTCTCTTGCGCCAACGATTTGGAGGAGTTTGCCGGCTCTGAAACGACCATCCACGTAGCGGAGTATAAGCGTCCGAGCTTTGAGGGCTCCTTGACGCTACCCGAGGAGGCGATGAAGCTGGGAGACACGATTAGCGTTCGTGGCTCTGCAATGACTTACAGTGGCTATCCGCTCGCAGAGGCATCTGTAGCCTACAGCGTGACGGGGAGCTATAGAAACTGGTGGTTTGATGAGGGTGTTCCCGATCAGCTACTCACCTCTGGCACGCTTCAGGTCAATGAGCAGAAGGGGAGCTTTGAGTTCCCAATTACCCTCTCAGACTTACGCACCGAAGCTATGCGTCAGAACCCGCAACATTGGGCAGTTCACACCTACCGCATAGAGGTAACCATCACGGCGCCTAGTGGCGAGACGCAGCAACTAGAGCGATCTATTTGGATCGGCTCGACACCTGTATCTATGGAGTACGAGGGGGCGGAGACCTTCTTCAAGGAGGGGACCGAGACTTTTACCATTCGTGTGACCAACGAGGATAATGCACCCATAGCTACAACGCTAGAGCTACGACTCACATCGCTCGCTGATACGACAAGCTCTTGGTCGGTGGAGGTCCCTGCCAACGAGAAGCAACACCTGCCCGCTGAGTGGCTTCGACTACCTTCGGGTTCTTACCGCTTGACTTACATTTATCACGATAAGACGGGCGAGACGCTAGAGGAAGAGGAGGAGATAGTCCTCTTTGCAGAGCGTGACAAGCGTCTCCCGACACAAAGTACGCTCTGGGCAGCTTCGCCCTCGGAGGAATATCCACGAGGTGGCACGCCTACTATATATTATGCCAGCAGCGAGAGCGAGCAGTCGATCTACTATGTCATCAATACTATAGGTCAGCCCGCTATCTACGGACAGCTTCCCGCACTTCCCGCCCAACAGGTGGGACGCTGGCAACCGATGCTCCCCAAGAGTGTCGACCCCAAGGGGCAGATCCGCATAGAGCTGTACTGCGTACGCGACGGACGCTACAGCTCTCAGAGCTTCGAGTATCGCTATACGGCTGACCAGCCGACCCTGCAGCTCTCGTGGATCGAGGTGCCCGACAAGCTCCTCGCTGGCGAGATCCATACGTGGCAGGCTCGCCTCACTTACAGCGATGGCAAGCCTGCTTGTCGCATCCCCGTCATGGCGTGGATGTATGACGCTGCCTTGGAGAGCCTGCGCTCGCACAGCATCGATCGCCTGACTCAATACATACCGCTCTACCTTCAGAATGTCAGTCTTAACCCTTGCTTCCGATTCGGTCAAAAGAAGATCACGTCAATGGGTTATGATGCGATTTATGGTGCTAGAGCAGGCGTTTTATTTGTGAGGGGTGTTTCTAAGAGTGCCGTCCTAGAGGGTGAAGTGATGGGGCTAGCTAATGATGAAGTCTTAGTGGAAGATATGAGCGAAAACAGACTAGCCGAGGTGGTGGTAACAAGCGTCGCACCTAATCTGCGGAAGGACTTCTCTCAGACCGCCTTCTTCCTAGCGGATCTCTACACCGACGACGAGGGCGTTGTCACCTTTACGGGCAAGATGCCCGAAGCGCTCTCCAGCTATCGCCTAGTGCTCTTTGGCTACGACAGCCGACTGACGGACTGCGCTGCGACGGCCGACATCAAGAGCTACCGCCAGCTGATGGTTGAGACGTTGCAACCACGCTTCCTCATGCAGGGAGACCAAGCTTACCTGACGGGGTCGATTCGCAATCTCACCGAGGAACCGCTTAGTGGCAACCTGCGACTAGTGCTCTACGATGCTTTGGCAGCAGACAGCACGGCGACACCGCTTGCCGGCGGCACGCTGGAGCTGGCTCTCACCGTTCCCGCCAGTGGCGTGACGCCCTACGCCATCCCCCTACCCGCTCTGCCTGATCTCTCGGCACTGCGGGTGCAGGTCTACTTCGTCAGCGACTCACTCAGCGATGGCGAGGAGTACATCATCCCCGTACAGCCAGCGACGGTACGCACCGTCGAGAGCATTCCCTTCGCTTGGGATAAGCAGGCGAGCTACTCCTATCCGCTCAGTGCGTTGCTAGGCAAAGCAAGCGATCCGTCAGCTTCGCTACACCTACAGCTCTGGAGCAATCCACGTTACTTCGCCTTGCAGCAACTGCCGATCCTCTTTAACAATGAGGAGCGAGACGCTATCAATACGGTCCTCCGCATCTACACTTTGACCCGCACGCAGCAACTGCTACGCCAGCCAGAGATAGCTCAGTGGGTTCAGGCACAATCTCAGGCGACTGAGGGCGCCAACAAGTTGACCAGCAACCGTGAGACCACACTCCTACCGCTAGACGAGACTCCTTGGCGTGCTACCGAGCGATGGCTAGACGGTGCGCAGGAACAGCTCTGGACACTTTTCAAGGCACCCAATAAGCGCACCGCTACTAAGGACATAGCGCAGCTGCGCAACCTACAGACTAGTTCAGGAGACTGGTCGTGGTACCCCGACATGCCTAGCTCCTCTTACCTCACGCCGCTCATCCTCGACTACCTCGCAGCGGTCAGTGAGCTAGAGCCAAACCATGAGATAACCTCTATGCTTTCCCGTGGATGGCAGGCTTACGACCGCACCACGACCAAGCAGATGCAAGAGATGAAGAAAGAGCTAGCCAAGAGCAAGCGACAGCCTACCCTCCACGTGTGGGGTGCCGAGTGGCTCTACCTCTCCTACCGCTGGCGTGACGCTAGGGATCTGCAAAAAGAGCCGACCACGAAGGCACTCGTCGACTACCTCACGCCACTCCTTGTCAAAGAGGCGCAGCAGCTCCCCCTCTACGCCCTGCCGCAAGCAGCCTACACGCTCTACAAGCAGGGCAACGTGGCGCAAGCACGACAGCTCGCCGAGATACTGCACGACCATCTATCCTACGAAGCGGCGCAAGGAGCCTTCTTTGCCAACACCCTCGTTGGTGGTTACTTCTGGCGAGACCGCTCTATGTCGCTACAGCGAGAGACTATCGAGCTCTTCGAACTGCTAGGTCTCTACCCCGACACAGTACAGCAGATGCGTCGCTGGGCGATGGAGTACCTACGCACCAATCTGCGCGCCTCCAACCTCACGCAGCTAGAGCTCCTGCTCACGCTCCTAGAGGACGGCGCTGGGGAAACGGCTACGCACGACCAGGTGACCATCTCCATACCACTTGCCGATGGTACGACCGAGCGCATCGAGACCAACTCCTACTGCGGACTACAATACAAGCCTAGCCAGCTAGACCGCACGGGCAGCATCGTCATCACACACAGCGACCCGCAAGCTATCCTCTGGGGTGGCATCCTAAGCGTTGGCGAGAAGCCACTTAGCGAAGTTGCCGAGCGACAAGGTGAACTGATGATCGAAAGCAAGACTTACGTTCGCGAAGAGATCAACGGTCAACTGCAAGAGCGTCCCATCCAGTCTGGCGAGGAGCTCACCATCGGGACTGTACTCATCACAAAGCTTCGCATCACCACCCGTCGTGACCTAGACTTCGTCACCATACGAGACATGCGTCCCGCATGCTGTGAGCCACTAGAGCAGCTCAGTCACTACGAGTGGCAGAGCGGTCTAGGATACTATGTCGAGGCGCGCCACTATGCGCAGATATACCATATTAATAGCCTACTCCGTGGCTCCTACGAGATCAGCTACGAGCAGAGCGTCGTGCGTCCAGGCACCTACCAGCGTGGTATTACGCAGGCTCAGTGCGCTTACGCTACCGAGTACTCCGCTCAGACCGCTATGCCAACCCCTTACATCGTAATAGCAAATGATTGACCCCATACAGATCATCGAGCGTTACTACCCTACCGACACGCTCAGCTACCGCATCCTGCTAACCCACAGCCAGCAGGTTGCCGAGCTGGCACTTGAAGTTGTACGTCAGCACCCCGAGCTAGCGTGCGACGAGCGATTTGTCTACGAGGGAGCTATGCTCCACGACATCGGCATCTACCTCACCGACGCCCCCACGATCGGTTGCTACGGCACCGAGCCTTACTTACGTCACGGCTACCTAGGCGGCGAGCTACTACGTGAGCTAGGTCTGGAGCGGCATGCGCAGGTTGCCGAGCGGCACACCGGCACAGGACTAGACAGCGAGACCATCCGTGCTCGGGGACTAGATCTCCCGACCGACCGCCTCTATATGCCCCAGAGCATCGAGGAGCGGGTCGTCTGCTATGCCGACAAGTTTTACTCCAAGACCCAGCTAGAGCATCAGAAGCCCCTGGAGAAGGTTCGCACCTCGCTCGCTAAGTATGGCGTCGAATCCTTAGCCCGCTTCGACCAGATGCACGAGCAGTTTCAGGTGCCCAGTACATTAGTCTAAAGCACCTATCCATTCATCCTCCAAGACCCAAACAACAATGTTAATACACTCCGCCACCTTCGTACAGAGCAGCCCTTCTGTAAAATCCTGCCCCCAGAGCACCCTTCCCGAGTACGCCTTCATCGGGCGCTCCAATGTGGGCAAGTCCTCGCTCATCAACATGCTCACCGGGCACAAAGGACTAGCGATGACCTCGCAAAAGCCTGGTAAGACGCAGCTCATCAACCACTTCCTCATCAATCAGTCGTGGCATCTCGTGGACTTGCCTGGCTACGGCTACGCACGCCGAAGCCTCGAGCAGCGGGAGCAGTTTCGCAAGCTGATCACCCAGTATGTCTCTAAGCGCGAGGCCTTAGTCAATCTCTTCGTCCTCGTGGACATACGCCATGAGCCACAGCGCATCGACCTCGAGTTTATCAACGAGATGGGCGAAAAAGGCATCCCCTTCAGTATCGTCTTCACCAAAGCAGACAAGATCGGCAAGCAGGTACAGCGGGATGCTGTAGAGGCTTACCGATCTCGTCTACTGGAAGATTGGGAGGAGCTTCCGCCCCTCTTCGTGACCAGTGCGTCGACTGGCATGGGGCGTGACGAACTCCTAGATTATATTGATCAGCTCAACCGTATGATAGGTGAGCTAGAGGGCTAAAACTCCAGTTCCAGTCCAATCATCAGATGCTCAGGCGTGAAGGATAGCCCGAAGCCATTCGAAGGCAGATTAGTCTCCTCACCGTGGAAGCTCTTGCGATAGCCTAGGAATCCAAAGCGCATGCAGAGGCACAACCCCTCTGCAAGGTCTAGACAGGCGCCTGGACGCAAGCCCACTTCAAAGCCCTGGTGGCTATCACCCTTAGAGGTCTCGTAGCTGTACCCCACATTGCCGTCTACATAGAGATTGAATGGACCTCTATGCAGGTAGTAGTAGCGGACGAAGGGAGAGAGCGACACCTCGTGCTGTAGCACCTTCTCGCCAGCGACCTCGTGCGACTCCAGTCCATAGCCTGCGATGAGCCCCACAGCCCAGCTGTCGTTCAGAAAGTAACCAAGCTCCGGATGAAACTCTAGCGACGTTTTCCCGGCATCGCTATCGATCCAGAAGCCAGCGACACCACCCACGAACCACGATGCGTGGTCTTCGTGTTCATTCGTTGTAGTCTGTGCCTGTAGGGAGCCGCAGCTCCAGAGGAGAGCTAGTAGTAGCCCTGCAAAAAGAGGAAATAGTTTCTTCATGTTTAGTCGTATATGTGATTACTGGCGACAAAGTTCGGAATCTTTTAGAAGAAAAGCAATACCTACAAACCTTTAGCGCTGCTTTCCTGTAGGGGAAAACGGCTAATTCCTATTTTGAAATACTCGGAGATGACGAATCGTCTTAGACTCTCTCGGCAATTTTCCCAACTTATCTGACTTCCTCCGAGGAAATTGAAAAATTCCTCGGAGGAAACGGGCAAATTCTTCCGAAGTTTCATTCGATTCTTCCGAAGTTTCATTTGATTCCTCCGAAGAATTTTTTATTTCCTCCGAGGAATTGGAATTTGGATTTGTATGCACAACGAGTTAGCTCTAGCCTCTGCCTCCCAGCACCTTAAAATAAGGATTAGTCGAGAACAAAAAAGCGCCACCCCTGAGCGAACTCAAGAGTGGCGCATATGGAAGAGACTGTGTCTGTCTCTGGGGATCTGTGCGGATGGCTTACTTGCCGTAGCGAGCGCGTAGCACCTG
>CABUDK010000011.1 GCA_902490315.1 uncultured Porphyromonas sp. | reverse complement strand
AAAGGGCAACGACTCTGGCGATGTAGCTGACGCAGACTTTGAGGAGATCAAGTAACCTCCGATAGAGGTCATATATAAAAGTAGTAGCGGGTGGGTCAACGATGGTTGACTCACCCGCTACTGTTGTTTGATAGAGGTTAGAAGGGGAAGTAGACTAAGAGTCTGCTATCTTCCTATATATTCTTTCTATAGAAGCTCAGAGCATTGGAGTGATTTGATGCAATCGAAGTTATTGCTTGTCTCCTTTTAATCTTCTCACCTCTTTGTCAAAGTCTGAGACATAGTCTAGGTCTTGCTGTTGGCGAAAGGTCTCGTACTCTTGCTCAGCCTTTAGCTTAGCCTCCAGGGCGGATATATGTCCAGCATTATCTAGTAGCGGTCTACCAGCTATGGTTATAAAGCCGTCGAGCAGTTTACTCCAGTCCTTCATAGTCATAGGGATCTGCTGCTCTGCACGATCCTCGGCTAGGTCTAGGTAAGCAGAGACTAGGCGATTGATAGCAGACATATGCTTCTGATCGAGGTAGTTCTTTGCGACTGTAACGTCAGACTTCATCACTTTGCCGTCTGGGGCGTGGCGCCATGTCGTAAGCCCCATATGAGGAAGCTTAGCGTCTGCCCCGTTGTAAATGATTTCAGCAGCCGTTTGCTCAGAGATAGCCCAGTGGAGCTTGTTTTGCACCGTTGCAAAGAATCGCTTCGTCTCAGGAGATTCTTTGTCGTAATCAATGGCAAGCGCATAGATGTCGGTAATCTTCTGATAAAACCTACGTTCGCTAGCTCTTATCTCTCGGATATCCTCGAGCAAGTCCTTAAAGTAGTCTCGCCCAAAGCTCTCGCCTTGCTTCAGTCGCTTCTTGTCTAGGATATAGCCCTTGGTGATGAACTCATTGAGCGTCTTCGTAGCCCAACGTCTAAATTGCGTTGCCTGATCTGAATTGACACGATAGCCGACTGCGATGATCGCTTCTAGAGGATAGAGACAGACCTCTCGGCTTACTGAGCGAGACCCTTCTTGTTGAACTATTCGGGATTTCCGAATAGTTCCCTCTTCTGATAGCTCTCCCGTGTCGAAGATACTCCTCAAATGCTCATTAATCGTGCTGACATTCACATTAAAGAGCTCCGACATACGTCTCTGTGTCAGCCAAAAGGTGCCATCCTCATAGTGTACCTGCACGCTGACATCACTGGAGTTACTTGTGTATAGTATTAGTTTGCTATCCATCTATATGACTTTCGTATGCCTACGTTTCACGAATCCAAAGATACGGAATTAGAGGTTAGAAGCGGACGATGAGCGAGGCGTCGTATTGGCGTCCCGTCAGGTAGTTTGGCACGGCGTATTGGTTGCGGTAAGCGTCCGAGAGCCAGTAGTAAGAGCCGATGTTGGTCATGTCAAAGAGGTTGAAGATATTCACCCCGATAGAAACCTTGCTGAGCGCTTGTAGCCAGCGCCACTTACCTGGCTGGGACTCCTCACGATCCCAAAGCGTGTACTGCATACCGATGTCGACACGCTTGTAAGCCGTGCCACGGAAAAGCGGGCGACCGAAGCCCTCGGCAGCGTTCAACTGAGGAAGTCCTCCCGTCAGCACCCCTCGCAAGCTGAGCGTGATACGCTTGTAGCCGGGGAAGTAGTCCTGAAAGAAGAGCGACAGGTTGTAGTCTGGCACGTGTGGTAGTGGCATCTCGCCATACCTCTCGATGGTCTGCCGACCACGCATCAGCGAGGCGGTAAACCACGAGTCTACGTCTGGGACAAACTCCCCAAAGAGCTTGACATCTAGCCCTACGATGTAGCCGGTGCCGAGGTTTTGGCCTAGGTAGCGCTGCTTGACATTGTCCACGTAGTAGGGATTGATGCGAAAGAGATGCTTGTAGTAGCCCTCGGCGGTGAGGCGAAACTTGCGATCCGCCACGAGGAAGTTGTAGTCCACACCGACCAAGGCTTGTGCCGATCCTTGCGAACGAACCTGATCGTTGAGCAGTACCGACTGATTGCCCATAGCGTCTGCCTCGATGATGCGTATCTCCTTGTAAAAGGGGCTCTGGTAGTAAAGTCCTCCAGCTGCTCTCACCAAGAGGTCGGACAGCTCCTTCGGTCGCCACGAAGCGACCAGACGAGGTGAGAAGTCTGCTTTCTTATTGAACGACCAAAAGCTTCCCCGCACGCCAGCCGTCAGGTGATAGCTCCCCGAGGGTGTCTGCCACTGCATCTCATCTTGCAGGTAGAGCGAGGCACGGGCCGAGCGTAGCGAGACGTTGGAGTAGAGATTGCTCTGCATCTTGATCAGATCGGGGTCGCGCGGTAGGTTGTAGCCCGCCGAGTCGAGCTTGACCCACTCAGAGATGTAGTCTGCTATCTGCTCGCCTCGCAGCTCCGCACCCCACATAAGGCGATGCGTCTCGTTGAGACGCTGGTTGCCACTATAAGCGAGTGCCGCGACCGAGTAGCGGAGTAGGTTGCGGGCATGCTCATGGTTGACACCCGTAGCGAGCAGTTCCTGCTCCTCGCCTCCAGTCGTCGGGTCAGCCTCCTTCTGCAGATAGTAAGCGCCCGTTATGTCGTAGCTCTCCCGCTCGTGGCTGTTGTAGAGGCTTAGGTCCAGCCTGTGCGCTCCTCGACTGCTGGGACGCCAGTGTAGCGTCAAGGCTCCAAAGAGGGTGGAGAAGCGATCCCGCTCCTGTCCATCGAAGTAGACGGTAAAGTGCTTCGCATTTTGCAGGGAGCCGACAGTCGTCTCACGCTGCTGCGGACGAAAGCGGTACTGTGTCCAGGAGTAGTAGCCGATGCCCTCGATGCGCCAGCGATCATTAAAGGTGTAGGTCAGATAGGTCTGCGCATCCGCATAGAAAGGGTTGTACTCGCCGCGGGTCTCCATCTTCGAGAGCATCTGCTGCGTGGTGCGCGTGCGGATACCCGTGACATGGGTAAAGCGCCCATGCTTGCCCCCCACGTAGAGACTATTATTCATCAACCCGAGGGTGACAGCGCCCTCCAGCTTCGTAGGGCGCTTGTACTGTATGTCTAGAACCGAGGAGAGCCGGTCTCCATAGTGCGCATCGAAGGCTCCCGCCGAAAAGTAAACCCGCTCCACCAGATCGGTATTGACAAAGCTCAAACCCTCTTGCTCGGCAGAGCGCACCAATAGCGGACGGTACACCTCGATGCCGTTAACGTAGACGAGGTTCTCATCGAAGCTACCCCCACGCACATTGTACTGCGTGCTCAGCTCGTTGTGCTGTGTGACCCCCGCATAGGTAGCCACCATCGACTCGATGCTACGTGTCGGCGAAGCCTCCATGGCGAGCGTCTGAGTCGTGATCCGCTCCATACTGGGCGGACGCGCCTCGCCCCGCACTGTCACGGTAGCCAAAGCGGTAGCACTCTCACCCAGCATCGGGTTAAAGTGCATGTCTCGTGAGATACCCTGCGGGTACACTTGGCGCACCGTCTGATAACCGATAGAGCTGTAGGTGACCACCACGCTGTCGGTCGTCGGGGTTAGCTCCAGGCGGTAAGCGCCCGTCAGATCGCTCCAAGTGCCGATGGTCCTACCCTCGACACGCACCGAGGCAAACTCAATCGGCTCACGGTCACGATCTAAGACGTAACCCGTGAGCGCCACACGGTGGGGCATCGCGACTGCCGTCGTGTCGGTCGTCTGACCGTGAAGAGCCAGTGCGCTACCCTGCAGTAGTAGGCAAAGCAGTAGGACGATGTAGTGAAGTGATCTCATCGCCACAAAGGTAGACAAAAGTCGCAAGCTATGCGCGATGTTTGTCGTCCGATGTATCAAGACGATACAACTCCTGTAGGGACGCACGGTCTGTGCGTCCGTTGTGTCAAAGCGATACGTGTAACGATGATACGTGTAGCCCTTTGTAGGGACGCTCGGTCCGAGCGTCCGTCCCCGTTAAATCCACGATGCTGTAACTTTCGTTCTACAACGGACGCCCTCTCGCTAGATACTAGCCGAGCGCCCCTACAGCGGGCTACTCGGCTTACTTGACAGGTCGCAAGGCGCGCATCGCGTTGAGTACGGCGAGGACGGTCACGCCTACGTCGGCGAAGACCGCCATCCACATGGAGGCTACACCAAGCAACGCAAGGAGTAGTACCAATATCTTAATACCTATGGCAAACCAAGCGTTTTGAAGTGCAATGCTGACCGTGCGACGTGCGATGCGTATGGCGGTAGCGATCTTGAGCGGGTTGTCGTCCATGATGACCACGTCGGCCGCCTCTATGGCAGCGTCAGAGCCTAGTCCACCCATAGCGATACCCACATCGGCACGCGCTAGGACAGGCGCATCGTTGATACCGTCGCCTACGAAGAGGACGGTGCCGTGAGCTGGCTGCTCGAGGATCGTCTCGAGACGTGTCAGCTTGTCCGCAGGGAGCAGATCCGCATAGTACTCGGTGATGCCCACCTGCTGTGCCACCTCATGAGCTGCATCCTCGTGGTCTCCCGTGAGCATAACTAGCTGGTGGATGCCTAGGCGGCTCAGCTCTTCGATTGTTTGTTTAGACTCCTCCTTGATGGTGTCCGAGACGACAATATGTCCCGCATAGTTGCCGTCGATAGCGGCATGCACGATCGTACCCGCATGGTCGCAGGGTTGCCACTGAGCTCCGATGGACTCCATGAGCGCTACGTTGCCCACGTGAACTTCAGCGCCGTTGACACGTGCCTTGACGCCTCGCCCGGCAAGCTCCTCGACCTCCTCGATAGAGCAGTCGTCCTGTTCGTTGGGGTAAGCGTTACGCAGCGAGGCTGCGATGGGGTGTGTGGAGTGACGCTCCACGTGAGCCACCATGTGCAGCAGGTGATTCGCCTCGCAGTCGGTTGGGTGCACCGCATTGGCGGTAAAAGTGCCTTTCGTCAGGGTGCCTGTTTTGTCAAAAAGGACGGCACGCGCCTTTGCCAAGGCATCCATATAGTTGGCCCCCTTGACCAAGATACCAGCCCGTGAAGCGCCTCCGATGCCCGCAAAGAAGGAGAGCGGGATGGAGATGACCAGAGCGCAGGGGCAGGAGATGACTAGGAAGGTCAGCGCCCTGTAAAGCCAGGTGGCGAAGTGGTCGGCGAAGCTACCCGTCAGGAGTGGCGGTATGAAGGCGAGCAGCAGTGCTACGATCACCACAACGGGGGTGTAGACACGGGCGAAGCGACGTATGAAAGTCTCGCTTCGTGACTTATGATCGGTGGCGTGCTCGACCATCTCGATGATCTTCGAGGCGGTGGAGTCGCCCGCTGTCTTGGCAACACGGACGGTGAGCAGACCCGAGAGGTTGACACAGCCAGACATCACCTCGTCCTCGACGGTGACGCTGCGGGGTACGCTCTCGCCCGTGAGTGCGACCGTATTAAGTGCTGAGGAGCCCTCCACGATGAAGCCATCGAGCGGAACCCTTTCGCCAGGCTTGATGATGATCGTCTCGCCCACGGCTACCTCCTCTGGGGCGACCGTCTGCTCCACTCCGTCACGTAGCACGTTTGCCGTGTCGGGACGTATCTCGAGGAGGTGGGAGACGGCACGACGGCTCTTGCCCTCGGCATATCCCTCGAAGAGTTCGCCCAGCTGGAAGAAGAGCATCACAAAGACCGCCTCGGGGAACTGCGCCTCGGCTCCTGGCAAGAAGCCTATGCAGAGCGCTCCGACGGTAGCGATGCTCATGAGGAAGTGCTCGTCAAAGAGTTCGCCATGTGCCACCCCCTCGACCGCCTCGCCGAGCACGTCATACCCTATAATAAGGTATGGCACGAGGTAGACCAAGAGGAGCTGCCACATCGGGAGAGCGCAGGTGCGCTCCACGATATAGGCCCCGATGAGTAGCAGGGCTGTGAGTATGATACGTATTAGTTTCTTCTTCATAAGATATAGATGTACTGTTACGGAGGCAAAGGTAGAGCTATCTGCGTGCAACTCCGTTGCAAAAGTGCCGCTCCTCACAACCCCTGCCCCTCCTAACCTCTACTCTCCCTCCTCTTGCTCAATTCGAAATAAAGGTATAACTTTGCACAAAAGGTTACGACTTAGGGGTGGACTGCCACACGGTCGAACGTAAACCGTCGGGTGTGTCCGTTTCCGAATAGCCGTGACGTGTAACGATTTGTAGGGACGCTCGGTCGAGCGTCCGTCCCCGTTAAAACCACGATGCTGTAACCTTTGATAAAACGGACGTTCAGACCGAGCGTCCCTACAGCGGTCGTCTCTAACTTCTAATCTCTAACTACGCTATGAGCAAACAACTACGCATCTGGCTCTTCGTCCTCATCGGCACGCTGCTGGCGAGCAGCTCCCTCCTCGCCGAAGGTGTCATCACGATGACTACTTCCAAGGCTGTCGGAGAGAAAATCAGTCTGGGCATTGAAGCTAATGGCAACGTGACCATCGAAGGTATCAAAGAGGTTCCACGAACTGGAGACATCCGGGTTGACTACACCCTCACCAGTCAAACAATCATCATCCGAGGCGATGTAACAATGCTTAACTGCGACCAAGAAAGACTGACCAGCTTAGACATCTCGGGCTGTACCGCCTTGACAATGCTGAACTGCAGTGGAAATTACCTGACCAGCTTGGACCTCTCGGGCTGTACCGCCTTGACAGAGCTTAAATGCTACAACATTCGACTGACCAGCTTGAACGTCTCGGGCTGTACCGCCTTGGAAAAGCTTCGGTACTCCTGGAATCAACTGACCAGCTTGAAAGCCGTTGGCTGTACCTCTTTAACATCGCTTCAATGCAGTAACAATCGACTGACCAGCTTGGACGTCTCTGGCTGTACCGCCTTGACAACGCTTGACTGCTCCTGGAATCAACTGACCAGCTTGAAAGCCGTTGGCTGTACCTCTTTAACATCGCTTCAATGCAGTAACAATCGACTGACCAGCTTGGACGTCTCTAGCTGTACCGCCTTGACAAAGCTGTACTGCTTCTACAATCAACTGACCAGCTTGGACGTCTCTGGCTGCACCGCCTTGACAACGCTTACCTGCTCCAGCAATCAACTGACCAGCTTGGGTCTCTCAGATTGTCCCCAGCTGAACTTTGTGGACTGCTCTGTGAATCAGATTAAGGGGAAGGCTATGACCCAGCTGGTGGCTAGTTTACCTACTTACAATAGTGGTAACGAGAGAGAATCTGGATACTTCATCATTGTGTCCAACTTAGCTCCAGAAGGAAATGTCTGCTCTAAGGCTGATGTAGCGACTGCTCGTGCTAAGAACTGGAACTCTTTCAAGAAAGTTAATGGAGGAAAGTTGCTTCCATATGAAGGTGAAGATGATAATCTGCAAGTAGGTAATGGTGTGATTACCATGACCACCACAAAAGCTGTCGGAAAGACTATTGCTCTCGCTATTCAAGCTGATGGAGGAGTGACTATAGAGGGCGTGAAGGCGTTTCTGCAACCAGATGGTTGTATAGCTTATTACACCCTCACCAGCCAAACGGTTACCATTCGAGGCGATGTAACAGCGCTTACCTGCTACTACAATCAACTGATCAACTTGGACGTATCGGGCTGTACCGCCTTGACAATGCTTGAGTGTTACGACAATCAACTGACCAGCTTGGACCTCTCGGGCTGTACCGCCTTGACAGAGCTAAGGTGCGAAGGGAGTCAACTGACCAGCTTGAACGTCTCGGGCTGTACCGCCTTGGAAAAGCTTCGGTACTCCTGGAATCAACTGACCAGCTTGAAAGCCGTTGGCTGTACCTCTTTAACATCGCTTCAATGCAGTAACAATCGACTGACCAGCTTGGACGTCTCGGGCTGTACCGCCTTGACAACGCTTGTCTGCGACAACAATCAACTGACCAGCTTGGACGTGTCGCAGAACACCGCCTTGACAACGCTGAACTGCAGTAACAATCGACTGACCAGCTTGGACGTCTCTGGCTGCACCGCCTTGACAAGGCTTAACTGCTTCTACAATCAGCTGACCAGCTTGGACGTGTCAAAGAACACCGCCTTGAGATCGCTGTACTGCGGAGATAATCAACTAACCAGCTTGGACGTCTCAGACTGTACCTCCTTGACATCGCTTAACTGCTCTAAGAATCAATTGACCAGCTTGGATGCCTCTGCCTGTACCGCATTGAGATCGCTTTTCTGCTCTTGGACTCAACTGACCAGCTTGAACGTTTTGGGCTGTACCGCCTTGACAGATCTAAGCTGCGAAGGGAGTCAACTGACCAGCTTGGACGTCTCAGGCTGTACTGCCTTGAGAAGGCTTCAGTGTTACAAAAATCAGTTGACCAGCTTGGACGTCTCAGGTTGCACTGACTTGACTGGTCTTCACTGCTATGAAAATCAGTTGACTAGCTTGAACGTATCAAGCTGCACTGCCTTGTCTGGTCTTTACTGCTATGAAAATCAGTTGACCAGCTTGAACGTCTCAGGCTGCACTGACTTGACAACGCTTCTGTGTTACAATAATCAGTTGACCAGCTTGAACGCATCGGGCTGTACAGCCTTGGCAACGTTTGAGTGTTACAATAATCAGTTAACCCGCTTGGACGTATCGGGCTGCAGCAACTTGACTTGGCTTTACTGCTTCAATAATCAACTGACCAGCTTGGATCTCTCAAATCATGACCATTTGAGAGCTCTGGACTGTAGCAAGAACCTCCTGAGGAAGATAGATCTGTCAGGCTGTACGAATATAAACTTGCTGACGTGTCATAAGAATCAAATTAAAGCACCCGAGATGACTAGCCTCGTCAATAGCTTGCCAGATTTACAAGGTAAGGGTGTGGGACTCTTTAAAGTGTTTTATGAGGGGAGTGGTGAGGGCAACGTTTGTTTCGCTGCACATGTAGCTACTGCCCAAGTTAAGGGGTGGAAGACTCTGTTTACACGAGATTATAATGGTCGCACTTGGTACGATTACACGGGAGCAGATAATCCTGTCTTTACAGTTACCTCTTCATCAACTAGTGGTGGGGCGATCTCCTTCACAGGTGCGGACAACCTCAACGCTGTCCCCTACGGTACGGAGCTGACGGTCATCGCTACTCCAGCGGAGGGTTACGAGTTGACGGGGTTGACTGCCAATGACAGAAACATTCTTGACACGAAGAAAGTGGTCGTCAACGAGGATCTGATCATCAAGGCGATCTTTACTCAGCAGACCTTTGCGGTCACGCTGACCAGCAATGAGCATGGAAAAATTACGATCGCTGAGCCGGTGGACCTCAAGGTGGTACCTTATGGTACGAAGTTGACGGTAAAAGCTACGGGCAAGAATGCGCAATGCGTTCTGACCGATCTTACGGCTAACGGGGAAGATATCCTCGCTACCCAGAGCTTTGTCGTGAAGGGTGCGACGGAGGTCAAGGCGACCTTTGTGGATCACACGGGCGTGGAGACAACGGTCACGCAGCAGACTCAGCTCTACCCGAATCCAGCGACTGACTACGTCATTGTGGAGGGTGTAGTACCGGCTAGCGAGGTGACGCTCCACAGCATGACAGGCGAGCGGCTCTATGCGGGGCGTGCGGATAGTCGAGGCACGCTACGGATCGACCTGACACCCTATGCGGACGGGGTTTACCTGGTCTGCGTAGCGGACGAGACTTACCGAGTAGTGGTAAGGCACTAGAAAAAAGGGGCGAACCGCCTAGCCGTTCGCCCCTTTTTAGATGTTGGAGATTAGAAGTTAGAGATTAGAGCTAGCTGTCCCTACGTGGATATTTCGAAATCCCCACGTGGAAAATAAAAAATATCCACGTGGGCAAGAAGAAATTCTTCGGAGGAATCAAACGATACTTCGGAGGAATCAAATGATACTTCGGAAGAAATGATTCGCGGCTACGTGGAGAATAAAAAATAGCCATGTGGGGATTGGACATTTCTCACGTGGCTATCGTCTGAAAACTATTTGAGACTGTTGCAAAAGTCAACAGTCTCACAATCTTGCTTGCATGATTGTCTAGACTTTGCAGAAAGGATGAAGCGCAAGGCGCTGAGGGTGAGGTTTGAAGCCCACATACCTCCGTATGTGACCGAAGCCGAATCCCGAAAGCAACACAGCGATTCGCCTTTATGCAACAGTCTCTATTTGGAGACAAGGAGAGTGCTACAGGACAGCACTCAGGCATAGACGAAATATTGTACCTTTGTGCAGACTCATAGTTCATCCTATCAACCGTCACTACTAGATGAATGTTGCTACCTTACCACGTCTGCTACGTTGCGATCAGTGGATCAAGAACCTCTTTGTTCTAGCACCCGCCTTCTTCGGTGGGGTGCTCCTAGACTCGTCGCTGTGGGGTGGCTTGGTGGTGGTGTTTTTAGCTTTTTCGCTGCTCTCCTCCTCGATTTACATAGTCAACGACATAGTGGATCAAGCGCGCGATCGACTGCACCCGAAGAAACGTCTGCGTCCGATCGCCTCTGGGGCGGTCTCGATACCAGTTGCTTGGACCATTGCCGCACTCCTCCTAATCATTGCTGTGGCTCTGCCACTGGCTTTTCTGCCTCGTGTGCTCTGGTGTCAGACGCTCGGGATTATGGGCGGTTATTGGCTGCTCAACGTCTGTTACAGCTACTGGCTCAAGCAGATAGCGGTGGTCGATGTGGTCTCTATCGCTGTGGGCTTCGTGCTGCGGGTGCTACTCGGAGGAATCGTCGCTGGGGTGGTGGTCTCGGAGTGGCTCGTGGTGATGACGCTACTCCTATCGCTCTTTCTAGCCCTAGCCAAGCGGCGTGACGACTACCTCCTCTATGAGCGCAGTGGGGTAGCGATGCGACAAGCGATCAAGGGGTACAATCGCCCCTTCCTAGACCATACGCTGACGATGATCGTGGGCGTCCTACTCATCTGCTATCTCCTCTACACGCTCTCGGCCGAAGTGCATGAGGAGCCTGGCGGAGACTACCTTTACCTGACAGCACTCCCAGTCCTCGTGGGCTTACTGCGCTACCTCCAGATCACACTGGTGGAGGAGCGGAGCGGTAGTCCTACGCAGATAGTGTACCGTGATGCGATCATCGGCATCTGCGTCGTGGTGTGGGGCGTGCTCTTTGGTCTATTGCGCTATGTGGTATAAAGGGGGAAGCGCATGGATACGATAGCAATCTTTGACCTAGATGGTACGCTCACACGGCGGGACACGCTCTTGCCGTGGTTGGTGCAGATGCAGTCGTGCGGCTCGTTCGTGTGGCATCTGCCTTACTACCTCTATCAGTATGCTGCCTATCGGTTGCGTGGTGGCGCGGCTGACCGCTACAAAGAGCGTATCATTGGCACGGTGGTGCGAGGCTGGAGCTATGAAGAGGGCGTGCAGCGGGGAGCGGCTTTTGCAGATCAGATAGACCAGATGCTCCGCCCCGAGGCTATACGTCGGCTGGAGCAGCATCAGCGTGACGGACATCGGACGGTCTTGCTGACCGCTTCGACAGATCTGGCGGTCTCGTCGTGGGCTAGGCGTCGTGGCTTTGACCACGTACTGGCGACGGAGTTGGAGCTGTCGGAGGGTGTCTATACGGGACGCTTTGTCACGCCCAACTGTAAGGGTGCCGAAAAGGTGCGCCGTCTGGATCTAGCTCTCCCTGAGTGGCGAATGGTCACAACCTATGGCTATGGCGACAGCGCGAGTGATCGAGACTTCCTGGCTCTATGTACGAAGCATTACTATGGAACTTTTGAATAAGCAGTTACTACGGCGGTGGCGTGTGGAGCTGCTCTGCGCGTTAGGCGTGTGGGCACTGCTTTCTGTCTTAGCTCTCTATATCTATAGCACTGGGCTGCTGACACCACATGGCGACGCTATCGGTGCTTACCTCGGGTATGACAACTACTACCGCTTTACGACGCGCGGCGGGGCGTGGGACGTGAGCCATCCGCTGATCACACCGCTATACCTTATTAATAGGGTGCTACTGGTGCCGCTCCTAGGCGAAGGGGGCGCACTCGTCGGCATACTCCTCGCCTCTGCACTCCTCATGGCTATTGCCGTAGCTGCCTGCTGCGGCTACCTGAGGCGTGTCGTACAGCTCGATACGGGACGCAGTCTGCTCCTCTCGGGACTCCTCCTCTCAACCTTTACGGTGATGACGCTCTCCTTTACAGTAGAGAGCTATCCGCTATCGATGGCTTTACTCGTTTTATCTCTCCTCTGTCTGAGTGATCAGCTGAAGCAGGAGAAACGCCTGTCGGGTTGGCAAGTCTCGCTGTGGAGCCTCTTGCTGGGAGGCGTGACGCTGACAAACTTTGCCAAGCCGCTCTCGCTGCTTCTTCTGAGCAAAGAGTCGCTCTGGCAGCGGGCGCGCAAAGTGCTGCTCCCGACATTCATCCTGATGGCACTCGTTGTGGCGGTGGGGTGGTTTTACCAGCAGAGAGGGGCTGGACCAGAGGCTGAGGAACCGATGCTCACGGCTCAGGTCAATGATCTGCTGCGTTTTCAAACGAGGTCGGCAGATCTAGTGCCAGACTTCTTCGGGCACCCGCTCCTCATCAGCGATCTAGATATGCGTGAGTTGCACGGCGAGACGGTGCTGAGACCTGCTCCCTATGCTTGCTGGGCTATGGAGCTGCTCTCGTGGGGGGTGGTGCTACTGCTCCTCTCGATGATCTGGGTAGGACGACGATACCCTTTGGCCTGGGCCATACCGCTCTACCTAGCGGTAGATGTAGCGGTGCATCTAGTCGGTGGCTATGGACTAGATGAAGCGGTTATCTTCGGGGGACACTGGATCTTCCTAGTGCCGATGGCTCTAGGGTGGCTTTACCGTGTGCTGCCCAGGCAGGCGTACCGATATATGGATCTCGCGCTGCTTCTCCTATCCACCTATATGTGTGCCCACAATCTGACCATCATCTTATCTCGTATGGGATGAGACTGTAGCTCAGTGCTCCCGGTCTGCCCTCTCCTTGCTAAAGTTGTCTCAGCCTCTTGAGACTGTTGCATAAAGGCGAATCGCTGTGTTGCTTTCGGGATTCGGCTTCGGTCACATACGGAGGTATGTTCCCTTCAGACCTCACCCTCAGCGCCTTGCGCTTCATCCTTTCTGCAAAGTCAGGACAATCTTGCATGCAAGATTGTGAGACTGTTGACTTTTGCAACAGTCTCCTCTTGGCAATTCAGTTTCTTCCGTATGAAACTCTAGTTTCATAGGGGAGATGGATCGCAAAGAGTGCAAAATGAAGAGCGGTCACGGAGCTACGCTGTGGTAACTCTGTGACCGCTCGGTCGTTTTAATAGAATGCTGTTTCGCCTGTTACATTGTGCAGTGTGGGAGACTAGAGGTTAGAGGCTAGAGTTTAGAATTTAGAAATCGATGGGCTGGCCAGTGGCGACGTTGACGGCGACCTGCGCTAGGCGCACAGCGACGAAGGTCTCGATGTACTGCATCTCCGACTCGAGCCAGTTGCGCTGTGCTAGTGAGAGCGTCTCGAGTGTGACGACGCCCTCCTTGTGTCCCTCGGTCGATAGGTCGAGGTTGAGCTGAGCGTCGGTCCGGATCTGCTCCGTCTCGGCATAGCGTGCGAGTGCCTCGGTGAGCTGCCGTGAGGCTTGCTCGTTTTGCATCTGGATAGCACGCTCAGCATCTTGTAGCTCTAGCTGACGTACTTGCTGATTGGCAAGCGCTGCAGTGCGACTCTGCCAGCCTTGGTAAATGCCGGTGATGGGGATCTGCACGGCTACGCCAACCATCCAGGTAGAGCCAAACTGCTTCTTAAAGCCGTCCATAGGGTTGGGCGACATGGTGAGCAGCTGTGCTGTGAAGCCTACCTCGGGGAGCATCTCGCCGAGAGCCATCTGGGCACGTCGCTGCTCTGCCTCGACAGCTAGGTTGGCAGCTTTGATCTCGACACGCTCCATAGGATTGATCGTGCTGTATAGCTTGGGTTGGCATGGATCGATCGGTTGCTGGCTGGCGAGGGTGAAGTCGGGCGTAAGCTCTATGGCTTGGTCGGCTGGGATACGGCACTGATGCTTGAGTAGGATAAGCAGTGCCTGCAAGCCCTCTCGTAGCTTGCCTTCTTGTAGCTTGGCGTTGTTGCGATTGACCCGTACGGAGACCACCTCACGATCCGCTACGACCCCTTGCTCCTTCATGGCTGAGACGTCTGCGAGTGTTTTGTCTAGCATATCGTTGAACTGAGCGATCGCCTTGAGCTGCTCCTGTAGCTGGACTGCCTGCCAATAGGTCTTGGCGATCTGCTCCTCCTCGCTGCGCTGCTGTATAGTCCACTGGTACTCAGCTGCCCTCTCGCCGATCCGTGCTAGGCGTACACCGTTATAGATGCGACCACCGGCGAAGATGGGCTGACGTAGCGAGAGGGAGCCGTAGAAGACGTGTCCTAGCTCGAGGCTCATCTTATCATCGAGCCAAGATTGAGCTTCGCCTAGAGTGGGCACTCCTGGTAGGTTTGGTGTCTGCATTGGTGGAAGCCAGGAGGAGAGGTCGACGGAGAAAGGCTTAAGCTTGGCTGGTGTGTAGAGCCATCCGCCCGAGAGGGAGATCTGGGGGAAGAAGTTACTCTGAGCCTTGAGCTGTGTAGCATGCGCTGCTTGTCGCTGTGCCTCTATTTGTGCCGATGGTACTGGACTCGTCTGATGATAGCGAATGCAGTCATGTAGCGACAGCTTGAGGGCGTCGTCTTGCGCATAGAGGGAGCTGCTGAGTATGCAGCTGAGTGCGAGTATAAGCAAGCCTCGCAGGGGCGTCAATAGATCTCTCATCATAAGGTAAAGGTGGTATGGCCAATGCGATGCCCATCGGCAAAAACGTCTGCTCGGTAGCTCCCTGAGAGGAGCGCCTGCGTAATCTGATAGTAGATGGTGACGGGAGTATCCTCGCCTGTGTACTCGATACTCTTGGAGGCTGTCGCCTGAAGGGTCTGTCCCTCGAAGCTAAAGGCTCCGCCAGAGCCACTCATCGGCATATCATTGGGGTTGAGAATACGTACGTAGATCGCTTTGTTGCCGACGGGAGCGGTGACATTCTTTTTGATCGTAAAGGATACCGCCAATGTCTCCACCTTGTCAATGCGTGAGGTGCGCTTACCTCGATTGTTGAGCGGAGAGACGGAGAGCCCAGAAATGTCTAGACGGGCTGCTATGGCGACTTGGTCGGATAGTGCGGCTTTCTCCTGCGAGAGTCGTGAGGCCTCGCTGCTGATGCGGGAGTAGTCTTCCTTGACCTGCTGATTCTCGGCAACTAGTCGTTCGTTGGTTGCATGGAGCGAATCGATCTGTACGATGTAACTACGGAGTAGGGCACGGAGTGTATTGATCTCGCCCGTTAGCTCACTGATGCGCTTCGCATTGGATGCCTTGACGGTGGCAAGCTCTTGGCTTAGCTGCTTGACACGCTCCTGCTCGCTCTCTAGCTGAGCGAGTAGCTCATCATTGTCAAAGGAAAGACTCGTCTCGCCTGACGATGAAGCGAGCTTCTCGTACTGTAGCTGATACTGTGCTGCCAGCTCGTCCAGCTCTTGCTGCATGCGCTGCTTCTCCATGTCGACCAGCTCGCTCTGCACGCTCTGCATCTGCTGCCGCTCACTCCTTATATATATCCATGCACCTACGATGACGAGGAGCACCACGAGGGCAGCTCCTGCGATGATATACTTGATGTGCTTGTTGTCTAGTCTAGCCATGGGGTGATCTTACTTGATTCTTTTCAAGATGCCCCGCCGTGTCAATTGATAGGATAGGGGCGATGTACTGATGAGTGACTCGATGCGCTTGGTCTCCTCCTTTGTAGTCCAGCCCTCCAGGGAGGGAGTCGCACAGATCCTGACCGCTCGTCTGCCTTGCTCTGTGGCAAAGGTTAACACGAGCGGCATCTCTGCTAGCTGAGACAAAAGGGACTCGGAAGGGGAGAGAACGGGCTCTTTTTCCTTGGAGTGTATGAGCCAGTCTGTGTATGGGATAGTAGCGTCTAGCACCCACTGCTTCTCTTGCTTGGGGAGGAAGGCGGTGAGCTGACTCACTCGATAGGGCTGCTCGAGGGTGGTGATCTGTAGTAAAGGCTGCTCGCCCTGAGTACGCCAGGGAGCGAGTAGTAGCTCATAGGTGAGGAGACCTGATATGGAGATCGTGCAGCGGAGACGCGCTTTGTCTATCCGCATCTCCAGAGAGTCCTGTGCCTTGGTCTGCAAGGTGACGGAGGTCTCGGGAGCGTCTAGAGCTTTCTGTAGGAGTTGCTCCCAGACACTGTCGCTGACGGCGGGGGCTACGCCTAGCGGCCGCTCGAGGATCGGTTGATAAAGCTGCTCTAGAGCGGCTCGCTCCTGCGCTACGAGCGAACGACAAATGAATGCCAGTAAGACGATAAGAAGATATCTACTTTTGAGGTGCATAAAGCTTCAGAAAAAGTGCCACGCTAAGAGAAACTTAAACTAAGGCGAGACGATCGCATGACCTTAAATGGGTGCTATGTCTCTTTCCTACGCTCCGCAAAGGTAGTGAAATAAGCGATTGGAGCCTCTAGTCTTCAACTTCGAAAAGCTCGTCATGAGCTGGCTTAAGATGCTAACGTGTAGCAATCTCCGTATGAACGCACGACTGAGTGCCTAGCAAGAGTGTGTCCGTTGTTGTTAAGTTTTTGACCTCATAGATACGAGGACGGACACTCTCCGACTCGACACGAGCCGTGCATCCTTACAAATCGTTACTCGTGAGATTTGTGAAGGAGGAGAGGTTTTTCAGAGCGCTTAGCGAAGGATGAAGCGAAGAGGCTTAAACTTTCTGCGAAGAAAGCCCTTTGCCATGCCTAGTCCTACGGTCCATAGGATTGGCTTAGCGAGAGACAACCCGGTATTGATGATTCGCTGTGTCACTCCTTGGGAGCTCTTTCCGTCTTGATCGCTCTGTGTCAGAGAGCTATAGGTGGATTGCTTAGAGCCTCCAGTTAGCTTAGAGAGTAGAGAGTTCCCCTTACGTCGCTGCTTACGTGTCGATGGCGTGAGTAGGCGACCTAGTAGAGAGCCTGGAGGAGCTATCTGCTCTTTTGCCTCATTGATAAGTGTCTTCTTGATGCCTAGCCCTTTGATATATCCTAAGTCTCTCTGCCAGGCACGCTCAGCGATTACGAGATCAGCCTCGGCGAGTTTCTGACGTCTTTGGAAGTCTTGATATGATACTCTTTTCTTCATGTTAGATGGTCAGGTTAGCGGGTTTGCGAGATGGATGCTTCGTTGGTAGGTGTGAGGGCTCCTTCGCTCTCAGTAGCGACGTAGCTTGAGTCCTTTTCGTCAGATGCCATCGGCTGTGGGCGTAGCTTGTCATCAAGCTTATTCAGGGAATCATATACCTTGCGATAGATACTGGTACTGATGGCACGCACGATGACCTTGCGCAGTAGCAGCGTGATAATTACTAATAGCAGTAAGACTCCAGCACCTATGAGGAAGCTCCACCCCCAACCTAGTTCTAGCCAAGCATTGATACCAGCTACTCCAGCGAAGAGTAGGAGGATCATCACGAAAGGCAATAGAGACAGTACTAGAAGTATCGTAAGGAGATTTCCTGCGACCTTCATGCCCGCATCAGTGCTTGAGTAGATTACTCGGCGAGCGGATGCCTTGAGGTACTCCTTGGTATGGTAGATAAAGCGAGATATATTAAAGTCTTGCATAGGAAGTTAGAGCTTAGAGGTTAGAAGCTAGAGGTGAGAGGATAATGACCAAAAGGGTAGCGTACTCATCTGTCGTAAGTGACCTGCGGTCTCTTTGTGCGGATGAGCGTGCTACCCTCTAAGTCCTATTGTGTATTCCTCAATGGAAATTGTCTCAGTCCGAGAACTTACTTGACCGCCTTCTTAGCTTCCTCGACAGTCTCCTTAGCTTTGCTGGCTGTCTCCTTAGCCTTGTCCACGGTCTCGTCGAACTGCTCCTCGACCTCTTCGGCAAACTTTGCGCCACGCTTTTGTAGCTTGTCGCGATAAGTCTCGAATCGATCCTTTGCCTCATAGTATCCCTCTACCAGCGAGTCACGCGTGCGATCTGCCGTGGTGCTGAGATCATCGTAGAGACGATCACGCTTGTCCCGGTCAGAGAGGTAAGTGATAGCTGCTCCTATGGCTGCTCCGAGAGCGATGCCTAATGCTATACGTCCTGTGTTATTCATATCTGTTCTGTTGTTTATATTGTGAATATAAGTTTGTTCTAGTTTGTGTAGTCTGTAAGTCTCTTCGGACCATCTCATAGTGTCTTGATGGACTCTCTTACCTCTACTACCATGTACATAAGGACAAAGGTAGGAGAAATCATCCCGACACTCTAAAGGTACGAAAAAATAGTCATACGACAAGCAGAAAGGGTAGATTAACTTTTAGTTAAAGGAACCAATCCGCTGCTCTATTCGTCAGATACGCTCTAGAACGAGCTCGATGAGCCCATCGATACCTTGCTTGTAGTTGGTGTTCATATTCAGATTCTGACGTCCAGCGATGATGTAGCAGACGGTTAGCGTGTCGTGCCCGAGGAGGCTGCCGATACCACTGAGAGCAGCCGACTCCATCTCAAAGTTGGTGATGCGCTGTCCTTCGTACTCAAAGGCCTCGATCTTCTGATTCAGCGTTGGGTCAGCAAGAGGTAGACGCAGCTGTCGTCCCTGAGGTGCGTAAAATCCGTTGGCAGCGATCGTACAGCCACGCACGATGTCTCCGTAGTCGCCGACGATCTGCTGGTAGAGCGACTCACTACAGTTGACTACGTAGGGATCGAGTCCCTTGATTGGCCACTGTAGCTGCTCCTTGAGCGCAGCCTCAAAGGGTAGGTCGCGTATCGCCTCCGTATTGGCGTAGAAAAAGAGCGACCCCTCGAAGCCGATCGCCTTGTGTGCTGCGACGTAAGTGCCTATTGGCGTCTCAGGCTGCAGACCGCCACTGGTACCCACACGTACCATCGTTAGCTTACGGTGGTTAGGACGTACCTGGCGAGTCTCCAGGTCGATATTGGCGAGCGCATCTAGCTCGTTGATGACGATCTCAATGTTGTCGCAGCCGATGCCGTGACTCTGCACGGTGATCCGCTTGCCACGATAGGTACCCGTGATGGAGTGAAACTCACGATTGCTTACTGAGCACTCCTGCGAGTCGAAGTGTGAGGCGATCATATCCACACGCGCTGGGTCGCCACAGAGGACTATCTTGTCAGCCAGCTGTTCGGGCTTCAGATGGAGGTGAAAGATAGAGCCATCGTCATTGACAATTAGCTCGCTAGGCGGTATGATGCGGTTCTGTGTACTCATAGCTGTATTCCGTTTATGATGAATGATGATACCCCAAAAATACAAAAACTCCGCCACATCTCCTCGTTTTTGCGAAAACGGGAGGCGTGGCTTATTTGTGTAGTCGCTGATGTTTTATTACTTTTGCACTGGTAAGTAACTAAGTAACTTCACAGAATAGACAAATAGTATATGGCTACAACAGCAGACTTTCGCAATGGCATGTGCCTAGACATTGATGGGCAGTACTACTTCATCGTAGAGTTTCTCCATGTTAAGCCGGGCAAGGGTCCTGCATTCGTTCGCACGAAGCTGCGCAATGTTGCTACGGGTCGCATCATCGACAAGACGTGGAATAGTGGTGTCAAGGTAGAGGAGGTGCGCATCGAGCGTCGTCCCTATCAGTATCTCTACAATGATGATATGGGCTACCACTTTATGCACCCCGAGACATTTGACCAGATCGCTATCAATGGCGAGCTGATCGAGGGTGTCCGCTTCCTCAAGGAGGGCGATATGGTCGAGGCGATGGTACATGCTGAGAGCGAGACGGTGCTGACCTGCGAGCTACCGGCACACGTAGATCTGCGCATCACTCATACGGAGCCTGGTATCAAGGGCGATACAGCGACCAATAGTCTCAAGCCTGCTACCGTCGAGACGGGTGCTGAGATCCGCGTACCGCTCTTTATCAATCAGGACGATGTGGTCACGGTAGATACGCGTGACGGCTCTTACGTAGGGCGTGTCAAGGAGTAAGCGACACTAACACATATTAATTCCTCAAGCAGTCGCCCCCAGAGGCGATGCTGCAGAAGCCGTGTAGTTCTATCGATCAGAGCTGCATGGCTTCTCCGAATATACCGCAGGAGACTATTGCATAAAGGCAAATCGCTGTGTTGCTTTCGGGATTCGGCTTCGGTCACATACGGAGGTATGCTCCCTTCAGACCTCACCCTCAGCGCCTTGCGCTTCATCCTTTCTGCAAAGTCTAGACAATCTTGCTTGCAAGATTGTGAGCCTATTGACTTTTGCAACAGTCTCCGCAGAGGTGACACTGTATATATAATATGAGTCAGATGCCCCGTCAGGCTGGGATAGCCGTTCCCCTCTTTAGTCTGCGTCGCCACGGAGATGCGGGCTGTGGTGACTTTGCCGCTCTGGAGGCCTTTGCGCCAGTGGCTGAGCGGATGGGGATGCGCATCATACAGTTGCTCCCGCTGGAAGACACCACCCTCTATGGCGATAGTCGCGACTCTTATCCCTATCGGCCGATAGCCTCTACGGTCCTCAACCCGATCTACATAGCGGTGGATCAGCTGCCCCCGCTGGCGGACCAGCAGCTGGAGCAGGAGCTGCGTGCGGAGGCTGAGCGGCTCAGTGCGCAAAAGACCTTCGACTATACGGCGGTGTGGCAACTCAAGCGACGCTGGCTGTGGGCTTCCTTTACGGAGCAGGTGGACGCTTCGCGGTACTTCACCGATATGATCAACCGCTATGCTAGGTTGACGCTCAAGTATGCTACTTTTAGTCGTTCCCCCATCTGGCACTACTGGGTCTGCATGCGAATGGCTCTAGACCTATTGCCCGACCTCAATCGTGAGGAGTGGGACTTCTGGGATGCGATGAAGCGGGTTGATGAGCTGGAGCAGGAAAATAAGCCTTTGGTCGTCCGTACGGGCAATTTCTACGCTTACTGCTATATGGTAGCGCAGCGACAGATGCGCCGTGCCGTAGCTACGATTCGTCAGCATGGGCTGGCGCTCATGGGCGATCTGCCCGTAGGGGTCGATCCGCATGCAGCAGACACGCTTGCTTACCCGGCCCAATTTAACAAGCGACTCTCTTGCGGAGCTCCTCCCGACTACTTCTCTCCAGATGGGCAGAACTGGGGTATCGTAACCTGTCGCAGGAATTGGAAAACGCTATGGCGTGAGCGCTTTGACTATCTAGATCGCTTCTATGACTACCTGCGCGTGGATCATGTGCTGGGTTTCTTCCGCATCTGGTCCATACCACGTGACGGGCGCTCTGGGATGCTGGGCTACTTTCTTCCCTCACGACGCTACTTGAAGCGGGAGATCGCCAAGCTAGGGCTGGCCGAGACGCTACGACCGGAGTGGATAGCGCCGACCAAAAATCCTGCAACGACGCAGGTCCTTTGGATCGAACGTCTCGATGGGGGCTACGTGCCTCGCTACGACGTGGCGAGTGCTGCGCCCTTTGCGACGCTGTCGCCCGACCAGCAGAAGCGTATGCGGGCTGTCTGCGAAAAGTACTATTATAGTGCCAATGAGGAGCTATGGCGCGAGCGTGGACTGGAGCGTCTATCCTTTATGCAGAAGCTCACGAGCATCCATCTCTGTGCTGAGGATCTGGGGATGGTGCCTCAGTGTGTCTACCCCGTCCTAGAGGAGCTGGGCATCCTCAAACTGTATGTGGAGCGCATGCCTAAGAGTGCCGGCATTGAGTTTGAGGCGGCTCCCTACTTCTCCGAGGATAGTGTCGCCACGACCTCGACGCACGACTGTGCGCCACTACGCCTCTGGTGGGCGGAAGATGCTGCGCGGTCACGTCGCTATTACGACTACTTCCTCGCTGACTACGGCGTCTCCTACGACACCACGCTCACGCCTGAGCTGGCAGAGATCATCATACGCCGGCACTTAGAGAGTCCCTC
The DNA here is from genome assembly GCA_902490315.1 of uncultured Porphyromonas sp. GTDB lineage: Bacteria > Bacteroidota > Bacteroidia > Bacteroidales > Porphyromonadaceae > Porphyromonas. The sequence continues at coordinate 9,163 of CABUDK010000011.1, read as the reverse complement.
ACGACTCTGCATACTGCCGCTGCAAGATTGGCTAGCCCTGAGCCCTGAACCCTGCGCCACGGTCGATCCTCATAGCGAGCAGATTAATGATCCTAGCAATCCCCATCATGTCTGGAGCTATCGTATGCCTATCCGTGTCGAGGAGCTCCCTGACGACTGGATACGACAGCTTCGCCAGATGATCTCAGAGACTCATCGGCTGTAAGATCGTCATCCTATTTTTCCCCCCTCAAAAAACTTCTAACAACAACCCTACATATATAACCTATGCGAAAGCTTAATACAAAAGAAATCAAACAACTTACGGAGCAAGGGTGCCAAGCGCAAGACTGGTCCTTGATTCGCGTTCATAGATACTTTGATGCTAGTCGCTGTCAGCAGGTACACTTCATCGGTAAGTGCGAGATAGGTGATAATCGTGGTGGTCGCCCCTCCGAGGAGGAGCCTAGCTACGTCGATCCCTACCGCCTAGCTCACGCTAAGCTGATCAATTGTACCATCGGCGATCGAGTCATCATCGACGGCGTGCGGGACTGCATCTCGCATTACGACATCGGTGACGATGTAGTCATCCACGACATAGCAGCTCTCAAGGTAACGGGCGAGACCTCCTTCGGCAATGGGACCCTCGTCGAGGTGCTCAACGAGACGGGTGGCCGTGAGGTGCCCATCTGCGATATTCTGACCGCTCAGACTGCCTACATGCTGGCGATGTATCGCCATGACAAAGAGCTACAGACAGCGCTCTCTAAGCTCGTCGAGGACTACACAGCCTCTGTGCGCTCGGATCGTGGTACCATCGGTGAGAGTTCCCTGATCAAGCATTGTGGTCTTATGACCAATGTTAAGGTAGGCCCTCACAGCTCCATCATTGGAGCCGCTGTACTAGAGAATGGTTCTGTCAATAGTACGGTACTGAGTCCCACGCAAGTCGGCTACGGAGTGATCTGTCGGGACTTCATCTTTTCTGCTGGTTGTGTCGTCTCTGATGGCTCCAACGTCTCACGCAGCTTCATCGGTCAGGGTTGCTCGGTGACCCATCTATTCAGTGCGCACGACTCGCTTTTCTTTGCCAATTGTCAGTGCGAAAACGGTGAGGCTTGTGCCGTCTTTGCAGGGCCCTTTACCGTCACGATGCACAAGAGTAGTCTTCTGATCGCTGGTTACTATTCCTTCCTCAATGCGGGCAGTGGCTCTAACCAGAGCAACCACCTATACAAGTTAGGACCCATTCACCAGGGCGTTGTAGAGCGTGGTAGCAAGACCACCTCCGACTCCTATATCTTGTGGCCTTCGCGCATCGGTGCTTTTAGCCTGATCATGGGGCGTCATGTGGATCATATTGACTCGTCAGACTTCCCCTTCTCCTATATTATAGAGAATGACAACCAGACCTACCTCGTGCCAGGCACCAACCTGCGTAGCGTCGGTACCATCCGTGATACCAAGAAGTGGCCTAAGCGAGATAAGCGTCACCCGGACGAAAAGCTCGACTGCATCAACTACAACCTCCTCTCGCCCTATACGGTCGGTAAAATGTACAAGGGGTGGCACAAGCTCAAAGCACTGGAGACGCACCTCGGCAGCTCCAATGCGACCTATATCTATCACGATATGCACATCCGTCACAGCTCTCTCGTCAAGGGGTGTCGCTACTACGAGATGGGTATCGTCAAGTTCCTCGGCAACTCACTCATCCAGCGCATTCAGGACCAAGCACCCAAGAGCAAGCGTGAGCTAGTCACCTGCCTGCCGCCCACCAGTAATGAGGGGCTCTCGGACTGGCTCGACCTGGCCGGTATGATCGCTCCACGTCGCCTCGTACGCAACCTGATCAAGCAGATCAAAGAGGGGCAGCTCAAGACGCTCGATGAGGTCAACGTCGCCATCCGCTCGATACATAGTCGTTACTACGAGATCGAGTGGCACTGGGCGTACGATCTGCTCTTGCGTTGGTACGACATCGCCGCCAAGGATCTGACCGTGGAGCGAGCTATACAGATCATCAAAGAGTGGCAAGAGACGGTCATCGAGCTAGACAAGTATCTGCTCAAGGATGCTCACAAGGAGTTTGAGATGCTCACGCAGGTAGGCTTCGGTATAGACCTCGACGGGGATCACAATCGTCGCATCGACTTCGAGCAGGTACGCGGCAGCTATGAGGACAATGCCTTTGTCGCAGAGGTACACGACCACATCAGACGCAAAAGACTCCTCGGCGAGACGATCCTAGCGCAGATCGACGCGCTCCCCGAGTAACCTTGCAGCTCGCTAAAGCGAGACAGTTGGCGAAACACACGGACGCACGATCGGTACGAGTAACCCTGTGTAGGGACGCACGGTCGTGCGTCCGTTGCGTCAAAGTGAGGCGACGCTCTATTGGGACGCACGATCGGTACGAGTAACCCTGTGTAGGGACGCACGGTCGTGCGTCCGTTGCGTCAAAGTGAGGCGACGCTCTATTGGGACGCACGATCGGTACGAGTAACCCTGTGTAGGGACGCACGGTCGTGCGTCCGTTGCGTCAAAGTGAGGCGACGCTCTATTGGGACGCACGATCGGTACGAGTAACCCTGTGTAGGGACGCACGGTCTGTGCGTCCGTTGCGTCAAAGCGAGACGACGCTCTATTGGGACGCTCGGCTAGTGTCCGTTGTATCAGATCGATGCTCTCCCCGAGTGATCCCGCAGACCGTAACATAGTATCCTTCCCGAGGAATTTGGAAAATCCCCACGGAGGAAATCGCAAATCCCCACGGAGGAAAGAAAAAATAGTTCGGAAGTTTCATTTGATTCTTCCGAAGTATCGTTTGATTCTTCGGAAGTATTTCCCCTTACCTCCGTGGCAAATTTTTATTTGTCAGTGGGCTATTTGAAAATTCCTCCCGAAGAATCAGAGTTTAGAGGAGACGAGTAGCGATGTGTAGGGACGCACGGTCTGTGCGTCCGTTGTCGAACCAACTTGACGCAGTAACCTTTAACGGGGACGGACGCTCAGACCGAGCGTCCCTACAGCGGGCTACACGTCCCGTGCGTCCCGACAGCGGTCGTCTCTCGCTCTAACCTCTAACATCTAATCTCTAACCTCTAATCTCTCCTTCTCCCCTCCCTTGCACAACTCAAAATAAAGGTATAACTTTGCACAAAAGGTTACGACTCAGGGTGGTTCACCACACGATGGTGGTGCGACTCCACCCGCACCGTAACCACGTAGCGTCCGTATGAGTACGACAGCGTATAGCGTTGACAGGTGCCTGGGCACCTATGATCACAGGTGCGGTACGACCTATTATAGTACCACGAGGTCTCAGCACGACCGCCTCACCACACCCTTGTGTAGCGAGACTGCCACTCTGAGCCCCGCCCTTTCGCACGCTCGTACGCACGCCCCAGAGGCGCGTTTCTGTCGTATCTCGCTGACGGACAGCATGTTTACACCCCCCCCCCCCCCGAAAACGCGCGCAGAGGCGCCTTTTAGGCGACTACACAGGGGCAGCTAATAATCATCCATATCACACGACCCGCAGGCTGGCGCCATCAGCGTCCGCCCCGTTTGTCGTGTTTTACGCGCTTGTGCCACGCTACGCCCAGCACAAGCCTCCTTGTCGTACCTCCATACGATCCTACCTGCAAATACGAATCAATTATCCAACTCATAAAACAAATAAGCTATGATCAAACTAGGACAAACGATCCTCGACATCATTCCAACGAGTGAGCTCGAAGGACCAAACACCGTAAACTCAGTCATCGCAAAGCTGAAGGCTCAAGGACACAAAAACGTCTCCGCAATAGAGGTTGCGGCGGTGAAGACCCCCAAGACTTATAGTCCGACCAACAGCTCTTCCAACAACTTCTACGAACAGGCGGCTGGAGATTGGAAAGCTGGAATGGATCGCGTCAGAGGCATCCCCTACGTATTCGTCGTGTACGATGACGTAGTCTTGGAGATCTACGAGGTCTCCCATTGGTCAGAAAAGGTTACTGACAAGAGATGCGTCTTCCGTGGACAGCCTATCCTCAGGCCCATTATCTGCGAAGATGCCAATGGCAACAAGATCAAGGAGCTTCACGCCGGTCATCCGCTGAGTGTTTGTCTTAGCAAGGAGTTCTCCTCTTTGCTAGATAGAAACGGCATCACGGGTGAACCTAAGAAGGAATTGGGGATCCTGCAGAACCCTGTACGCTACTACACCATCTTCTTCGAATAGAAGGTGCTGACAAGTCTCATGAGACGTGTAACCCTGTGTGGGGGACGCACGATTGTCCCCTACGTCGCCGTGTAGGGACGCACGGTCTGTGCGTCCGTTGAATCAAAGCAAGACGTCGCCGTGTAGGGACGCTCGGTCTGAGCGTCCGTTGTATCAAAGCAAGACGTCGCCCTGTAGGGACGCTCGGTCTGAGCGTCCGTCCCCGTCAAAGGGGACATTGTCAAGATCGTTCTACAACGGACGCTCAGACCGAGCGTCCCTACAAATCGTTACTCGTGGAATTTGCGAAATTGAGAAACTACTATCCACTAATCACTAACTACTAATCACTATCTACTTAGCTACGCTATGTGCAAACAACTACGTATCTGGCTCTTCGTCCTCCTCGGCACGCTGCTGGCGAGCAGCCCCCTCCTCGCCGAAGGCGTCATCACGATGACTACTTCCAAGGCCGTCGGAGAAACGATCTGGCTCAGTATCGAGGCAAACGGCAACGTCACCATCGAGGGTATCAAAGAGGCTCCACAAATTGGGAACGGGGGTGTTTACTACACCCTCACTAGCCAGACGGTCTCCATCCGAGGCGATGTAACGAAGCTAAACTGCGGTATAATTAAATTTTATAGCCCTGCTAATAATAATCTGACCAGCTTGAACGCCTCGAGCTGCACCTCCTTGACAGAGCTTGCCTGTGGGTGGAATCAACTGACCAGCTTAGATCTCTCGGGCTGCAGAGCCTTGATAAAGTTGAGCTGCGAAATGAATGACCTGACCAGCTTGGATGTATCGGGCTGTATCGCCTTGACAGAGCTTGACTGCTATGTCAATCAACTGACCAGCTTGGACGTATCAAAGAACACCGCCTTGACAGATCTTAACTGCAACAACAATCAACTGACCAGCTTGGACGTATCAAAGAACAGCGCCTTGACAAAGCTTTATTGCGCTTCCAACTTGTTGAGAGAGCTAAACATCTCAGGGTGTAATAGCCTGAATACGCTAGTTTGTTGTAGGAATCAGATAAAGGGAGCTGAAATGGCAAATTTAGTCAACAGCCTGCCTGATCGCCAAGGTGCAGAAGAGGGGCTCTTTTATGTCTTTTCAGAGTATTGGAATGGAGGTGTAGAAGACAATGTTTGTCTTGCAGCACACGTTGCTATCGCAAAGGCGAAGAACTGGAGGACGCTATTTAAGCGCAATGATAAGTGGCGTGACTATGCAGGGTTAGACAAACCGACTTTTGTTGTGACTTACTCGTCTAGTAGCGGTGGCAGTATCAGTATCACAGGCGCTGATGACCTGCAAAATGTGCCTTATGATACGGAGCTGACGGTCACAGAGACCAATGTTGCTGATGGCTATAAGTTAACCACACTGACCGCCAATGGTCAGGACATCCTCCAGACGAAGCGCTTTAAGGTTACTGAGAATACGGAGGTTAGGGCAACCTTTACTCTGCAGGCACAGGCTTATAGCGTAACTACAGTCACGCTAGGCAAGGGTACGATCCAAGTGACTGGAGCTGACGATCTAAACGCTGTGACGCCTGGCACTGAGCTAACAGTCACGGCAACACCTGCCGAGGGGTATGAGTTGACTGAGTTGACCGCTAATCGTTATAGCATTCTTCGTACTAAGAAGATTGTCGTCAACGAAGATCTCGTCATCAAAGCTGTCTTTAAAGAGAAAACCTACAGGGTCTCTCTAGAGAGGTATGGCGAGGGAACGCTTTACGTGACTGGAGCTGACGACCTAGATGCTATAAAGCCTGGCACCGAGCTGACAGTCACGGCGACACCTGCCGACACATACGAACTGACAGAGCTAACCGCCAATGGTAAGAGCATTCTTGACACGAAGAAGGTGGTGGTCAACGAGGATCTGATCATCAAGGCCATCTTTAGCAAGAAGACTTTCAAAGTATCTCTAACGAAGCGTGGCAATGGGACGATCCGTGCTATAGGTGCAGACGATCTCAACGCTGTCCCCTACGGTACTGAGCTAACGATCGAGGCTACGCCTGACGAGGGGAGTGAGCTCTCCGCTCTAGTTGCTGGTGGTATCAACATCATAGAGACGAAGAAGGTGACGATCAAGAGGGAGACCACCATCGAGGCGGTCTTTACGACGCAATCCTTTGCCGTGACGCTGACCAAGGAGGGCGAGGGTACGCTCTCAGCCACGGGTGCAGAGGATCTCAGCGCTGTCCCCTACGGTACCGAGCTGACGATCGAAGCGACGCCCGCCACGGGTTACGAACTGACCGCTCTTACGGCTAATGGGGAGGACATCCTCGCAACGAAGAGCTTTGTGGTCAAGGGTGCGACGGAGGTCAAGGCGACCTTCACGCAAAAGGCAAGAAACTACACCGTCACGTTCACTCAGACTGGCGAAGGTACGGTCACGGCTACGGGCGCAGACGACCTCAACGCTGTACCCTACGGCACAGAGCTAACGATCGAAGCAACACCTGCCACAGGTTACGAACTGACCGCTCTAACTGCTAACGGACGAGACATCCTCTCTACTAAGCGCTTCGTTGTCAAGGGTGATACCGAGGTTAAGGCGACCTTCACGCAAAAGGCGAGAAACTACACCGTCACGTTCACTCAGACTGGCGAAGGTACGGTCACTGCGACTGGTGCAGACGACCTCAACGCTGTACCCTACGGCGCAGAGCTAACGATCGAGGCGACACCCGCCACGGGTTACGAACTGACCGCTCTAACCGCTAACGGGCGAGACATCCTCTCGATCAAGCGCTTCGTTGTCAAGGGTAACACGGAGGTCAAGGCGACCTTCACGAAAAAGGTAAAGAGCTTTGCCGTCATGTTTACCCAGATTGGCGAGGGCTATCTAAACGCGACTGGCGCAGACGACCTTGACGCTGTACCCTACGGCACAGAGCTAACAATCGAAGCAACACCCGCCACGGGTTACGAACTGACCGCACTCACTGCCAACGGACGAGATATCCTCTCGACCAAGCGCTTCGTTGTCAAGGGTGATACCGAGGTTAAGGCAACCTTCACGCAAAAGGAGAGAAACTACGCTGTCACTTTCACTCAGACAGGCGAAGGACGTGTCACTGCCACGGGTGCAGACGATCTCAACGCTGTTCCCTACGGTACCGAGCTGACTGTTGTTGCTACACCAGCTGCTGGCTACGAACTAACCGCACTCACGGCCAACGGACGAGACATCCTAGCCACGAAGAAGCTAGTCGTAAAGGCGAACACTACGATTGAGGCGACCTTTACTAAGAAGACGTTTGCGGTGACGCTAACCCAAGAGGGTAAGGGCGTACTCAAAGCTACGGGTGCAAAAGACCTGAAGGCTGTTCCCTCCGGTACGAAGCTAACGATCATAGCGACGCCAGCCGAGGGGTACGAGTTGACGGCACTCCTTGCTAACGGCTTTGACATACTCCAAAGCAAGAGCGTCGTGGTGACTGAAGAGACTAACATCAAAGCAGTCTTTAGAAAGAAGACCTTTGCTGTGACGCTAACGAGCAACGAGCATGGAGAGATCTCAATCGTTGAGGGGGTAGACCCGAAGAGGATCCCTTATGGTACGGAGCTGACGATCGAAGCGGCGCCCGCCGAGGGCTACGAACTGACCGCACTCACGGCTAACGGACAGGACATCCTCTCGACCAAGCGCTTCGTTGTCAAGGGTGACACGGAGGTCAAGGCGACCTTTGCTCAAAAGACCCTTGCAGTGACACTAACCCACGAGGGCGAGGGCTCTCTCACGGCAACAGGCTACGATAAGTTGAGCGCTGTGCCGTACGGTACGGAGCTGACGATCGTGGCACAGCCGAAGCAGGGCTACGAACTAATCGCTCTAACGGCTAACGGACGAGACATCCTCGCAACAAGAAAGGTGGTGGTTACGGAGAATCTAACCGTCAAGGCAACCTTCGCTCAGAAGACGTTTGCCGTGACACTGACCCAGGAGGGCGAGGGTGTGCTCAATGCGACTGGTGCTGACAACCTGAAGGCAGTGCCGTACGGTACGAAGCTAACGATCACAGCGACACCTGCTACAGGATACGAACTGGCAGCACTGATGGCGAATGGTCTTGACATCCTCTCTACTAAGAGTGTTGAGGTAACTGGGGATACGAGGATCAAGGCGATCTTTAGGAAGAAGACCTTTGCGGTCACGCTGACCAGCAACGAGCATGGTACGATCTCTATCGTTGAGCCGGTGGATCTCGATGTGGTAGCTTACGGAACGACTCTGACGGTAAAAGCTACGGGCAAGAATGCGCAGTGCGAACTGACCGCTCTTACGGCTAATGGGGAGGACATCCTTGCTACCCAGAGCTTTGTGGTCAAGGGTGCGACGGAGGTCAAGGCGACCTTTGTGGATCACACGGGCGTGGAGACGACCGTTACGCAGCAACTGAAGCTCTACCCGAATCCAGCGACTGACTACGTCATCGTGGAGGGTGTAGCACCTGCCAGCGAGGTGACGCTGCACAGCATGACGGGCGAGCGGCTCTATGCGGATCGTGCGGATAGTCGAGGCACGCTACGAATCGACCTGACACCCTATGCGGACGGGGTTTACCTAGTCTACGTAGCGGGTGAGACCTACCGGGTAGTGGTAAGGAGATAGAATAAAAAAGGGGCGAACGGCGGTTCGCCCCTTTTTTATTAGAGGTTAGAAGTTAGAGATTAGAGGTTAGAGGGGAGGAGACGATTCCTGTAGGGACGCACGGTCGTCCTCCACGTCGCCCTGTAGGGACGCACGGTCTGTGCGTCCGTCCCCGTTAAAGCCCTAACGCCGTAACCCTTGATACAACGGACGCACAGACCGTGCGTCCCTACTTTAAGTTTGCAGAGTGAAAAGAATTCAACCCGAGATTAAGTCAGTTGAACGGGTTGTTCTTACCTTTGTTGTAGTAAGGTAAGGACAGCAACCAGAGGGTAATCTATCGTCCCT
>CABUDK010000010.1 GCA_902490315.1 uncultured Porphyromonas sp. | reverse complement strand
GGATCAAGATCATCAACCGCTCAGGCTTCGGCTATTGCCTCGTCGAGGAGGAGGCGCAGTAGTTACTATTTACTAACATACCATATCGTTATCGTCCTACTATGAGTCAGTACAACTATAAGACCAGAGTCTTTATCTCCGCAGCTCTGCTCTTTATCCTCTTTGGCGGGATTATCTACTTCGTACAGCGCGCCTCCGAAAAGGAGATCAAGACCAAAGCGCTCGTTTCGTACCTCGAGCAGACCTCTGACTGTGTCAATCGTTACATAGCAGACTACGTAGCGCACCCTCAGGAGCATGAGACCGACTCGCTTTCATCTTTTGGTAGCTGGCCTAATCCGAACACTCTAGGACGCTTCTTATCTTATCTCCCGGACAATCTACGCTTTACGATCATCAACCTAAAGGGCGACGTCTACTTTGACAACGTCACCCAGGGGCCAATCCCTGAGAACCACCTCTCACGCGTAGAGCTACAACAAGCCAATCTCAATGGCACTGGCACCTCCAAGCGGTATAGCGAGACGCTCAGAGAGGACTTCTACTACTTTGCCAAGCAGTACCGAGATCAGGGTTACTATATCCGTGTAGCTATACCCTACCATATAGACTATGTCAATTACTTTCGCTCCAATCACTTCTTCCTCCTCCTCATCGTCGGCATCTTCAGCCTAGCACTGCTGGCGGTGGTCTTCTTTACCGACCAATTCTCTCGCTCGGTGCGTAAGCTTCACGACTTTGTAGCGAAGGCGCAGGCTGGTGAGGAGTACGAGTCTGTCACTTTTCCCAAGAGTGAGATCGGAGAGCTAGGAGAGCAGCTCAAGAAGATCTTTAAGATGCTCGAAGAGAGCAATACCCGCTACGAGATCGAGCGCGAGAAGCTCATACAGCACTTCGCTAGCTCCGACGCTGGCATCTCTTTCTTTAGTGCGGAGAGCAAGTTTATCTATGCCAATAGCCACTTCATACAGAATCTCAACACCCTCGTCGACACCCCTACCTTTATCATCGACGAGCGCATCCTCGACTACCCTGAGCTTTACCAGGTCAAGACGCTTATAGCCGACCAAGAGGCTCACCCAGGTGCCGCTCCGCGCTCCACACGATACATCATCGACAAGGATGGGTCGCATATAGAGGTGCGCGCTCAGTTCTTCCCGGACAATAGCTTTGAAATCGTCCTGACCAATGTGACTAAGAGGGAAAACGATCGTCGCCTCAAGCACGAGATGACCAATAGCATCGCCCACGAGCTACGCACACCGGTCACTTGCGCCCGTGGTTACCTCGAGACAATACTCAACCAGCCACTCCCTGAGGAGAAGCAGCGCTACTTCATCGAGCGTACGTACAATCAGATGATCCGTCTCTCACAGCTCATCAGCGACGTCTCTATGATCACCAAGCTGGAGGAGGCGAGCGACCTCTACGCCCTGCAGGAGCTCACCCCGTACAGTGTCGTCGAGGAGGTCAAAGCAGCTCTAGAGATCAAGCTACAAGAGGCGCAGATGACCATCTGCAATCGAATCCCCGAGCAGACCACCGTACAGGCCAATCACTCGCTACTCTATGCTGTCTTTGCCAATCTGACGGAGAATAGTATCCGCTACGCTGGCACTGGCACCACCATAGAGATCGAGCAGACGATGGAGGACGAGCGCTACTACTACTTTACCTTTGCCGACAACGGTCCTGGCATCCCCGAGAGCGAAAGCCTGGCTAAGATCTTCGACCGCTTCTACCGCATCGATGGGGGACGCAGTCGTGAGATGGGCGGATCGGGACTGGGACTCTCCATCGTACGAAATGCTATACGCTTCCACGGAGGCGAGATCTCAGCAAAGAACAGACCTGCGGGAGGTCTCGAGTTCTTCTTCTCATTAGCCAAGAGCGTCTCCGACAAAGTGACCCGAGAGCACTAGTTCAGTCAACTGTTGCTGTAGGATCAAAGCACACTTCTCTAGGCGAAAGTTTCTTTCCAGCCTTGGAAAAAGAAATTTCCTCCCTTGAAAAACTACTTTTCCAGGGGAGGAAACTTTTTGGATATACCTCGGGACGGCCCAATCCTTCGCCATTGACTCCTATCAAATAGCGGTGGAATCGAAACAGCTTCGTGAAGAATTGGTTGCCCTCTGAGAGCGACGACGCTAGAGCAGGTGGCGCTCAGCGTGATAGGAGGAGCGCACCAGAGGACCGCTCTCGACGTGACGGAAGCCTTTGTCCAAGGCTATCTCTCGCAGCTCGGCAAAGCGGTCGGGATGCACATACTCCTGCACGGGATAGTGGCGACGGGTAGGCTGGAGGTATTGACCGAGTGTGAGGATGCTACAATTTATCTGACGCAGATCGTCCATCGTCTCGAGGATCTCCTCCTGCGTCTCGCCGAGACCGAGCATCAACCCCGTCTTAGCGGGCAGTCCCGCCTCAGCGATCTGTGCCAAGACGGAGAGACTACAGTCATAAGTAGCTCGGCTACGTACCACGGGCGTGAGCCGTCGCACCGTCTCCATATTGTGCGCCACCACCTCGGGGCGCTCCTGTAGGATCGGCGCAATGAGCTCTGCCTGCCCGTCGAAGTCGGGTATCAGCACCTCGATCGTGACGCCAGGGCACAGCTCACGTATCTGTCGTATCGTCTCGACCCAGTGGGCACTCCCCTTGTCGGGCAGATCATCGCGATCCACACTGGTGACCACCGCATGCTTGAGTCCTAGCGCACGGACACTCTCAGCGACGTGACGAGGCTCCTCAGGGTCTAGCGGTAGCGGGCGACCCGTCGCTGTATTGCAAAACTTACAAGCTCGCGTACAGACCGCTCCTCCGATCATAAAGGTGGCAGTGCCTCGTGACCAGCACTCGCCCTGATTAGGACAGCGACCGCTCGTGCAGATGGTGTGCAGGCAATGCTTCTGCAGCACCGCACGCGTCTCGTCGTAAGTCACATCGCTACCGAGCTTGATCTTGAGCCACTCAGGCTTACGTATGTGGGGTTGCTTCATCAGCTCTATCGCTAGAAGTTACTTCAGCTTACGATCGAGGAACTCGATGATGCGACTATAGAGATGCTGCCTGTTATTGCCCCCATAGATGCTGTGATTTTTGTCAGTGTAGGTAGCCATCTCAAAGGGGATATTGGCCTTGACTAGCTCAGTGGCTAAGCGCATCGTATTTTGCAGATGCACATTGTCATCTGCCGTACCGTGAATGACGAGCAGATCGCCATGTAGGTTGTGGGCGATAGGTAGGACTGAGGAAGCTTCGTAGCCCTTATTGTTGACCTGTGGAGTCGCCATAAAGCGTTCTGTGTAAATTGTATCGTAAAAGCGCCAGTCGGTCACAGGAGCCACAGCTACACCAGCACGAAATACCTTGCCACGGCAGAGCGACATGAGCGTATTGTACCCGCCGTAGCTCCAGCCGAAGATAGCGATCCGATCTCCATCGATATAAGCAAACTGCTTGGGCAGCGCCTCAGCTGCAGCTATCTGGTCGCTACTCTCGCGCAGACCTAGCTCACGATAGGTGCACTTGCGCCACTCGGTGCCTCGTCCACCAGTACCACGTCCGTCCACGCAGACTACAACATAACCAGCCTGCGCGAGGGCGTACTCCCAGCCAATGTAAAACTGATCCAGCACCTCCTGCGAGTCGGGCCCACTGTACTGATGCATCACCGTGGGGTAACGCTTGCTCGCGTCAAAGTGCGGCGGACGGATCATCCAACCATGGAGCGTGCGTCCGGGAGCTACCTCAATGGTAAAGAACTCTTTGTCGTTGTAGTCATACCCCTTGAGCTTAGCTACCAGCTGGGCGTTATCTTCGAGCGTACGGATCACCTTGCCATCCTTTGCAGTACGAATTGTCGTGATAGTAGGCGTCTTAGCATTGCTATAGCTATTGATGAAGTAACTATAGTCTTGCGTGAAGCTAGCGCGATTGATTCCAGCCTCTCCCGCTAAGACAGTTGTCTTGCCCCGTGGTGTCGTCTTGAGGACTCGTCTCTGGGTAGGCGTCTCGTCGGCAGCTTGGTAGTAGACGTTGCCATTGCTGTCACAGCCGTAGAAGCTGATGATGTCCCAGTTGCCCTGCGTCAGGCGCTGCTGGAGCGCTCCATTCGTACCATACTTATAAAGCTGTGTAGAGCCATCGCGCTCGCTCAGCATGACGATGCCATCGGGGACGAAGCGCATGGAGTTGATAAACTCATTGTTGATATAGCGCGGATCTTGCTCACGAAGGGTCAGACGAGGCGTGCGACTCTTCGGATTGATGCGGTACACCTTGAGATCGTTCTGCAGACGATTGAGTGTGATGGCAGCTAGATCACTCCCCCAACCGGTGAAGACGATGCGGGGTATGTACCCATCAGCGTCTAGTGGAAGCTCTACACGATCGGTGCGCTTGAGATCGAGGTTGTAGAGGTGTAGTGAGACGGTAGAGTTTTGCTCTCCCACCTTCGGATACTTGTAGACGTAGTCTGTGGGATAGAGATCATCTCCGTAGATCGGCATTGAGTAAGCCTTCACCTGACTCTCATCACTGCGTACGAAGGCGAGGAAGTCGCTCTGGGGGCTCCACTCCATCAGACGAGTCGTGCTAAACTCCTCTTCGTAGACCCAGTCGGTCGATCCGTTGATCACCTCATTGCGCTTACCATCCGTAGTAACCTGCACCTCAGAGTTGAAGTCAAACTTTTTGATAAAGATATTGTTGTCTCTGACGAAAGCGACCATCCGCCCATCAGGACTGAAGGTGGGGATCATGATCTCACCCTCTGTGAGTGGCTCACACAGATTACGACGCACATCATAATGGGTAGCACGTAGCGTGTAGGAGCGTCGGTAGATCGGCTGGATGTCGGTGTAGATCAGGATATGATGTCCCGAGGGAGCAATGTCGTAGTCCCAGATCGCCTTGAGATCGCACTCACGAGCAGTCGCTATGTCAAAGAGCGTATCGACGGCCCGTCCCGTAGCATACTCATACTTGACGATACGCTGGTAGTCATCGCTGATGAGCGTGTAGTGCTTGCCATCGGGTAGTGAGCGAAAGCCGTTGCCAGCACCACGAGCAGCAAATGCGCCCGAGGTAACCTCAGGAAGTGTTATCTCCCTCTGCTGCTGGGCAACGAGCGTGAGTGAACAGAGGAGTATGAGGGTGGTAAAGAGAGTGCGAGTACGCATGGATTAGAGATTAGAAGTTAGAGATTAGAGATTCGAGGCAAGACCATAGCGTAGACCCCGAGAGAGAGCCTACGCTATGGTGCTATGTAAGGGGGGGGATTACTTGCGCTTGAAGGTTAGGCTAGGCTGCCCCGAAGCGTCGTGTGTAGAGTAAAGCTTGAGCGTGTTCGCTCCATCCATACGAAAGGCTTTAGCCTCCTGTAGAGCTGCTAGGAAGATACGCTCGTACATCATATTGGAGCATGCCATGCGAGTAGCCATCATGTCTCCGACCTTGATGCGACCGTCAGAGTAGACAAAGCACTCACCACCATAGCTATTGCAAGCAGCTTGACCAGAGATACTTGCTCCGCTGATGCTGATAGTAGCTGTCTGAAGCGCATCCTTATTGATCTTGATGCCATCCATGTGCGTAAGCTCCCAAGAGCTACCGTCGAGTGAGGCCAGATTGATCTTGCTACCGTTCTTACTAGAGCCGCAGCTGACGCAGAGTAGCGTAGTCAGCATGAGTAGTGCTACAAGATAGATTCTCTTCATAGTGATTCGTTTGCTATTGGTTATTCATTAGTATTGTGATAGAGACAGATGCTCTACCGATATGGGTGTGTCAAAGAATATGGATGCCGTACGGGAGAAGCGCTCCGTCTGCTCCGTCGTGTAGTAACGTGTCGTGCCTCCACGCGTGAGCTGAGCCGCCATCTCGGGGTGACGTACGAGGTACTCCTCGAGAGACTTAGCGACCAGTTCGCCCTGGGCCACCACCTTGATCGATGGAGTCAGCAGACGCTGTATCTTAGGCATTAGTATCGGGTAGTGGGTACAGCCGAGGATGATCGTATCAATCTTCTCATCCTTTGCCAAGAGTCGCTCTAGATGCTTGCGCACGAAGAAGTCGGTCCCCGGGCTATCGCTCTCACCCGTCTCCACGATAGGCACCCACAGCGGGCAAGCCTCCTGCACGACCGTCACGTCGGGGTAGAGCTTGTGTATCTCAGCCACATAGCTCTCACTAGAGACGGTACCCTCAGTGGCGAGGATGCCCACATGCTTGGTACCCGTGAGCGTGTCGATGCACTCGACCGTCGGGCGGATGATCCCCAGCACACGACGACGCATCGAGCCCCCGTCGAGCTTAGGCAGATCCTCTTGCTGTATCTGTCGGAGCGCCTTCGCCGAGGCGGTGTTGCAGGCCAGGATTACCAACGGACAGCCTAGGTCAAAGAGTCTCTCGACCGCCTCTTTAGTAAACTGATAGACGACACGCATCGACCGCGAACCGTAAGGCGAGCGCGCATTGTCGCCGAGATAAACGAAGTCGTACTGAGGCAGTTGCTCCTGCAGTTTACGCAGGATCGTCAATCCTCCGTACCCTGAGTCAAAAACCCCGATCGGACCCTCTATCTGTTGCATCGATTGTATTACTAATTAAGTGGTGTCTTGAGCTGAAAAAACGGCAGTTGCTCTCACAACTCCACTCCAAAGGTACGAAAAAGAAGTTAGAGCTTAAAAGTTAGAAGACACGAGTGTCCTTTGCGTTTTTTACAGCGAGCTACTCGTCTTATAGAGTTACTCGATTCGTGGAATCTAGGTAGTGATGTAGCGCTCCCTGCGGGACTGCTTTACTTGCCTTTATGTGGAGCTAGCGGTCCGCAGCGACCCAAGCGATGCCGATCGTCTCGATGCCCACCAGGGCTGCTTGTCCTGTAGCTTGCCTCAGCTCGATGGTGTAGAGCCCTGGATGTGGAGGCATTAGTAGGGTGTTGACCTTATAGAGTTGCTGACGCAGCGCATAGCCCTTTCCAGACCAGATGCCAGGCCCCTCTGTGAGAGGTAGTGCTAGTGTCGTTGTAGCACGCCATCCTAGAGCGGAGCGAAGCTCCACGGTGAGCGGTAGGGTAGTGTATGCGTAGCGGCTGTTGTACCGCACGTAGAGGTAGAGCGTGTGAGGTGTCCTAGGCTGCTCGACGAAGCTGTCGAAGCTGATACGATGCGCTGCAGTCCATACACCCTCGGGAATCTCTTCCGTCTGCATTTGCTTCTGATAAGCTGCATAGCGGCAAGAGCCAAGCGTCAGGACGGCCAGCAAAACTAGTCCCCCTACGACACTTCCTCTGCAGGCTCTGCTCATAGCTACAAGTGATCTTGCGGTAGTGGACTACTCCTCCTGAGGCTTCGTGCGTGGACGGCGACGACGACCACCCGCCTGAGGCTTGCGTCTCGGCTTAGGAGAACGCTGTGTAGCTGTCTCTTCTTGAGACTCTGGCCTATCTTGAGACTCTTCGACAGTGTTAGCAAGCTCCTCAGCATCGCCACTCGTAGTGTCATTGCTTTTCGACCTAGGAGCATTGTTATTGTTGAGGTTCTTTTTTCGATTGTTTTTGCGACGCTTACGCTTCTTCGGCTGGTCAAAGCGGTTGATCGCATTGTCAAAGAGTATGTCCTTAGGCTTCTTCGGAGCCTCCTGCTGGTCAGAGAGTGTCTCCGGCGTCTCGCCACGCTGGTTCATCTCTATGATCTCTTTAGCCCGCTCCACGGATATGGTCTCAGGCTCTTCGAGGCTCTTAGGAGCTAGGCTGTAAGTGATCTCTCCTGCTAGGAGGTCGCACTTATTGAAGTAATAGGTGCCGCTCTCCGTCTCTAGAGGAGTACGACTCGAGGGGAAAGCTTTCTTTGCCTCCATATAGACGTCCACCTCGTAGTTTGTACAGCACTTGAGCTTGCCACACTGTCCGGTGAGCTTGAGCGAGTTCTGGGCTAAGTTCTGAAAGCGAGCCGCAGCCGTACTGACGGAGTTAAAGCGTGAGAGCCAGGTAGCGCAGCATAGAGCTCGTCCACAAGGACCTATACCCCCGATACGCCCTGCCTCCTGTCTAGCACCTATCTGACGCATCTCCACACGTATGTGGAAGGCGTCCGCTAGAAGCCGTATCAACTTGCGAAAGTCTACTCGCTGATCTGCTATGTAGTAGAATATGGCGCGCGTCCCGTCAGCCTGATACTCCACATCGCCGATCTTCATATCTAGTCCTAGCGAAGTGGCGATCTCGCGCGACTCGATCATCGTCGGGTGTTCCCGTAGCTTAGCCGCGTGATAATGGTCCATATCGGCAGGACGTGCCTTGCGATAGATCGCTTTCGCCCCATCCACATACTGCTCATCATGGTTAGCTCGTATCTTTGTGGAGACGAGTGTCCCTGTGAGAGCCACCATGCCGACATCGTAGCCTCCGCTATCAGCCTCGACGACTACATAGTCACCTCGCTTGAGGTCGAGGTGATCCACGTTGCGGTAGTAGTTCTTGCGGGTGTTCTTGAACTGTACCTCGACGATCTCCTGCTGCTGTACGCCGTCGGGCAAATCAGCTAGCCAGTCATAGGTCGAGAGCTTGCAACAGCGTGACCCTAGCCCTTTGCATCGAGGACAGTCTATTTTATTTAGTAGGTCTGGTTTGTATTCCATCAATTAGTTTCAAAAAAGGGTAGAGGAGGAGGATTACTTCTTCTTTCGTCCAGTTACTCGCTCGAGCGAGTCAAAGCCCTGCCCATATACACCGTGCACCGTAGATTCGGAGATAAAAGCATTGGGGTCTACCGAGTTAATCACTTGGTATAGACCTCCACGCAGGTTCTTGCGGATGGTCACCAGCACCACGTGCATCGGTTGGTGACTATAGCCTCCCTCGCCGTGGAGTATGGTGCATCCATGCCCTAGTCGACGTGTCACAGCCTCGCTGAGCTGCTCGTACTTGGTACTGACGATGAGTAGCTGTACAGACTGCTTATTGGCATCCATAATGTAGTCCAGCATCTGCCCTACGATCGTGATCTCGATGAAGGAAAAGGCGAGCTTGCCTAGCGCTGTACCCCAACTGTACTGAGGTCCGAAGAAGTGGCTGACAACTGCACCCGTCGTGACGATGATCGCATCCATAAAGATCATGGCACGACCTAGAGAGAGCGTGCTGTACTTATTAATGATAGCTACGATAATGTCGGTGCCACCTGTACTACCATTGGCAGAGAAGACCAGGCCTAGTCCGGCACCACAGAGTCCAGCACCGACGATTAGAGCGACAAATGGCTCATCGGACGCCAAGAGTGGCCCGAAGTTAGGGAGTGTACTCGTCAGCCACGTGGGCAGATTGTTGTACACCTCTAGTCCTTGTCCCACCATGGGGGTAAAAAACGCTTGTCCTACGGGGATCGTGACGGCAAGCATTAGGACGGCTATGATCGTCTTCATCGAGAAGCGCCACCCTAGGATCCATATCGAGAGGAGTAGCAAGCCGACATTGATGATGTTGTAAGGTATACTGGCTGGGATATTTGTCGCCAGCTGAATGATAGTGGTCAGTCCTGCCAGTCCTCCCGAGGTGATGTTTTGAGAGAGGATGAAGGCTGTCCAACCGAATGTGTAGACGACTACACCAGCGAAGATGAGTAGGACATCCTTTAGAAAGCGCGCAGACTTGCGTGGATCGGGATAGCGTAAAGGTCTTTTCGTAGTCATGAGTGACAAGTTTATTATTTGGCGAAGAGGGAACACGTCCCACGACACCAAACTCAGAAGTTACACAAAGGTAGCAAAAAAGAAGACTGACACAAAAAAGAGGGTAGAGCTCTAGTCCCCGCAAATCTCATTACAAACAAGTCCAACATGCTGATGTGTAGCGACATGTAGGGACACATGATCTGTGCGTCCGCTGTGTCAAAGGTGACAGTGTCAGTACTTTGACTTAATACTCGTCTTGGGGCTCTACAACGGACGACCGCCCGCCCTCACATATCTGTGCATCGCCATCGATCGGGTCGTTTATCTACGCTCTTTGTATCGTGTTGAACTCCATATGAGACTGTTGCATAAAGGCGAATCTCTGTGTTGCTTTTAGTTCCACGAGGAGAATTCTTTAGTTCCAACGTTGGAAAGAGCTGTCCTAGCCAACCTGTGCAAAGAAAAAAAGGTGACAGCCGAACTACTTCGACTATCACCTTGAGTCGGGATGAGAAGACTCGAACTTCCGACCTCCACGTCCCGAACGTGGCGCGCTACCAACTGTGCTACATCCCGATAGTGACTACCGCCCCATGGCGACTAGCCCCTACTTGCGACTGCAAAGGTACTAAATAATGCGACACCACATACTGCTCAGCAGAGCGCTGAGTCTCGCAAGTTTTGCAGTGAAACTTTCAAAACATTGATGTCTAAGCCTTGTAAGTCTAGATACTTCGTGCGCTCGTCGCTTAGCACAATGGCTTTAACGAACACATAGATCGTGTGCCCCTAGTTGTCGCGCCTCGTGAGACTTGCGAAGTCAAGAGGAGCTGACACATTATAATAAGTAACCAAAGGGCTCCAGCTGATAGCCACGTGGAAAATATCAAATCCCTACGAGGCTATTTTTCATTCTCTACGTAGGCGAGAATCATTTCCTCCGAAGTTTCAGATGATTCTTCCGAAGTATCGTTTGATTCCTCCGAAGTATTTTCTCTTTCCTCCGTGGAAAATAAAAAATAGTCACGGAGGAAATTTGCATTTCCCCCGCGACCAATTCTAATTGTTATGACCCTTAGGCGGGTAATGCTTACCAGCTATCGGTCTAGTAGACAAGTGACGGGGCGATCGAGTGCCGTCATACCGCTTTGCAAAGCTCGATGTGAGAATCTTTGCGGTCCGTGGTAGATCTCTTCCATGCTCTCCTTCGGAACAAACTGGAGATAGCAACAGTTGAAGAAGAGGTCGATATACCCCATACAGGCGTCGCCCTGAGCGTTCTCAGCCATGACCGTCTCCTTGATAATTTGGTAGTTCTTGTCAAAGCCAATATTAGCTAGATAATTCTTGAAGTCATCAGAGTAAAGATCGGTATATCCAGCCACTGCATTGGTCTGCGATTTGATGAAAAGCTTGTCGCTGAAGAATGAAGTGCGTATATAGAGTACCCACTCCAGGTTCGTCTTGTTGACACATTCGGGCTTGGTGTTGAAGCGCTGGTTGATACTACCCTCTTCACTCTCCTCTAGCACACGGAGGCCAAGGGTGTTTTCAAACTCCTCAATCTTCTTACTATCTTTGGTGAGTAGTGTTTCGATAGAGGGCGCATCCTTAGCATTTACGAGGATCTTATGCTGTGTAGGAATCAGATAGTGACGCTGTATCTCGATAGACGTACTGGTACCAAAATCGTCCTTGTGCGAGTCGTCCTGCTTAGCTATGAGAGAGATCTCCTTGTTCTGGTCATTGCGTGAGCGGAATCCAGGGACGGTATTCCCATCGTCATCGATTCTTACCCTGACCTTCTCAAACTTGGTGAAGCCGAGCTTACGAAGCATTTCTTTGGTCTTCGTTGCGTTCTCGACAGGCTCCTTGCTGTAGCATAGTATGAGATCAGCTGTCTCCTCAATCTCTATACCATAAGCGACAGCTGGGATGACAGACAAATCTTTATTGACGAAGCCTGGGATAGATAGCTTGCTAGAGTATTTGATCTCTTGAGGCTGACGACCTAGCTTCTCTTCATAGGCTAGGATCTCAGGATCGATAATTTTCTCGGACTCGTCCTTCTTCGGATCAAAGTTCAGGAGTGGTAGCTCTTGCTCGGCTGAGATGGTGGCTCCCTCGACGGTTACCTTAGCTGTAGCTGAGAGGTCTCCTACCTTGGCGGTAATCATTGCTTCGCCCTCAGCGACAGCTGTGACTAGTCCGTTGTTGTCGACGGTAGCTACCTCAGCCTTGTTGGAGCTATAGGTCACGGAGAAGTTATGATCTGTAGGCTCTACGACCGCTGTCAGTTGCTGGGTCTCACCCACGCTGAGAGAAACCGTCGTAGGGCTGATGGTGATGCTCGTTGGGTTGACTGGTTGGGGTTGGGGCTGAGGAGCTGGCTCGGGTTTGTTACAGCTAGAGGCTATCGCCAGTAGGGCAACACATGAGAGTAAGACTGCAATTCGTTTCATAGAAATATTACTTTAGTGGTTAGTATGTGATCTTTGTCGTCGCAGATCAGTAGTGTATATGCTGACCTTTAGGCAAAGGCAAATGTACGGACAATTAAAGAAAAATACAATAGCTGGATATGGAAGTTAGCCTATTAGGAGGAAGTGTTTTTTTTTGTATGTTTGCGGCGAAGTCTTGAGGGATCTTTTAGGAAAGGCTCGAAGAGAAATCATTTAATCGTCAAACAACATAGTAACATGAAACAGAAAACACTGCTTATCGCACTGATCGTTAGCCTGCTTAGTGTATCTACATTACAGGCACAGAGGACGGCTGGACGTCGTGAGGTCACAGGAACTTTTAGTTTATCGGCTGTTGCCGCTTATGGAGGGTTTGGTCTCTTCAACGTACTAGTGAACCCTTCTATAGGTTGGTTCGTCAAGGACAACCTCTCCGTAGGAGCTACGCTCCACTACGAGGGTACTGGTGAACTAGGAGGCCTCGGACTCGGGCCACAGGTCACTTACTACTTCCCCTCCAAGAGTATTGTGAACTTCTTTTTGGATGCTTTCGGAGGTCTCCAGATGATTAACTTTGGGGGCTACAACTTTGTTGGAGGTGCCGTCGGTGTCGGTGCTGGTGTCTCTTGCGACATCACCCCACGTGTGGCATGGCGGTCTGGAATTGACTACAAGATGGGCATCTACTCAAGCTCAAACCTAGTTCATCGCATAGGCTTGGACATGGGCTTTTCGGTCAACTTCTAGTGTCCTAAAGATATTTCTGTCCGACAAAAGTCAAAAACGAGACAACTAGGAGCTCAATCGCACTATCCAGCGGTTGGGCTCCTTTTTTATCTAGATCCGCTACACGATTGCAGCCATATCACCACTCTTGAGTCCGCACGGTGAGATTTGTCCGATAAATGCTTGTAGCATAGTACCATCCAAATACGTATATTTGCACGTAGATAATTCGTGTTACTCATTCAATTTCCGATCTTATCAATAAGTAAGCGACTAACAACACAAACCTAAAACAGAAATAAGTCATGAAAATAGCTACAAAAACATTGCTCTGTGCCTTGCTTCTGATATTGCCACTCTTGGCTACTGCTCAGACTTCTGGCGATGAGACACAGACTACCATTCCAACGATCGTGCTCACCACTGAGACTTCCGTTGGAGACACTATCTGGCTCTCCTTCGAGACAGATGATTGGGAAGATCCGATTATCGAGGGCCTCAAGCCCACGGGCGAATCAACCTTCGCAGGCAATCAGTACACGGTGACCTCGCCTACCATCAAGCTCATGGGGGAGATAACCGACCTGGTGTGCCAAGAGATTAAGCTCACAGCAATAGATCTATCTGGCATCTCATGTCTACAAACGCTCAACTGCTCAGGCAATCAGCTCACAGAACTGAATATAGGAGAAAACACAAGCCTATCGTCGCTCTACTGCCAGCAAAACAAGCTCCAGCAGCTGGATCTATCTAGATGCAAGAGCCTATACGAGGTTTACTGCTTTGATAACCAGCTCCAGAGCTTCAAGCTCGGAGAGAGTCACCCTTCTTTTACAATGCTCAAGGCTGCCAACAATAAGCTGCCAACCATCGATCTGAGTGGGTGTCCCAACGTAAAGGTTGTAGACCTGGGGACTAACAATATAGAGCACCTAGACCTAGCCAAAAACGTAGCTATCACCTGGCTACTCGTAGCCAACAACAAGCTCACGGATATAGACCTCTCTGCACAGACTAAGCTCGTACGACTGGACTGCTATAACAACGAGCTCTCCTCGCTAGATCTCTCTAAGCTCGAGCAGCTCACTGTGCTAGCCGCTGAGAGTAACCAGCTACAAGAGATCGATGTGTCACACTGTCCTAAGCTACAGGTGATGTCTGTAGAGCACAACTCGATAAAGACGATGGATCTGTCACACAATCCCGAGTTGAAAAGTATCTGGTGCATAGAGAACCGCATCTACCCCAACGATATGCAGGCTCTCGTGACATCTTTGCTACAAAAAGAGGGAGCCAAGCTGGTTGCAGTCAATACACATAGCGACAAAGAGCAAAACGTAATCCTCAAAGCTCAAGTCGCAGAGGCAATCGCCAAGGGATGGACTGTCTACGACTTCAACCCTGAGACCAAGGATCTCATCCCATACGAGGGGAGCGACACAACATTCCTCCACGTGACACTATCTGTCGGAGAGGGCGGCACAGCAAAAGTACTAGACGTGACTGACCCTGAGCGGATCCCCTTTGCTACCGAGATAAAGGTCGAGGCGACACCTAACGAAGGCTATGAGCTAGAGAGCATCAAAGTCGGAGATCAGGATATAACGGAAGACAAGGTCTACCTAGTCACAAAGGATGTAGAGGTCACCGTTACATTCCATCGTGTCAAGAGTATAGCTGATCCGACTAAGAGACAGAATCTCACGATCACGCCCAATCCTGCAAGAGACTTAGCGAGAGTATGTGGTCTCAAGCCTTACAGCGATTTCTCTGTTTATACGCAGGAGGGTAAATGCATAGCAACCATTCAGGCTGATGCCCTAGGACAGGGCGAGATAGACCTATCTAGCTATCCTGCTGGTAAGTATCTTGTGATCGCTGAGGAGCATAGCGGATGGCTCATCGTCCGATGATGCGATTGACAAGAACCTCCCGACACGCTCCACTGATTCCCGCACAGTAGCTCTGCGGAGTCTCTCCCTCTTCTCTCGACCTCGTAAATCTCCCTATGACTAATCAGCTATGGGTGAGATTTGCGGGGGCGAGATTCGTTTTTTAGGAGCAGCAGGGTTAGGGTTCTATTTCGTAACTTTGCGCCACACGCTTAACCACAACAGGAGATAGCACCTATGTATCCAGACAATCTCATCAAGGCCTACGAGGCGAGCTTTAGAGAGCACTTCCGACAGCCAGCTCTCTCGGACTACGCCACCGGCTACACCATATCTTATCGCGACTTAGCGCTACAGATAGCGCACCTACACTACGTATATAAGGAGATCGGTATACAGCGCGGCGACCGCATCGCTCTGATGGGCGCTGACTCGGTCCACTGGTGCGTCATCTTTATGGCTACGATCACTTACGGTGCTGTGATCGTCCCCATACTGCAGGACTTCAACGTCGAAGACGCTAAGACGATCATCAATCATAGCGAGGCGAAGCTCCTCTTTATAGATGATCTCATCTTGTCGAAGCTCAATCCTGAGGAGGATCTCCCGATGGTGCAGACTATCTTCGACATCAAGAAGATCACGTGGCGCTATGCTCGCTCGGGGATGCCATACGACTATAAGCGGCTCCTTCCCTTTGCCCCCTTTGTGGCACGCTTTTATCCCAAGGGATTCCGTCGTACCGACATCGTCTACCCCGAGGTGGACAATGATGAGTTGGTCGTGATCAACTACACCTCAGGAACGACTGGCTTCAGCAAAGGGGTGCTGATCACTGCGGGCAATCTTGCGGGCAATGCACTCTATGCGCAGAAGCTCGACCTCATGTATAGCGGCGAGCAGATCATCTGCTTCCTCCCGCTGGCACATACTTACAGCTGTGCCTTCAACATGCTCGCAGCCCTTTACATAGGCGTCCATACGCATATCCTAGGCAAGGTCCCTTCGCCCAAGATCTTGATGAAAGCCTTTGCCGAGATACGCCCCGTGCTGATCATCTCCGTGCCACTCATCTTGGAGAAGATCTACAAGCAGTCTATCGTGCCCGTCTTAGAGCGCTCCTCTATCAAGGCGCTCCTACGTATTCCGCTCTTACGCAAGTTGGTCTACCGAGTGATCCGCAAGAAGCTCACCGATGGACTCGGGGGCAACTTCCGCGAGGTGATCGTCGGGGGGGCGCCACTCTCTACGGAGGTCGCCGCCTTCCTACATCGTATCGGCTTCCCGCTCACTGTCGGCTACGGCATGACCGAGTGCGCACCGCTCATCTCTTATAGCAACCATCGCCACTGGGTGCCACTCTCTGCGGGTCGCGCCCTGCCACACATGGAGATACGCATCGAGGTGCCAGAAGATTTTGACCAGCCCCTAGCTCCAGGCGTCGGTGAGATACAGGTACGCGGTGACAACGTCTGCCTTGGCTACAACAAGCTTCCCGAGATCAATAAGCACCTCTTCACCACCGACGGCTGGATGCGTACGGGTGACCTAGGGCGTCTGGACAAGCGGGGTAATCTTTTTATCCTTGGTCGCTCCAAGACGATGATCCTAGGGGCTAATGGTCAAAACATCTACCCCGAAGAGATCGAGGCGAAGCTCAATAACCTTCACTTTGTAGCGGAGAGTCTGGTCTATCAGAAGAATGGCCGTCTCGAGGCTCTTGTCTATCCCGACGAACTGGCAGCCAAGCAGGCGGGGATAACTATCGAAGAGGCGTGGGAGCAGATCAAAGATCAGCGTAAGCAGCTCAATGCTAAGCTAGGCTCCTACGAGATGGTGACCAAGTTCGTTCTGCAGAGGACTCCCTTCATCAAGTCGCCCAAGCGCAGCATTAAGAGACACCTATATAAGGATGGCATTGAGGTGTCGCAGACCAATGGGTAGCATCGCTGAGCCAACTTATCACATCGAGGGGACGCTCCGTCAGTTGCCTCTAGCGGACTATATGGCGGAGTACTTCGACCCAGATCGCTTCTTCGCTCTGTGCGAGCATTGTCCCACTTACTTGACCAATTGGTCTTGCCCGCCCTTTACCTTTGATGTGCGCGAGGCACTAGCACGCTACCGCTATGCGCATATCCTCGTGCATCGTGTCACGCCCGATGAACAGTCGTGGGCGGCGTGTCTGCCTGACGAGGTGGGGGACTACTGCTTTCGCCTGATGGGTGCCGTGCGGGATCGTATCGACCCGCTCCTCTATCAGCTAGAGCGGCAACATACGGGGAGTCGGCTCTTTACGGCTGGTCGCTGTCGGCTCTGCCAGCCACAAGCCTGCACACGCAGTGCCGGCGATCCTTGCCGTCATCCCGACCAGATGCGCTCGTCGCTCGAGTCGTGGGGCTTCGACCTGAGTGGCACCACAGAGCGACTAGCGGGTATCCCGATGGTGTGGGGCGAGGAGGGGCATCCGCCACGCTACCTCACGATGGTCTCGGCGCTCCTCTCGGCGGAGACGATCGCTGCGGAGGCTTTTGACGAGTTGCTGCATGAGTAACTTTCTCGTTGTAGTCTAAGTTACGAGGGTTATTAATCTTGTAGCTCTGACGACTCAGATTCCTCCGAATAAATTTTCTACGCCTACGTGGAAATCGGAAGTTAGAAGGGAGAAGGGAGAGAAGGTGGGTTGCAGCGTCTATCTGTGTATCTCTACGCAGAGCTACTCGTCTTGCGGTGTTGCCCCAAGGTCAGGGCTGACGCATTATAACCTGCCTTCTAGGAGTGGCACATGACGATAACTAGGGATACACGGATCGAGTATCTCTACACAGTGGTTACGCATCCTATCTGATTACGCCAACCTTTCTGATGATTCGGATTTCTCCCGAAGAATTTCCCAAATAGCTCCCGAGGAAATTTCGATTTCCTCTGAGGAAAGAAAAAATTCTTCGGAAGTATCAAATGAAACTTCGGAAGAAGCAAATCATAAGTCCGAAGAATTTCGCCATTTGCTCGGGAGAAAAACAAAAATATCCCCCGAGATATTTGAAAACTCATCGGAAGAGATTGAGATGAGTTCGCTCAGTTTATATTGTAATGCGTCAGCCCTGGCCCCAAGGCTAGGTTTTGCTCGCTGTCTTCTTTTATTTAGTAACTTTGAGGCGTGGTATATCCCTAGATAATAGTTAGACATGATGCAAGACAAGACTGATCTACAGGCTGCGAAGGATGACTTGAGATACCTCCAGCTCCTCTCTAACCAGTTTCGTAACTCTGCCGAGGTCTCTACGGAGATCATCAATCTGCAAGCAATCCTGAGCCTTCCGAAGGGCACGGAGCACTTTCTCGCAGATGTGCATGGTGAGCATGAGGCTTTCGATCATGTGCTGAAGAATGCTTCAGGCAGTGTGATGCGTAAGATTCGTGAGGTCTTTGCGGGGCAGATGATGGAGCTGCAGATGCGTGAGCTCGCTACGCTGATATACTATCCCCAAGCTAAGCTGGAGCAGCTCCATGAGACGGGCGAAATCGATGAGGAGTGGTACAAAGTAACGCTCAACCGTCTCGTCAAGGTGTGCCGTAAGGTGGGAGAGAAGTACACCCGCTCGAAGGTGCGCAAGGCGCTACCGCCCCAGTATAGCTACATTATCCAGGAGCTACTACACGAGGACGGGGTCAACCCCAACAAGTCGGCTTACATCTCTAGCATCATCTCTACAATCATCTCTACGGGCAAGGCAGAGGACTTCATCTGCGCTATCTCAGCAACGATCAAGCGTCTTGTCATAGATCGCCTCCACATCGTGGGCGACATCTACGACCGTGGTCCTGGTGCTCAGTACATCATGGATACGCTCCTAGACTACCACAATGTAGATATACAGTGGGGCAATCACGATATGCTCTGGATGGGTGCTGCAGCGGGCAATGATGCGTGCATAGCCTGCGTCATACGTATCGCTCTGCGCTATGCCAATCTAGACACTATCGAGGATGGATACGGGATCAACTTGATGCCACTATCTCGCTTAGCTAGTGAGGTCTATGCGGGTGATCCGTGTACTTACTTTAAGCCCAAGCTGGGAGACTCAGATGCTTCGTACGATGAGAAGGGCATTTACCTGATTAGCCAGATGCACAAGGCGATCAGCATTATCCAGTTCAAGCTGGAGCATCAGTTGATCGCTCGCCACCCAGAGTGGCAGATGCAGGAGCGTGACCTACTCCACAAGATAGACTTTGAGGCTGGCACGGTCGATCTCTCGCATACCAATCCCAACGAAGACTATGGTGTGCATGAGATGCTCGATATGAACTTCCCCACGATCGATCCGAAGGACCCCTATCGCCTCACACCCCAAGAGGAGGAGGTGATGGATCGCTTGCGTCGCTCCTTCGCTACGAGTGAGCGGCTCCATACGCATATAGATGCTTTCTATCGACTGGGTAGTATGTACCTCGTATGCAATGGTAACTTGCTCTACCACGCTTCGATGCCGCTAGACGCTTCTGGGCAACTCAAGGCGGTGCGTGTCCTCGACTCGCAGCCCCTACGCGGTCGTGCGCTCTTAGATGAGATAGATCGTGTGGTGCGCCTGGCGCATCCCTCTAGGCATAGTCATCCGAAGCATGAGGCTGCCGTGGACTATATCTTCTACCTCTGGTGCGGTCCCGACTCGCCACTCTTTGACAAGTCTGCTATGACCACCTTCGAGCGTTACTTCGTTGCTGACAAGAAGACCCATACGGAGACTAAGGGCTACTACTTTAAGTATCGCCAGGATCGAGAGACGATCGAGATGATCCTCCGTGAGTTTGGCCTAGAGGGCGAAGACTGTCACGTGATCAACGGGCATGTCCCGGTCAAGGTTGCCAAGGGCGAGAAGCCTATCGCAGCTGGTGGCAAGCTGATGATCATCGATGGGGGCTTTAGCCGAGCCTATCAGAGCAGTACGGGCATCGCAGGCTACACTTTGATCTATAATTCGCAAGGTATGCAGCTGGTGCAGCACGAGCCCTTTACGACGATGCGCCGTGCGGTAGAGCTGATGGAGGATATCAAGAGCGTGACGGTCATCTCGGAGCGTACGACACACCGTATGCTGGTGGCTGACACCGACGTAGGTGCTGATCTACAGCAGCAGGTGGACGATCTGGAGAAGCTCCTCCACGCTTTCAACGCTGGTCTGATCAAGGAGCGCAAGTCCCTCCCTCAGATCGTCACGAAGTAGTGCCTCTGAGATTGTCTCTCTAAGCTGCATTGGTCGGCTTCTCACTCTTATATTATAGTAGAAAAACACTTTCGTATGAAAGGAAAGATCATTAAGGTGCTGTGGTGGCTCTTTGGAGCCTTTTGGGCTTTGACCTTAATTACATTTGTGCTGATTTGGTTTGGCATCATAGGCTATATGCCTGATGTGGAGCAGTTGCAAAACCCTATCGACAAGTATGCCTCTGTCCTCATCTCGGATGATGGCGTGCAATTAGGATCCTATGCCCACGGTTCGACAAATCGCATCTACGTGAGCTATGACGAGCTTGCCGAGCCGCTTGTACAGGCTCTGATAGCTACGGAGGATGTACGCTTTTACAAGCACTCGGGTGTCGACATGCGAGGCGTGGGGCGTGCCGTGATCAAGCGTGGCGTGCTACGCAATACGGCTAGTGGTGGTGGTAGTACCATCACGCAGCAGCTGGCTAAGCAGCTCTACTCGCCTCATGCTAAGTCGACGCTACAGCGCCTCCTGCAGAAGCCTATTGAGTGGATTATAGCGATCAAGCTGGAGCGCAACTATACCAAGGAGGAAATCATCGCGATGTATCTCAATCAGTTTGACTTCCTCTACAACGCTATAGGTATTCGCTCGGCTGCGCAGACTTATTTTGGCAAGACTCCCTCTGAGTTAACTCTGAATGAGTCGGCAATGCTGGTGGGAATGTGTAAGAATCCCTCACTCTACAACCCTGTCCTGCATGCTGACAGCGATGCACCACTGAAACGCCGCAACACGGTCCTCCTACAGATGAAGAAAGCGGGCTACCTCTCCGAGGAGGCTTACACGACCGCCATTGCCGAGCCGATCCATATCAACTTTACCAATAATACGCACTCCGATGGTTTGGCTCCTTATTATAGAGAGTTCGTGCGTCTCCTACTGACGGCAAAAAAACCTAAGCGAAGTGACTACTCGCAGTGGAATCAAGAGCAGTATGCTATCGACTCACTCCTCTGGGAGACACAGCCGATCTATGGATGGTGCCAGAAGAACAAGAAGTCTGACGGCTCCTGCTATGATCTCTATGCCGATGGACTCAAGATCTACGGTACGATCGATAGTCGTATGCAGCAGTACGCTGAGGAGGCGGTTCAGAAGCACATGAGCGAGTTTGTACAGCCTAACTTCGATCGTGAGATGCGGGGCTCTAAGCTGGCTCCTTACAGTAGCGACCTGACAGCACAGCAACGCAAGGATGCTATCGAGCGTGCACTGCACAACACGGATCGCTGGCGATCGCTCAAGAAGCTTGGCATGTCGCCAGAGGAGATCCGCAAAACGTTTGACCAAAAGCGCAAGATGCGCGTCTGGAGCTACAACGGCTGGATCGACAAGGAGATGACTCCTCGGGACTCGGTACTATACTATAAGCACTTCCTCCATACGGGCTTCATGGCGATGAATTCGCACAACGGTAATATACTAGCCTATGTCGGAGATGTGGATTTTCGTACGTTTAAGTATGATATGGTCTCTCAGGGACGACGACAGGTGGGTTCGACGATCAAGCCTTTTCTCTACTCTCTCAGTATGATACAGGGTATCTCTCCCTGTGAGCAGGTGATGCATCAGCCGATTACGCTCTATGATGCCAATGGCAAGGCGTGGACGCCGCGCAATACTGGCGCTAAGCGAGTGGGGGAGATGGTCTCGATCAAGTGGGGACTGCAAAACTCCTCTAACTGGGTCACGGCATACCTAATGGGACGCACATCACCCTATACCTTTGTCCGCTTGCTCCACTCGTTTGGCATCAAGGGCGATATAGACCCTGTCGTCTCTGTAGCTCTCGGCACGCCTGATGTGACGGTCAGCGAGATGGTGGCGGCTTATAGTGCTTTCGTCAATCAAGGTATCCGTGTCGACCCGATTCCTGTGACCCGTATCGAGGATCGCTACGGCAATGTGGTAGCCACCTTTACGGCTAATCTTACGGAGGTCCTTCCCGCACGAGCTGCCCTGCAGATGCTGGACATGATGCGTGCCGTCGTCGATGGCGGTACGGGTGGCAGGTTGCGCTTCCGACACAATCTGACGATGCCTCTGGGCGGTAAGACGGGTACGACACAGCGCAACAGCGATGGATGGTTTGTCGGCTTCTCTCCTGAGATCGTGGCGGGTTGCTGGGTCGGCGGCGAGGAGCGCTCGATACACTTCCGCTCGATGGCGTATGGTCAGGGAGCCTCCGCAGCGCTACCTGTTTTTGGCTACTTCATGAAGGCTGTCTACGCAGACCCATCGCTTGGTTACTCGGCGGAGACACCGTTCAACGTGCCTGCGGGCTTCTCTCCATGTGGCGAGCAGGCGACAGTTGAGCTGCACGAGCCTCTAAGCGAGGCTGTCGATGATGCCGTCGACGACGTTATGGAGGCTATCTTAGAGTGATGAAGTAAACTTTTAGGCGTTTGCCACTCTAAAGACAAGAGAATTGGAACTGCGAATGCTCGCTAGAGACTTAAAAAAGAGAGTGCTACTCAGACCTTCAAAGGTTAATCTATCTTACAAATGCCGCTCATGTCATTTGTTTTTATGACCTTTGCAATCGGTTTGAGTACACTGGCTTGATTTACCCTGTTATTAGAGAGTACAGCTGTCAGCTCTGTGACGAGATCACAGTCGTCCCCTCTAGGAGTGGTATCTTTAGCACAGACATTTCAAGAAGAGTAAGTGCTAGGCGACTAGCACGAGCAAGAGTAGAGTTAACCCCTTAAAACGAGTATAGCCATGGCAATGAGACAATTAAAAATCAATCAGTCGATCACCAATCGTGAGAGTGCGTCGCTGGATCGTTACCTCCAAGAGATCGGGCGGACGAATCTCATATCTCCCGAAGAGGAGGTGGAGCTAGCGCGTGAGATACATCGTGGTAATCGGCGTGCATTGAACAAGCTGGTGGAGGCCAACCTCCGGTTTGTCGTCTCTGTGGCAAAGCAGTATCAGAACCAAGGCCTGAGCCTTCCTGACCTGATCAATGAGGGAAATATTGGAATGATCAAGGCGGCCGAGAAGTTTGACGAGACACGCGGATTTAAGTTCATCTCCTACGCTGTGTGGTGGATCCGTCAGTCTATCCTGCAGGCGCTTGCCGAGCAATCACGCATCGTGCGTCTACCGCTCAATCAGGTGGGACTGCAGCAGAAGATGAATAAGGCGATCGTCAAGTTCGAGCAGCTCAACGGTCGTCGTCCTAGTCCACAGGAGATAGCTGCTGAGCTGGAACTCCCCGAGGACAAGATCCGTGAGGCGCTCAAGGTGCAGGGCAAGCATCAGTCGCTCGACGCTCCTTTTGTGGAGGGCGAGGACAATAACATGCTGGATGTCCTGGTCAATGAGGACACGCCCTCGACCGATAGTAGCCTGATCAACGAATCTCTCTCTGCTGAGATAGATCGTATCCTGGATCAGCTGGGAGATCGAGAGGCGGAGGTGCTACGCTGCTTCTTCGGCATCGGTTGTCCTGAGATGACTCTCGAGGAGATCGGTGAGCGCACCAAGCTCTCTCGTGAGCGTGTGCGTCAGATCAAGGAGAAGGCGATTCGTCGCCTCAAGCAGTCTGATCGCTGCGAATACCTAAAGGCATATCTTGGATAGTCGTCTCGCTCGATAGCAGAGGCGCATCACAACTACATAAAGAGCCTCATTGGTCTAGCATACGACTGTAGCTAGAGCAATGAGGCTCCTTTTCCATACGACCCAATAATCTCATATTATATGACAGACAAGACAACTACCCCCTCGACCGACTGGCTGGGCTATCTGATGGGACTCATCTCATCGGCTACCTTTGGACTGATACCACTGCTGAGTATACCCGTGCTGGCGCAGGGTGTGGCAGAGGGGACGGTGCTGATGTACCGCTTTCTCATCGCAGCACTCATCGTCGGTAGCATCGTCGTGATACGTAGAGAGTCTCTGCGGGTATCGTGGCGAAGCTTCTTGATACTGCTTGCCTTGTCTGTCTTGTACTTCTTCTCCTCCTTCCTGCTCATCGAGGGGTACCAGCACATGCCGTCCGGAGTCGCTACGGTGCTACACTTCAGCTACCCAACATTTGTGGTGCTACTCATGTTTGTCGTCTTTCGTCAGCGGATCAATGTACTGCAAGGGCTGGCTGTCCTCTTAGCTTTAGGTGGCGTATCGCTCATCTCTGGCTTCTTCGAGTCAGACGTGACCTCCATACCGCTCAGACCGTTGCTTACGGTACTTTTCTCTGGCTTTTGCTACGCCACCTACATCGTGATCCTTCGGCACTCTCGCCTAGAGCCGATGAGCAGCTTTAAGCTGACCACCTACGTCATGGGACTTTCGGCCATACTCTTTGCGCTCTTTTGCAAAGCGACTGGCGCCAACCTCCTCCTAGACAATACGACGCAATGGATCTATACCGCCCTGCTAGCACTCATCCCGACCGTCTGCGCTAATATCACGCTCGTCTGGGCGGTACAGCGAATAGGCTCCACGCCGACCGCTATCATGGGGGCGCTAGAGCCACTCACAGCCGTCCTCGTGGGGGCATTAGCTCTAGGCGAGGAACTCTCCCTAGGTCAAGGCATCGGCATCGGTGTCGTCCTGCTGGCGGTCCTGCTACTAGTCGTGTCGCCGCTTCTGATGCGCCGACTCAAGCAGGTGTAGCTAAAGCTGGTGCGCCAAGGTGCGAGAGAGGTAAAACTTGTTCGTCTCGGAGACATAGACGACAGGCGTCGGAAGCTCTTGCTCCACCCCGTCAACCCATGCTCTGCGCTGGTAGGCGCGTAGCTCGATCTCGTGTCCCTTGTAGTGGATCGTGATCCGCTTCTCCTCGGGCTGGTCACCCGTTATCTCGCATTGAGCCTGAGGAAAGAGCGCATCGTGTGGCGCATAGTACTCCTCCGAGAGCTCCATCATCGTCTGCTTCAGACCCAGCTGCGTACGCATATAGTTATGCAGGTCAATGTTGGTCACACAACCTCTGATCGGCGTCAACTGCTGCGGTGTGTAGCTAGCGAGAAAGACCTCTTCGCCCGTATGCCCATGCGTCGTAAAGCCAATGAGCAGGTGACGCTTCATCCAGTCGACGAAGTAATCTTTCAAACGGTACTTCTGACTCCAGCCCAGCGCCGCATACTTCGTCTTGCGTTGCTCAGCCGACAGTGTAGAGCAGGCGTAGTCCTCGACCGCATTGATCTCCGCCAGCTCTTCATCCGAAGGACGTATGCCGCTCCAGATGTAGAGACTATCGGCCAAGTGTGAGAGAGCCGTCTGGCTCGTCTTGCGCCCCAGCTCTACCGAACTATAGCGAAAGCGTGTCAGCGGCATAATCAGTTCGTCGAGCGTTAGACGCGCATAACCCCGGTCCACACGACCAATGCTCATACCGCTATTACCATGGTCTGCCGTCACGAGGACGATCGTATTCCCGTCCCGCTGTGCATAGTCCAGCGCCACGGCAACCGCCTTGTCAAAAGCCAGAAATTCCGTAGCCATCGCCACGGGATCGTTGGCGTGAGCTGCCCAGTCGACCTTGCTTCCCTCCACCATTAGGACGAAGCCGTTAGGGTTCTCCAGATTACGGATTGCCGTCTCCGTCATCTCAGCTAGCGAGGGGTAGCGCAGCGTGTCTCCCAGCGAACGCCTGTCCATATCGTACGGCATATCCATCTCTCCAAAAAGCGCCCACATACCGCCACCTCGATGCGCTCGCATAGCTGCGAGATCATCGAGGTAAAGTGCTATGCCCTGTCTGCTCAGACGCTCCTTTAGTTCGCTCGTCATCAGCGAGGTGCCACCGCCTAGGAGAAGGTCCACGCCATTGTTCACCATCTGCGGCACGATGCTCTTGTAAAGCTTGCGAGAGGACGTGTGAGCCGTGCAGTCTGCTGGTGTAGCGTGGGGGAATTCGCACGTACAGACGACCCCGATACGCTTGCCTTGCGTCTGCTTGGCAGCCTCTAGAAGGGTCACCACAGGACGATAAGCCCACGAAGAGTCGAGCGGCACTAAGTCATTATGCGGCTCGCTGTACGGATAGGTTGCGATAAAGCCATCGATCGAGGGGACTCCCGTCATATAGCAAGATGTGGTCGGAGCCGAGTCCCCGATAGGTGCATTAGAGCAATAGGTGATGACACTCCCCGAGAGATAAGGGTCGAGCGATAGGTGCTGCGCCTGAGGGTCGAGCGCCCTCTGGTACCAGCGAGCCAGTGAGACTGTCGGTAGCGAGGTGCCGTCCGAGATGAGGAGGATCACATTCTTCGCAGGTCGCTCTGGTAGTGGGTACTCTCGCTGCTGCCCCACCAAAGAGAGCGTGGGGAGGAGGAGCAGTAAGATACGTAAGATGCTTTTCATAAAGGTTGTATTTAAGGTGTTGTTAGGTTGTCAGTTGGTAGTGCTTCGTACATCAAGGTGAGACCGATGAAGTCCTCTACCGAGAGACGCTCCGCACGCAGCGTGAAGATCTCATGATCAGCGTAGGGGAACTCCTTGCCAAAGAGCGACATCAAGGCATTGCGTAGCATCTTCCGACGCTGTCCGAAGGCGGTTTTGACCACCCGCTTGAAGTTAGCCTCATCGCAGGGTAGTGCGGTGCGACTATTTCGTCGTGCGATCATAACGCCGCCATCTACCTTGGGCGGTGGATTGAAGTCACGCTTAGACACCTTAAAGAGGTAGTCGCAGTCGTACCAGCACTGGAGCAAGACGCTCAGGATGCCGTAGTCACGCCCTCCAGGCGAGGCGCACAGCCGCTGTGCCACCTCGTGCTGTAGCATGCCCGCCACAGCAGGGATGCGCTCGCGTAGCTCTAGGATGCGAAAGAAGATCTGCGAAGAGATATTGTACGGATAGTTGCCGATCACCACAAAAGGCGTGTCCGCCCGACCAGGTATCAGCTCCTCAGCGGGGAGCTTGAGAAAGTCCCCCTCGATGATCCGCCCCTCCTGGCTCAATTGCGGAAAGTGCTGGTGCAGATATTCGATACTCTCGTGATCTATGTCGATCACCTGCAGGTCGTGCCCCGCCTCTAGGAGTGGCTGCGTCAGGACGCCCATGCCAGGGCCTACCTCTAGGATCGGCGTACCGAGATAGTCGGCGACCGAGTCGGCAATGCGCTGTGCTGCGCCGTGGTCCGTGAGAAAGTGCTGCCCTAGATATTTCTTTGCTCGTACAGAATCCATAGTTCTTTCGCTCGTTGTCGTGTCAAAAGTACAACTTTTCCGTCAAGGGAGAGGGGAGACCAGAGATTAGAGGTTAGATATTAGATATTAGAGTTTAGAGAGCGACACATCTTTCGAACGTGCTATTGCTACCCCGACTAGCAACACCTGGCGCAATATTGTATAAGTCCAAGTGATTACATACCTTTGCGTACGAAGAAGTAGATTGAGCAGGAAAGAGATCAAGCACTCCGCTAAGATCTACGATTTTGCTCCTATAGATCACAAACTAGAGTAGAAGTATGAGGCAGTACTACATCGTCCACAACGGACAAGAACTAGGGCCCTACACGCTTGAGGAGTTGTCCGCCCGAGGAGTTACTCCCCAGACGATGATACGCGTCGAGGGTATGAGCGATGCTTATCCGGCTCAAGCACTGGATGAGCTACGTCCTCTCCTTGGGTATCAAGCACCTGGCCCTAATCCATACGCAGGAGCTCCTGCTTACGGCACCTCGTATGGCTATGGCAGCTACATGCAGCCACAAAATCGTCCCAAAATGCCACCCGACAACCTTGTGTGGAGCATCCTCTGCGTCTTATTTTTCTTTCCACTAGGGATCATACCACTTGTCTACTCGATACAGGTCTCTACACACTATGATAGAGGCAACTACGCAGAAGCTGAGAACGCAAGTCGCAAGTCGCTTCAGTGGGCTAGGGGGCTTGCCATTGCGGCTGCTGTGTGCATAGGTATTTCCATAGCTGTCTTCGTAGCCATAGCTATTGCTGCCACGTCGGCAATATCGGCAGCTTTGTAGACACTCTCTTCAGGGGGCTTGCCACCGAGAGCAACTAATCAGATCTCGTCGGGCAGTCCTGATACTAGACAACCGCCTTTAGATATCCACGTGAGAAACAACCAATTTCTCACGTGGATATTTTTTATTCTCCACCGAAGAAAGAAAAAACTCTTCGGACTTATCATTTCATTCTTCCGAAGTTTTATTTCATTCCTCCGAAGAATTTTCCATCGCCTCCGTGGAGAATGAAAAAACTCCACGGAGGAATTTGTTTTTCCTCCATGGAGTGGACTTGTCGCTTCGTGATATGGGAGCATCAAGCGTAGCTGTGCATCCCGCCAAGGAAGAAGTTGACTCCGAAGTAGGTGACCAATACTGACACGAAGGCAATTAAGAGGTAAACATGCAGGAACCTCTGCGAGCGGAAGCAACGCAGCGACTCGCAGTGTAGTGGCAGGGCGTAGATGATGAGCGTGATGAGTGCCCACACCTCTTTGGGGTCCCAGCTCCAGTAGCGGCCCCACGAGACATTGGCCCAGACGGCTCCGATGAAGATACCGATAGCCAGTAGCGCGACCGCTGGATAGAGGAGTAGTCTACTGAGTGCCTCTAGGTGCGTCCCGACGGTGGAGCGTCGCGACAGGATCAGCGCCATGCAACTATTGAGCATCATAAAGGCCAAGAGACTATACGCTATCATGATGACCAGCACATGGATGCTCAGTAGCGGCGAGTGAAGCACTGGCATCAGCGGGGTGATCTGCGGATTGCTACCCCCAAAGGAGGCAACCAAGAGCGACAAACCGCCCATGAGCAGACCAAAGGGGATCAGTACCCGATGCTTGCGCCCGGCGAGGATGGTCAGTAGCAGTACGATCCAGGCTAAGGCTTGCATCGTCTCAAAGCCATTGCTCAGCGGCACATAGCCCGAGACGATCCAGCGCAGGATCACCATCAGGGTTAGGTAGAGCATACTGCCGTAGATGATGATCCAGATGCCCCACTTGACAAATGGTGGATCCACGAGTCGCCCCACGGAGAGCTGATAGGCCGTCCAGATGAAGAGCAAGATACCAACGGTGGCGAGTATCTTAGCGAGGAGTCCGATAAAAGGCGAGAGCTGGTTGTAGTAGATCTCGGAGCGAAAGCGCACAGCCGAGGGACAGCTCTCACCGCCCTCCTTGAGCTGGTACTGACGGAGCTTGACGAGAAAGTCTTGCGCCTCGTCCCATTGCTGCATGACGACCAGTTCGCTGAGGTAGTTAAAGCTCTTACGCACGAAGGTCCACTGATCTAGCGGCATCTCTGCGGGGAGATCGGTAGAGGCTGGATGATACCACGCGATACTTCCATGGCTCTGTACAGGGAAGATCAAGAGCGACTCACCTAACCCTAAGCTCTGTATCACCTGACACTTCTCGTGTGCCTCAAAGAGGGCTTTGCGTCCTGGCTGGTCGGGGTGCTGTATGTAGTTGTCTAGCAGAGCCTCCAGGCGATAGTTGCCCTGTAGATCAAAGAACTGACGGTAGCTCACTCGCTTTCCCTCGTAGCACTCGAGCAGCTTGCGTATGCTCCGATCTTTGATCCGTATCATCGGCTCATCGACCCAGCTGTCGTAGTAAAAGATCCAGCCCGCCAAGACTTGCTCAGCCGAAAGTCCTCGGTAACTACTGCGTCCATAGAGCTTCTCGGTAAACTCCTGAGCATAGGTTTCTAGGGGACAAACGCGATTGTTGTACAAGATGTGCAGTTCGCCAAAGCTTTTCGCCACATTGGCTGGAACCGTCTTGGGGAGAGGCGTCGCAGGTGCTTTTGCCTCTGCCGAGAGCGTACCACCAACAAGGAGTATCAGGAGCATAGCCACGGGAGAGACCAGTGCCTGCTTGAGGAGCTGTCTCACCTTACGACGACGTGCGTACATGCCCCCTACGAAGCTGATTGCGAGAAGCGCATAGCCTAGGTAAGAGATTGCTATCCCCCACGGATCGTAAGCGATGGAGAGGATAGAGGAGGTAGTCTCTGGCTCGTAGCCCGACTGGTAGAAGCGATAGAATCGGTAGCGGAAGATGCGATTCATCGAGACAGCACCACGAAGGCTCTTCGATCGCTCTTTGTCCTGAATGATGAGATTGCTCTGGTAGTCTAGCGGGAATTGGGTCCCTGTGTAGTAGGTCAGATCAAAGCGCTCCAAAGCGACCTCAAAGGGGAGGGTCAGTGTCTCTCCCTGCTCACTCTGATAGCTATCCGTAGGGCTGGCACCCTCCTGGAGCTTGATCCGTCCATGTATGGCAGTCCAGCTAGTCACGCCAGCACCCAGCAAGATGACCAGCAGTGAGACGTGGATCATCCAGATCCAGAAGCGTCTGTAGAGCTTAGCTCGTAAGATATAAAGTAGCCCAGCACAGGAGAGTAGCACCCACAAGATGGTAAAGAGCGGGGAGCCATACCAGTGCTCCTGAACGAAGAGCGTACCGTAAAGCTTTTCAACCACAGTGGCTGCCGCGAGGACAGCCACCGTGATGAGTAGTAGTATGAAAGGAAGCTTGCGCCACACCATATTTATGTCGTAATCTAGTGTGTGAAGCTATACTGCGTTGATAAACTTGACAACCGCCTCACGATCCTTGCGGTCGAGCTTGCGGAACTTCTCTACCGTAAATCGTGCATCACTATTCTTAGCACCATGCCACATGATCGCCTCGATCACATTGCGTGCACGGCAGTCGTGTAGACGGTCCTGGTGACCTGAAGCCTTCTGGCTCAGACCGCGTCCCCAGAGCGGAGTGGTACGACACCAACCTGTACGGATGTCGTTTTGCATATGGAGCTGATGCTGGATCAAGTCAGTATAGGGCCAGATCTTTTGCTTGGGATAACGTGGCATAGGCTTCTTGCCTCCCTCGGTCAGGCCATACACATCCACGACAACGTCATCGCCCGTAGTCCAAGAGGGACGGTGGCAAGTGGCACAACCAATCTCTGTGAAGAGCTGCTTGCCACGCTGCGCCTTAGGTGCGTCTATATTTCTCGCAGCTGGCACAGCTAGACCACGTATCCACACCATCAGATCGTAGCAAGCCTGTGCATCCATCTCAACGGGCAGGTCTGTAGCTGTAAAGAAGTCGTAGATATCCTTCTCCACATTACCTGACTTCTTGCGCTCAGGGAAGTATTTGTAGAATTCGGCTTGCACCTCTGGATCTTTGCTTGCCGTCCGTGCATAAGCCTCGGGAATATTAAACTGGCGACGCATAGGGGGAATGATATTCGTCACCTCCCATAGGCTCACATTGACCGATAGCTTTGCGAAGCCACAAGTATAAGCAAAGCGCATAGGATGCCCACCCGCATCTAGCCCCGTAGGAGCGAAGTCGTTTCCAGCCCAGACGGCGGGATTGAGCGGTGTGTGTGGAGCCTCCTTGATATACTGCTGACGTATATCCTCATCGCTGATCGCATCAAGTAGACCCGTGCCATAAATGCCGATGGTAGACTCGAGCGTGACAACCGCCTGATCTATTGGATAAGGCTTGCCATTCACCTCCAAAGGGGAGTAGAGAGCCTCTGCAGGTAGGTGTACTTCAGGGTAGATGAGGTCGTAGGTCTCGCCATCATCAAACTTATTGCCCCACTCGTCCGTATAGCTACGCCAGTCGATGGTCATCTTGTCAGCATCGATCATAGGCTTGAAGGGCGGCAGTGCGACAGTCATAGGCACTAATCCGAGCGAGCTAGCCATGTTTCCCTCTTTGTCGGTAACGATGATGAGACAGCCATTGCCCATCTGCTCACTATTGTAGCGTGTGATGCGCTTACCATGGCCATAGCCTGGGTGACAAGCCTCGCAGGAGGTACGATTGTATAGAGGACCTAGTCCCGTGAAGGTCAGACCAGGTACATCGCCAGCAGCGTGCGCCGTCTCAAAGCGACGCTCACCCTGCTTGAAGTTGGCATCTAGTCCAGCCAGTGCTATAGCCTCTGTGGGCTGCTCGAAGCATGAGGCGGTATTGTTGAAGGTAGTGCCTAGCTTGCCTCCGCTGTAGTACTCCTCGCTAAGCGTCTGAGGGGTGTCGCTACCACACTCTCGCTGACAAGCTGTCAGGCTCGTAAGGATGAGTGCCAGCAGCGCTAGCTGTGTAGTTAAGTGCTTCATAAGAATAAAGTATTTGGGTGTATGTGTCTCCCCTCCCCTGATAACCAACCTTTTATCATAATCTATTGCTCTGGCAAATGTGCACAGGGGAGGGGTGAAGGTGTGTAGTCCTATGGACGGTGTATATCTATTAGATAGAAGAAGTTGCAAGATTATATAGACTCAATGAAGGTAACGACAGCTTTTCGCTCCTCCTTGTTGAGCTTGCGAAACTTCTCAATCGGCTGTCTTGCATCACTATTCTTAGCTCCGTGCCACATGATCGCCTCGATCACGGTACGTGCTCGGCAGTCGTGTAGTCGATCGCCAGCCCCAGTTGCTTTCATGCTAAGCCCACGACCCCACAGCGGAGTGGTACGACACCAACCTGTGCGGATATTGTTCTTCATCTGCAGCTGGTGCTGAATCATATCGGTGTAGGGCCAGATCTTCTGATGCGGGTAGCGTGGCAGGAGGCTAGCACGAGCACCTACGAAGAAGTTGTTCGGGTCGCGAATCTGATCCTCGCCCGTAGTCCAGGTAGGACGGTGGCAGCTGGTGCACCCCATCTCCTCAAAGAGCTGCTTACCCTGTTGAAACTCTTTGCTATCAGCATCTCGTGCCGACGGGACGGCTAGTCCGCGGTGCCATACCATAAAGTCAATGTACTCCTCATCGGTCATATCGGCCGGGAGCTCGCTAGAGATTAGGTAGTCGTAGATGTCCTTCTTGACATCACCGCTCTTCCGCCACTCTGGGTAGTAAGTGTAAAACTTAGCCTGCACCTCGGGATCTTCAGAAGCTACCTTAGCATAGGTAGGAGTCATGTAGTGGTAGCGACGATCGCTACGAGTCACGTTGGTGATGTTCCAGATAG
>CABUDK010000009.1 GCA_902490315.1 uncultured Porphyromonas sp. | reverse complement strand
CTAGGATCTCTGAGTGGTGGTCGCAAAAGAGCTGTATCTCATCTGTCGATAGTAGCCCCTGAGCTATCAGCTCCTCCTCGACAGCGACGACCTCTTGGTAGGGGATAGCGTGGAGGAGTGTGGAGAGCTGTCGCTTGAGAGCTTCGGGTTGCTCTCCTTGATGTAAGCGCAGGAGTATCTCCTTGAGCATCGCCTTGCGCTCATCGGGTGTGTTATGTATGAATTCGCTCATATTTCACTGGTTGTTTAAAGTGAATTTATATCAGTCTAAAGTCTAATCAAGACTTGCTGGCTCCCCTTAGGGCTAACCAGTCACCAGCAAATGTACATATTTTGCTCAGATTATAAGACATACTACCTCCCCTCCGTAGATTCAATCAGCAAATGCAGGGGTGGCGCACGAGACAGAATGAGTTCGTCGATGCCTCTATCAAGGAAATCGGACAATTCCTCGGTGGAGATTGGAGATTATCCAGCGAGGAACGAACAAATTCTTCGGAACTTCGAAATCTCTCTTCCGAAGTTTCATTTCGTTCTTCCGAACTTTTATTTCGACTCTCTGTGGAGAATTTTCGTTTGCTCCGTGGAGCTTTCCGATTTCCTCGGGAGAGATTGGA
The DNA here is from genome assembly GCA_902490315.1 of uncultured Porphyromonas sp. Lineage (GTDB taxonomy): Bacteria > Bacteroidota > Bacteroidia > Bacteroidales > Porphyromonadaceae > Porphyromonas. The sequence goes on along the minus strand of CABUDK010000009.1, from coordinate 32,544 downwards.
ATCAGCGTAGATGTAAGAGTCGCTATGAAGTGCGATTATAGCGTCGTATTATGATGACTTATTCGTACATTTGTCTCTAACCACGAGAGAATTCACCTTAAAAAGGAGACAAGACATGATGAATGAATTGAGATACAAGCGAATCTATCAAACTCCAGTTGAAGCAGACGGTTTTCGTGTTCTTGTGGACAAACTATGGCCACGAGGGATGAAAAAGGAAAATGCTAAAATTGATCTATGGGCTAAGGAGATCGCTCCATCAAATGAACTTCGAAGATGGTTTTCCCATACTCCTGAAAGGTATGATGAGTTTAAACAGAGATACAGACAGGAATTGTCCGAGAACTCAGCGTCACAGGAGTTTAAAGATTTGTGTGTGCAGAAGTTGCACGATCATAACGTGACCCTGCTGTATGGCGCAAAAAACGAGAAATATAATCATGCTGTTGTTTTGAAAGAATGGTTGGCAGAACAGATCCATCAGTAAGAAACAGTTGATACGTTTGAGACTGCGTTACCCTGGCTATGTCCCCTTACTTTCGTATATTTGCCCACGCAAATTAGATATTCCCTAACTCATAAATAACTATCACGATGAGCAACAAGTACTACGGGAACTTGATCCCCAATACATTCTTCACGACAAAAGGTAGCGGTGAGTCCGACCTTGAGAAGCATGCAGGCTCCTACCACATGGCACTCTACGATGCTGGTATCGCCGACTATAATATAATGGTCTACTCCTCCGTCCTCCCAGCTACGGCTCGACTCGTATCTCCCGATGAGGTAGATATGCCTCCCTTTGGCTCAGAGCTCAAGACGATTATGTCTGTCTCGCACGGTATACAAGATGAGTTCGTCAGCGCTGGTGTCGTCTACGCCTGGATGTACAAGGATGAAAACTTCGACGAGAAGGCTGGTGGGCTCGTCTGCGAAGTGAGCGGTCGCTACCGTATCGAGGAGCTAGAGTCTCGTCTGATACGTGTCATCAACGATCTGCACCAGAACACATACAGTCAGTACTACCTCGGTGAGCTCAACTTCATCACGGAGGGTATCACGGTGACCAAGCGCTACGGTACGGCACTAGCAGGGCTTTGCTTCGTAGACTTCGTGCTTCCTGAGTCTCCTATGAAGGATGAGGATTAATCGAAACGATATAGAGAAATAGTCTTATGAAACTAGGTATTTGCTCAGACCACGCCGGCTATCAGCTCAAAGAGCAGGTCAAAGAGTGGCTCGCCGCCATGCAGATCGAGTGTGTCGACTACGGTACTCATTCGGAGGAGCGCTGTGACTATCCAGACTATGCGCATCAGCTTGCTTTTGCGGTACAGATGGGTACGGTAGATCGTGGTATTGCTATCTGCGGTACGGGCAATGGCATGGCTATGACGCTTAATAAGTATAACGTCATCCGTGCAGGGCTCGCTTGGAACGAGGATATTGCTAAGCTCATCCGGGCGCACAATGATGCTAATGTGCTGGTCATGCCGGCACGCTTCATAGAGACTGCGGAGGCTGAGCGCTGTCTGCATGCGTTCCTCGACACCCCCTTTGAGGGCGGTCGTCACAAGGAGCGCATTGACAAGATAGCACTACCCACCTGCTAGTGCCTTTTGAAGCTGAGCTATGGAGGCTCTAGAGATCTTTTTTCTATCCATAGCGATAGGACTGATCGTGCATCTGCTCGTCCGCTGGTCGGAGCGACAGAAGTCTCGTGGCGCGAACGACGCTTCACAGCAAAGCTCGCAGACGACTGAGGAGTCAGCTCTAGGCTCTGCCCTCGGCGAGGTGGAGCGTGAACTGAGAAAGTCACTCTCTGACGAGTCCGAAACGAGTCGCTGTGCTGATGATGCGACCGCTTGTGCTAGCTGTACGGACTCTTGCTCCGAGGCTGAGAAAGCGATAAGACGCGCCCCTCGGATCGTCTACTACGACGACGAGGAGCTGGACGTCTTGGCGCACCGCCCTATAGAGAGCTACACCGATGCGGAGCTAGCGATGCTCCGCGAGGTGGCCGAGACGCTCCTCGAGACCGACTATGAGGGGTGGCTCAAGAGTCTCTCGATGCGTGGCATCTTGCTCCCGCCTGAGATCTTGCAGTTGGTCACACGGTAGGCGCATAGTACAATATATATAAGGTCTGGTACGTTTGTGAGAGTAGGGGATTGTAGCATAGATACGCTCCCTAAGGATTAGAACTTAATTGTAAGCGTGGCAGACAGAGACACATCTTATCGTGGTAAGCTACCACTGCGCACTAAGCGATGTCTAGGCGTAGTGGTAGCTTTGCTGTGCGTCTTGGGCAGTGCTGTGGGCTGTAGCACCAAGCGCAACGATAGTGCTTCGCGCTTTTACCACAATCTGACCACACGCTACAACGTCTATCACAACGGTCAGCTAGCTTTCAACGAGGGGTACAAAGCGCTCTACCACGACCTGTCGGAGAGCTACACAGAGCTACTGGTCCCCGATCCCATCACACGCACAGCCGAGACGGAGTCGTCAGAGGAGACAGCCGTGGGCGGTTCGCTAGGTAAAGCGATCGAAAAAGGACAAAAGGCGATCCGTGAGCACTCAATCCGTACGAAGCCGAAGATTTCGCGAGAAGACCTCCTGCGCAATCCGAAGAAGAAGGCTTTTTACAACAAGATGGAGTACAACCCCTTCCTGCACAATGCCTGGATGATGGTCGGGGAGGCGCAGTTTTACGGAGGGCACTTCATGGAGGCGCTGGCGACCTTCTCCTATATGACGCGGCTCTACAGTACGGAGGATAAGGTGCGGGACGAAGCGCGCATCTGGCAGGCTCGCTGCTACCTTGCTCTAGGCTGGGTAGGCGAGGCGAACGAGATACTGAGCAACCTACCCGAAGATGGCATCTACAAAAGTCGTAGCAAGGCCTATCCGCTAGCGGAGACGGAGCTAGCTCTCAAGCAGGGCGACACGCTCTCAGCTATCTCTTACCTGCAGCAGACGATTGATCGCAAGCCGATCAAAGCTCAGCGAGCTAGGCTCTACTACCTCTTAGGACAGCTCTACAGCAATGAAGGTCGCTGGAGCGACGCCTCTCAAGCTTTCGGGCGTGTGATACGTCTGGCACCACCTTATCCGCTGGAGTTTGCCGCCACGATGCGTCGCCTAGAGATCGAGGCGCAGGGCAATCCGCAGCGAGTCATCCGGCGTCTAGAGCGTTTGGCACATAGAGACAAGAACAAAGAGCTCGTCGACCAAATATACCTCACGCAGGGACGCCTTTACCTGGCGATCCCCGACACGACACATGCCGTTACCGCCTTTATGCATGGCGTGGAGCAGAGCACCCAGCGCAGGTTCGACTATATGCTTTGTCAACTTCATCTAGGCGACATTTACTTAGCGCAAAACAACTATCTCAAGGCACAAGAAGCCTATGCAGGTGCAGCAGGGGTCATCGAAAAAAGTCATCCGCGTTACGAGGCTGTGACCAAGCTCTCGGCCGATCTGGACCAGCTAGTCTCCTTTGCTCAGCAAGTCTACGAACAGGACAGCCTGCGGCGCGTTGCGGCACTCCCAGAGGCGGAGCGGTTGGCCTATGCGGACAGTCTCATCACGGCTTACAAGAAGGCGCAGGAAGAGGCACGCAAGCAAGAGTTACTCGCTGAACAACAAGGACAAAACGAAGCGCTCAACCAGCAAGCTGACATCAATATGCCTGGCGGAGGTCGCCCTGGCGGTGTCGGTACGCCTCCCCCGATGGCGGGTGGTGGCAATGGCAAGAGCTACTTCTACAATCCTACGCTAGTGGCTCAGGGTAAGGACCTCTTCGAGCGCAAGTGGGGCAAGCGTCCACTGGCAGACGACTGGCGGAGACGTAATAAGCAGATCTCCTTTGATGCGAGCGCCCCCACAGCTCAGATGGGTGAGACTGGCGAAGCACCCGCTGACTCATTGTCTTCAGTGGCATCTCCTACGGATAGCCTCTCCTCTGCCACCGATAGCTTACCCGCAGACCAAGATCCCCTCCAGAGGGAGTATTACCTCTCCAAGCTCCCCATCACGCCCGAGCAGATCGCCGCTTCGGATGAGATTATTCAGACGGCGCTGGTCGGTATGGGCAAAGCGTTCAACGAACAGATGGAGCGCTTCGAAGAGGCGGTCAAGAGCTACGAAGACCTGCTCAGACGCTACCCCGAGTACGCTGACAGAGCCTCCATATACTACACGCTCTACATGCTCTATCAGCGACTAGAGCGGGCAGACCGGGCTGAGCCGTGGCGACGCAAGTTGCTCGCCGAGCTACCCGAAGACCCACTTGCCGTCACACTACAAGATCCTAACTACATAGCCAAGCTACGCGCCAACATCGGGGCTGACGAGCGACTCTATGACCAAGCCTTCAATGCTTACTTAGCAGGCAGGTCACGAGAGGTGCAGCGGCTATATCGTGAGACGGCTGAGTCCTATCCGCTCTCAGAGACCTTGCCTCAGTTTGCCTTTGTCAATGCGCTCAGCTATGTCTTGCAGGGTGACGAAGCCGCCTTTAGAAAGGGGCTTGAGTCGCTCACCACATCTTATCCTAAAGAGGAGGTCGCCGTACTCGCTCAGGAGATGCTCCAGCGTCTGTTGCGTGGAGCGCACATCGCTCAGGGTGGCTACCAAGGCATCGCTTGGGATCTGCGCATTGCGTCGCAGGATAGCGTTGCAGGGACCTTGGCGGAGCAACCTTTTACCATCGGAAAGCGTAGCGACAAGTACCAAGCTTTGCTGATAGTACGACAGCGAGGCGACGCTCTGGAGCGCTCTCTGCGCTTCGCCGTCGAGAGCTTCAACTACGCTCAGTTCACCGATTACATCTTGCCCGTAGCTTTTGCACCCTCGGAGCATGAGACCCTCGTGACCATCAGCGACCTACCCTCGGCCACTGTCGCATGGCAGTACGTGACTCGGGCTTATAGTCCTGAGGGCTATCTCTCCGCTTTGGATAGTTCGGCGTTGCTGCTCGTTATGACCGACGACAACTACCATCAGGTCGCTACGGGCGCCAAGAGCATCGGCGACTATATGACCTTTGTAGCTGATAGCTTGGTCGAGCTTTACCCCGCAGCGCACTATCTCGTAGATCGCTGGCTCCTCCTCACAGGCTTGCAAGAAGAGAAGCCGGTGAAGAGCGATACGGTCGCTACGCCCGTCATGCCAGCCGTCGATAAGCCGATCACCTTCGAGATAGATCGCTCGCGGATCGCTCTGCCTGCGGTGGAGCTGCAGCTTGACAGCTTACTGCAAAAGCCTGAAGATACGATGCCTGTACAGGATCAACGCACCACGATCCAAAAGGCACGACAAGTGACTCCTGAAGACTTAAAGCAGATGGAGCGCGAGCGTAAAGCACAAGAGCGTCAGGCGAATCGTGAGCGTGAGGAGCAACTCAAGGAGCGTCAGCGTCAGCGCGATGCGGAGCTCAAGGCTCGCCGCGAAGAGCAACGCCGCCAGGAGCAACTGCGTCAGGAGCAGATCAAGCGTGTGGAGGCTGAGCGTCGTGCTCAGGAGAAAGCACGCAAGGAGCAACTGCGCCAGCAGGAGAAAGAGCGTCAGAAGCGTCTCAAGGCACTCGAGGAGGAGCGCTGTCGCAAACTCAAAGAGCGAGAGGCACAGCAGAAAGAGCAACAGAAACAGCGCCGTTAGTTAGCGCTGACGGCAGAAGAGGAAGCTGACGTGTCGTGTTAGGGCGGTGAACCAACCGTACCTCCGAACCATGATGCGGAGCCGTTCGAGGAGTGAGGCGCGATGGTTGCGTGTAGTGACCCCTTCGTTAAGGTAGTTGACGAGATAGTCGTCGATGCGGTATTGGCTATGGATAGCGTCGATGATCTTGATGCACCAGTCGTAGTCTGCCGAGTAGCGATAGCGCAGATCGTAGAGCGGAGCGAGCTTGCGTCGTGGTATGAAGGCTTGGTGGCAGATGAGCATACCATTGGCAAAGGAGCGCTGCGTCAACTGATGGGGCGGGCGCAACCGACGAGGATGTAGGTCCTGGTAGGTTCCGTCTACAATCATCGTGTCGCCATAGAGGAGGTCGGGCTGGTGCGTCTCAAGAGCAGCGCAGACGGTGCGGACCGTGTCGGGCGTGCGGAGCGTATCGCCCGCATTGAGATACCAGATGTAGGTGCCGGTGGCATGACGCAACCCTTTATTCATCGCATCGTATAGCCCATGATCGGGCTCGGAGTGGACGGTAGCACGAGGGTAGAGTGTCTGGACGAGCGAGAGCGTCTTGTCTTGGGAAGCTCCGTCTATGACGAGGTACTCAAAGCTTTGGTCACTTTGCTCGGCAAGGCTACGCAGCGTGGGCGCGATGGTTGCCTCCGCATTGTAGCAGATGGTGATGATGGTTAGTAGGGGCGTGGTCGTCATGAGTTTGCTCGCTGGGTGTCATCTATTAACTGAGCGTAAAGCTGGGCATACTGCTGGGCAATGGCTGTCGGGGCAAAACGCAGGGCGGAGGCTCGGCATGCTTCGGGCTGATAAGCTGTGGCTTCGGTGAAGTGTTGCCAGATAGCGATCGCCATCTCTTGAGGTTTGTCGTGCGCCACAAGGGTGCCATTGACTCCTTCGATGACTATATCAGCGGGACCTCCCGAATCTCTAGCAATGACGGGGATGCCGCAGGCAAGTGCCTCTAAGAGTGTCTGGCCAAAACTCTCGCGCTCACTGGTTGAGATGAGGACGGAGCTCTCTGTGTAAAGTGAGCTTAGTCGCTCCGCATCGGAGATACTGCCTAGATGCTCTACGGGGATGGGAATCTGCTTGAGGAGTGTGCGGTCGGATAGGGCACCGACGAGTGTGAGCTGCATTTGCGCTGTCTGCTCGCCCGCCAGCTCGGCTAGTTGTCGCATGGTCGCGGTTAGGTAGCTCCATCCTTTGATCGGGTCGTCGACACGCGTCGCTACGAAGAGAATCTGATAAGGTGCCTGCTCATTGGTGTCTCGGCTTCCTTGGCTCTGTGCCTGCTGATAGTACTGAGCGGAGAGGACGTTGCCAATGGTGCTGACGCCTAGGCGAGGCACGATGGAGGAGCGTGACACCTCATTGGCAAGGCTACTGGAGACGGTGACCCAGTGAATAGGGTAGTGCGCCATGAGCTCCGCTTTGCACTGCCGGACTTGTCGGTCTAGTCGGCGCAGGGGGGCTGACAGTTCGCCAGACTTAGTCGCCATCTGCTCGATACCCTGCGCCCACCAATAGTCATGGAGCGTGATGACGACAGGTAGCCCGAGCGTGCAGAGTTCCTCAAGGGTGCGGAGTGAGAGGAAGGCGTGCTGCGTCCAGTGCAGATGGAGAACGTCTACATTAGCAAGGTAAGGGCCCAGGGCACGCATAGAGATGCCGAGCCGGCCTAGAGATGTTTTGAAAGTTTGCTCCCGGTTGAAGCCGTTGAGCAGGGCAACGAGGGCTCGTTCGCTCCAGAGCTTACATTGCCAAGCTCGGTAAAGCCTCCGATCATTGCCAAGGGCGTGTACCCCAGCCAGGGGCTCCGAGCTAGGAGCCATCAGCAGTAGCTCCGCCTCTAAGCCGTAGCTCCGCTCCGCCTCTAGCAGTCGCAGCGCTGCGACGCCAGCACCGCTATTAGCCCCATAAGTGCTGAGGTGTAGGACCCTTGTCACAGTTACTTCTTGAAGTAGCGCAGGTAGTCGCCATACCCCTCAGCCTCCAGACTGTCTAGGGGAATGAAGCGCAGTGCCGCACTATTGATACAGTAGCGCAGTCCGCCAAGCTCGACGGGACCATCCTCAAAGAGGTGCCCGAGGTGAGCGTCCGAATCTTTGCTACGTACCTCCGTACGCACCATGCCGTGTGAGCGGTCGGTCGACTCTTTGATGAGTTGGTCGTCGATAGGCTTTGCAAAGGCAGGCCAACCGCAACCTGAGTCAAACTTATCCAAGCTGAGGAAGAGCGGCTTGCCAGAGACAACGTCCACGTAGATACCCGCTTCGGTAAGGTCGTGGTACTCATTGTCAAAGGGTGGCTCCGTGCCAGCCTCCTGCGTCACGTAGTACTGCATCGGCGTGAGACGCTTGCGGAGCGCCTCATGGTCTACGTAGCGTACGTAGCTCTCACGTGCTATCTGCGTACGGCCGATGTGACAGTAGCCTCCAGGGTTCTTGCGCAGATACTCCTGATGGTATTGCTCGGCGGGGTAGTAATTGTCCAACGGTTTGCACTCGACCACGACGGGGTCAGCGTAAGCCTGCTGTAGCGAAGTGAGCGCCTTCTCGATGATCGGTCGCTGCTCCTCCTTAGTATAGTAGATGCCTGTGCGATACTGCGTGCCTTGGTCGGCTCCTTGGCGGTTGAGCGTGGTGGGGTTGATGACGGTGAAGTAGCGCTCTAGGATAAAGCTGAGCGGCACACGCCCTGCATCATAAACTACCTGCAGAGTCTCTGCAAAGCCTGTTTCGCCTGTGCAAACTTCCTCATAAGAGGGCTGCCGACCGAGCGTACCATTGGCATATCCCACTTCGGTAGAGACGACTCCGTCGACCTCCTCAAAGAAGGCTTGCATACCCCAGAAGCAACCCCCAGCGAGGTAGACGGTGTCTAGCTCCTGAGGCTGCGCTGTTTCTCTAGACATGGCGTTAGTGAGGATAATGGTCGTGCAACTTATAATCAATGCAAGTGCGACCCACTTTGTACGGCTTGATAAGGTCATTTACGATTTGGACATGAGCGGGGTGTGTGGCGTAAGCCGAGAGAGCCTCTAGGTCCTCTACATCAGCTTGAAGCATAAAGGTAGACTCCTCACTGGGGTTGCAGTTGAAGAATACCTCCATCGACTCCAGCTCGAGGATTTGCTCGGGGAGGTCCTCGAGGAGGCTCTCAATCTTCTTCAGGTGAGCCTGCTGCTCCTCAGCGGAACCGGGTAGTTGTAGCGTGAAAATGACGCAATGACGTATCATGTTTAATAGGGGAGAAAAGGGTTAGACGATTAGTGTTTTGGAAAGAGTGTCGAGCAGGTGCCATCCTTCATGCACTCTATCATCTGCTCATCAAAGAGCGAATCCTTGTAGCCTAGGAAGTAAAGGATGCCATCGAGACCAACGGACGATATGCGCTGCTCAGCACTTGCCTTGACCTTGGGCTTAGCATGGAAGGCGATACCTAGTCCCGCTAGCGAAAGCATCGGCAGGTCGTTGGCGCCATCGCCTACAGCTACCGTCTGCATGAGGTCCACACGCTCTACCTGAGCGATCAGACGAAGCAGGTCAGCCTTGCGACGCCCATCAACCACATCGCCTACGTAGCGACCGGTGAGCTTGCCATCGGCCACCTCTAGCTCGTTGGCGTAGACATAGTCTATGTCAAACTTCTTCTGCAGGTAATGCCCGAAGTAGGTGAAGCCTCCCGAGAGGATAGCGGTCTTGTAGCCCATCACCTTGAGCGTGCGCATGAGTCGCTCACACCCCTCAGTGATGGGGAGGTTGTGCGCTATATCCTCCATGACAGAGACGTCGAGCCCCTTGAGCAGAGCGACACGCTCTGTAAAGCTTTCTATGAAGTCTATCTCACCGCGCATAGCTCGCTCGGTGATCGCCTTGACCTGGTCGCCCACGCCAGCCCTCATAGCTAGCTCGTCGATGACCTCAGTCTGGATCAGCGTCGAGTCCATATCGAAGCAGATCAGGCGGCGCATACGGCGAAACATACTCTCCCTCTGGAAGGATATATCCATATCTAGCTCGCCACTCATCTGTAGGAGGTCTAGCTGGAAGGTGTGGACATCTTTGATATTGCCACGCATGGAGAACTCGATGCTCGCCATCGGAGCCTGTTGCATCGGGTCAAGCGGGATACGTCCCGTGAGGCGGCGTATGTTATCAATGTTAAGTCCCTGCTCGGCAGCAGCTCCAGCAACCGCTGAGAGCATTTCAGCGGTCATCTTGCGCGCTACAACGGTGATGATGTAGCGGTTCTTGCCCTGAGCATTGACCCACTCCCCGTATTCGTTCGTTGAAATAGGTGTAAAGCGTATTTGTACATCAAGTTCATATCCCTTAAAGAGTAGATCTTTCAGTACAGATCCTGAGTCATTCTCGTTCATCTGGAAGAGGATGCCTAGGTTGAGGTGACTATGTATGTCTGACTGGCCGATGTCTAGAATGTATGCCCCATGCTCTGCGAGGATGCTCATGAGTGAAGCGGTCACGCCAGGGCGGTCGTAGCCCTGTATGGTCGCCAGCATCAGTTTGCCTCGTTCATTTAGTAATGGTGTGTTCATCTGATTAGATTAAGATAAGTCGTTAGCATAATGGTTTTACGCTTCAAAGGTAATGAAAAATCCAAACTCTTGTGGCTCTACTTTGCTTTCCACCGCTGGAACCGAAAAGTTCCTCTATTGGAACCGAAGAGTTCCTCCGTTGGAACTAAAGAGTTCCACGGCTGGAACTAAAAAGTTCCAAGAGGGGAACCGTTTTTGGAACTCGCAAGTAATACAATGACAGTGCGATACGAATGATGTGGAGTGAGGTGAGACAAACGAATAGGGGCAACCGACCGATCAGCCGACTGCCCCTAAGCATTTCTAGTTAGACTGCTAACTTAGAGCGCGTCTGGACCAGAGACGTACTCGAAGTTGCCAGCGCCGAGACCCTTGTAGGTGAAGGTGATGGTGCTATTGGTATAGTTTTGCCGTAGACCTGTGGTGATGACGTACATCTGGTCGATGCCGTTGGTCTGTGCAGGCTTGTCCGCATAGTGCGCCTTGAGGATGAGCTTGAGACCCTCCTTGATACGCTCGAGACGCATTGCTGCGAGCTCGTCGGCTGACTTGCCCTCCTCATCGGGGCGCGCACCGACACTCTTGCCGCCGTCGAGGTTGAAGTTCTTGTAGTAAGCACTACCGCAGAACCACCACTCCTCATTGTCGGGATACTTCTCGCTGATGTAGTCGGGCTTATTGGCCTTGACCCAAGCGTGCAGTATCATAAAGTCGTCGGCCGTCAGCGTGAAGCGGATGGTCGGGTCGAAGATCCACTGCTTGCCGATGTTGACAAACTGGCTTGAGGTCTGAGCCACACGCCACTGATTGCCCTCTAGCTTGAAGCTCTGGTACTCAGGCGTGGTGACCTTGTTGTCAAACCACTCGTAGACCACGATAAGCTGGTTACCTGGCTGAGCGTACGGCATGCTCTGCTGCAGTAGCTGTGGTATGTACCGCTCGGGGAGCATCGAGCTACTGAAGTTGCCGTACTTGCTGCCCATGGCTTGGTACTCAGCTGGTGAGATGACCTTGTAGGTGCGGCTATCAGCGAGACGCTCTCCGATGAAGAGCATGTTGCGCTGCCCATCAGCGAGAGACACTTTAGCTAGGTAGCTAGTACCCTTGTCTGCATAGGTGGTGGCTAGGTACTTGCCCAGCTTAGCGATCTCATCTTTAGAGAGCTTGTTAGGGTCAGTTGCCGTGAGACCAGCTTTGGTCGCATCGTCGGCTGAGACTTTGACAGATATGAGCTTGTCTAGAGCAGCGTCCTCTGCGGGGTGCTGCTGCATAGCGTAGGATACGGTCACGGCAGAGCCCTTGCCCCACTCGGGGTACATCTTAGCCATGAGAGCTGGGACGTACTTCTCCGGAGAGACCCAAGCGGTGAGTGTGCGGTTCGTCTTGACATAGTTCGCCTCATGCTTGACCTCTTTCATAAACTCCTCCTTGCTGGAGCCGGTGTAGCCTGCCTCCTCCTGCTTGGTAAAAGCTGCGGCGATGGTCTTGTAGTCGGCATCGGTGAGAGCGTAGGCGACACTCTTCTCTATTGGATGGTCTACCGAGTCAAGCTGCTTATATATTGGCTCCATGGGATTGCAGGCGGTGAGCAGCAGGAGCGCTGTGGCTGCGAGGAGCTGTGTGATCTGTTTCATATTATTTGCGTGTCTGAGAGTTAGAAGTTAATGCGTAGACCAGTCGCCCAGTTCGTGCCAAAGCCGTAGTAGACGAGTGCTGACTTCATGTCGTGGTTCTTACCATCGCGAGCATCAGAGATGTACTCGGTGTTGGTCACGTTGTTGACATTGACGTAGACGGTCGCGTCGCAAGAGCCGATGTTAAAGCGGTAGTTAGCGCCGAGATCGAGCGTGACGTAGTCGGGTAGGCGCCAAGCGTCCACCTTGTCGGTCTCCTTGGTGCGGTTCGTCGGGTCAAAGTCTGCGTAGTTCTTGCCCGCGTAGTTGAGGTCAGCCTTGAGGCGGAAGTCCTTGAGTGCCTCCCAGGAGATGCCGAGCGCAGAGGTCATCTGAGCTGAGTTGCCCACGTGTACCCCCTTGACAAAAGCATTGATGGTGCCGACATACTGCTGTGCATCGTCGAAGACATCAGCCTTGACATCGTCAGCCCAGATCCAGTCGCCCCAAGAGAACATGAAGCGAATGTCAAGCGGCTTGATCGGCGTGTAGGTAGCCTCCAGCTCGACGCCCGCGTGGCGAGCATCTAGACCAGAGATATTGGCCGTTGTGTTGTTGCCCATATTGCGTGTGAGGCTCTTGTCCAGCCACTTGGTGTAGTAGCCGTTGAGATCGATGCGTAGGTTTTGCATCTTAAAGCCGTAGCCGACCTCGCCCGTGAAGACGCGCTCATACTTAGCACCCGTATTGATGGTCGTGTTGTAGCGGAAGAAGACATTGCGGAAGTAGGGCGCAATGGTGAAGTAACCCGCATTGACGAAGACGTTGCTGTGCTCGAGGAACTTGTAGCTCGCACCAGCCTTGACGCTCCAAGGCAGGTAAGTAGCCCACGGAGAGACGATCTTGTCGGGAGGGGTCAGCGCATCGTACTTCTCGCCCGTACCGCCGAGGTTGACGTAGCGATAGCCCTTGTGCGAGATAGCACCAGAGATGAAGGCGTTGAAGTTTTCGCCCGTGAACTCACCCTGAGCGAAGAGTCCGTTCCACAAAACCTCACCGATGTTGTCAAACTGAATGTTGTCGCCCACCTTGAGCGGCTGGTAGGGCTTGTGGTACATGAGCTTGGTTGATGAGTTCTGAGGCTCGATGTAGTAGTCACCGCCGAGTAGGTTGTCGATGACCTCACGGTGGATGCCCTGGTAGAAGCGTCCGTCGAAGCCGGCGGTCAGCTTGAAGAGGTCGCTAAACTTGTTGGTGTAGTAGGAGAGTAGGCCGTACCAGTTGTGCGAGTTTACCGCATTGCTGAAGATAAGCTGCGAGCCGTTGTTGGAAGCCTTATTGGCCTCCATAACACGATCGAAGTCTAGCAAGCCATCGGGAGTACCCATAAAGGCTGCGGGGTCTTTCGGCCTACCGGTGTTGTAGTCGAGTGTGAGCCAGTCCGTCTTAGCACCACGTATGCGACGGCCACCACCCTGAGAGATAGAGGCGTAGACGGAGGTGTAGATGCTGCTCTCCTTATTGATATCCCAGTAGTGGTTGAGGGAGATCTGAGGCTTGTGGTAGAAGTTGCGAGCGTAGGCACCGCCCTCGATTTGTCCGTTCATATAGCCGTAACCACGGTTGAGGCGACGACCCTCAGGAGCGTTGTGATAGTCCTCGATGAGGTACATCTGTCCGCGCTGGTTGTGCCATTGAGGTGCTCCAAAGGCGGTGAAGGATAGACGGTGGTGGTCGTTGATGCGCTTGGAGACGTTGACGAAGTAACTCCAGCCGACGAAGTTAGTACCACGGACGTAGCCGTCGCCTTGGCTACGAGAGCCTGCGAGAGAGATGGCCCAGCCATTGTCCATAAGGCCTGTAGATACATTAAAGGAGGTCTTGAGGAAGCCGTCATTACCTATACCTGTGTAGATGCTACCGCCCTTCTTGGCATCGGTGCTCTTGGTCACCATATTGATGGTACCACCGACAGAAGAAAGACCTAGCTTAGAGGCACCTAGACCACGCTGCACCTGTATGAAGCTGCTGACGTCGTTGAGACCAGCCCAGTTGGACCAGTAGACTTTGCCTGACTCCATATCATTGATAGGCACACCATTGATCAGGACACCTATATTATTAGAGTCGAAGCCACGCAGGTTGATGCGGGAGTCGCCAAAGCCACCGCCACCCTTGGTCACGTAGACTGAGGGCGTCGCTTTGAGTAGCTCGGGGAACTCAATGTTTGGAGCTTGCGTCTGGATCGCTTTCATCGTGACGTTGGAGACGGGCACTGGCGTTAGTCGGTCCTTGGGCACGACGGATGCGATGACGCGCACCTCGTCTAGTCCGATGGCACTGGTAGCTATGTAGACCTTGCCAAAGTCATAGCTACCCCGAGCCGATGCTGGGACCCGTAGCGTCAAGGTCTCATAGCCTATGAAGCTCACGGTGAGCTGACTGCCGGCCGCCACATTGAGCTGGAAGGATCCATTGCCCTCTGTGTAGGTCCCCGATGCTCCTCCATCTGTGTAGACCGCTACACTAGGCATAGGCTCGTCAGAGCCCTCCTCTAGTACTGTACCCGTCACCTGCACCTGCGCAAGTGCCGAGATGCTACTCGCTAGTAGGAGTGCGAGTGCTGTGATGATAAGTGATAAGCGTTTCACCATATTCTGTTGCGTGTTAGTGATTAGTATTCTTAGTTTAGTCCTAGGTATTAGTTCTAGTCGTTAGTGATGAAGTCTTTCGTGTGAAGTCCTACAAGACACCACTCCATCCCCATTTACTTGCAAAAGTAACTAAACATCTTAACAAATACCACTCTAAGCTGTTTCGTTATTGTTACGAGCACGCTAGTTCTCTTGTGATTTACAAGTTAAATAAGCGGTAGCCTGGCATCTATTAGCTCAATAGATGAACGACTTGTTGGGCTTTAGAATAGAAAGGGCATAGAAAGGGAACTCAATCGCTTCTTTTCAGCGACTGAGCCTTTTCATGCTTATAGTTGGTGTATCCAGTTGAACTAAGCAGGGACTCCAGATTACTCCGTGGAGTTATCTTACGTAGAGAATGTGCTAGTTGAAGGCGTTCCAGCCCTGAGCTTTGAGCTCGTGCTCGGCACGATCAGTCGAGACCCAGCGGCAACCCTCGGAGGCTTCCGTGGCATGCCCTATGATAGAGACCCCTTCGATGGCTGACACTTGACCTACCTGTGCCAGCGGCACAGTGAAGAGGAGCTCGTAATCCTCACCGCCGTTGAAAGCAGCCGTGATGGGCGACATATTCATCTCTTCACAGAGAGCTAGCGTCTCACGATCTAGAGGTAGTCGATCCTCAAAGACCCTTACACCTACCTGTGATCGCTCCGCTATGTGGAGCAGCTCGGAGCTTAGGCCATCGCTAATGTCTATCATTGCCGTCGGAGTGACTCCCTGCTCGGCTAGCTTGCCACGCAACCAGCGCTGTGCAGACGGCATGAGTTGACGCTCGATCAGGTATTCGTATCCCTCAAAGTGTGGTTCGAACTCCTCTGTCGGTGCACTTAAGAAGGTGCGGTGCTCACGCTCTAGTAGCTGGAAGCCCATGTAGGCTGCACCTAGATTACCCGTCACACAGATGAGGTCGTTGGGCTGAGCGCCAGAGCGCAGGACTGCCTCTCCCTTAGGAACGGAGCCAAGGCATGTGATGCTGATGGCTAGTCCGTTTCGCGAGGCGCAGGTATCCCCGCCGATGAGGTCGACTTGGTAGTGCTGGCAGGCTAGCTCGATCCCTTTATAGAGCTCTTCGAGCATCTCAGTGGTGTACTTTGCTGAGATGCCTAGAGAGACGGTGATCTGCTGGGGGATGCCGTTCATAGCGCAAATGTCTGAAACATTGACCACGACAGCTTTGTAGCCTAAGTGCTTGAGCGGCATGTACGTCATGTCAAAGTGTACACCCTCAAGGAGCATATCGGTCGTGACCAATAGCTCTTCGTCTGGCTTCATCTGCAAGATGGCTGCATCATCTCCCACAGCCATACGGACACGGTCGGGCGATATGATGGCAAACTGCTCAGTGAGCTTTTGGATCAGTCCAAACTCTCCTAAGTCAGAGATTGGTGTATTCATAGATTATTCCTTTTCTTCGCTCCCCTCGTGCTCCTCTTTTTGAGCTTGTTCTGATGTAAACTGAGCTATATGGTTCATCACTAACTCCCGCAGTTCCTCCTCTCCATGAGACTTAAAGTGCACCTGTATAGGTAGTCGAAGGAACCGCTCACGTAGCTCACGACTCATGTAAGACTCTAGCTCGAATATCTTAACAGCATCCTTGTCGGTACAGAGGAAGACTACCTCTGCTCCACGCGCTAGATAGTCTGTCAAGATGTTTTCCCACGTGGTGACATTGCGTCTGGAATAGTGATGATGATCTCCATAAGGGAGCGTTACTACACGTGAGAAGCCTCGCTCTACGTAGGCAAAGAATTCCTCAGGATGTGATATGCCAGATATGGCGACAACGACAGCATTAGTGTCTATCTTAGTAGGCTCCGCATCTCTCCGAAAGATGGGAACAGGACTATCGTACTTCACCTCGCTAAAGAAAAGCCTCTGATGCGGGTATAGGTCTAATCTCCGTTCCGTAAAGGTGCAGTCTATCGGCTTAAGTAGGGTGGGGCACTTGGTCACAACCACTACATTAGCACGGTAGCGTCCACGGGCAGACTCACGCAGACGTCCTGCTGGGAGCAGCACATCATCCGTCATGAGTCTATTGAAGCTAGACAAAAGTATCGAGAGCGAAGGTTGCACAGAGCGATGCTGGAAGCCATCATCCATCAGAATCACATCGGGACGCTGCGAGTAGGGCTGGTTGACCAAATGATTGATAGCCCGCACTCTATTACTATCCACCACGATCTGTATCTTGTCGCCAAACTTACGCAGCAGCTGCGCAGGCTCGTCGCCTATGCGACTGGCACTATCGTCTAGCTCAGCAACCTTGAGTCCCATCGACTTACGTTTATAGCCACGTGAGACGATTGCAATCCGCAGATCTCCCATGAGCATTCGTACGAGATGCTCTATCATAGGAGTCTTGCCTGTACCTCCCACGGCCAGATTACCCACACAGATGACGGGTATGGGAAATGTGTGGCTCTTCAGACGCCCCATATTATAAAGGCTATTGCGTAGCGCCACGCCCGCCCCGTAAAGAGCTGAGAGTGGTAATAGCCATCTATTAATCTTGGGTGTCTGATCCATACTAAGGTAAGAGAGAGTCGAGAGGATAGTCCGTGTTGCTCTGAGAGACTAGAGATCTACGACCAGTGGTAGTCGAGCCTGGAGACCTGACATAGCACGTAGCTCACGTAGCTGATCGATGTAGCGAATCTCATCTTCGGTAAACCACGAGGTCATCAGCTTCATACGTACAGCTTGTGTCGATGTGCTGAATAGCTCTTGGAGTACATTGACCGCACGTCTTGAGTAAGTCACATGGTAGGTGTCATATCCAGCCTGTGCAGCTGCATAAGCGACGGCATCTTGCAGACCTCCCAGCTCATCGACGAGACCTAGCTCCAATGCTTGAGCACCTGTCCATACGCGTCCCTGTGCGATGGAGTCGACCTGAGCTGTGGTCATATTGCGACCCTCGGAGACGCGCTTCAGGAAGAGCGCATAGCCACGATTGACATACTGCTGGAAGAGTGCACGCTCCTCCTCTGTCCATGGGCGATCGAGAGCTCCTAGGTCAGCGTGCTGAGCAGTTTTGACCACATCTTGATGTACACCGATCTTGTTAGCAAGCTTCGTTGCATTAGGCACAACGCCAAAGATTCCGATAGAACCCGTTATCGTCGAGGGTTCTGCAAATATGTAGCTAGCACCCGAAGACATATAATAACCACCCGAAGCAGCGTAGTCGCCCATCGAGATGACGACAGGCTTGTTTTGGCTAGCCTTATGGACGGCATACCACAGCTGCTCGGATATATAGCTACTACCACCAGGTGAATTGACACGTACTACGAGTGCATCGTAGTCGTCATCTTCGCCCATCTCGAGGATACGATCTGCGAGTCGATCGGAGACCACCTTTTTCGCATTTAGAGGAGAGTCAGCCACCTCAATATTGATTTCGCCTTCAGCAAAAAGGACGCCCACATTAGCTCCTCCCTTACGGGCAGAGCTTCGTGTGGCATATACATCACGTAGCGATACGAAGTGTAGATCATCCTTCTCATCTACTCCCACCAGTGAGCAGAGAGTCTCTAGAGCTTGATCTTGATAAAGCGCTCCATCAATGAGTCCATTAGCTAGGTAAGAGTCGGTCGGCTGTACCGATTGCATACTATCTGCTAGAGACTGCAGGCGTACACTGTCTAAGTTGCGACTGGCCCCCACTTCGCCTAGGATACGTTCCCAAATGTCTCCAAGGTAAGAGGTGATCTGGGTACGATTTGCCTCGCTCATACTATTGAGCATGTAAGGCTCGACAGCACTTTTGAAGGTACCTACCTTAAATACCATCATCTCCACACCGATCTTGTCTAGCAAATCCTTGAAGAAGACAGCTCCACCAGCCAAGCCATCGAAAGCGATAGACCCCTCTTTATTGACATAGAGTTGGTCAGCGACAGAAGCTAGATAGTACCCCTTGAGCGAGTACATATCAGAGTATGATACGATGAATTTGCCGGTTTGCTTGAACTCTTCTAGAGCGCCTCTGAGCGCCTCAGTTGAAGCAAAGCCACTGCCTGGATCCGTCATATTGAGATAAATTCCCTTGATGCGATCATCATTCTTGGCCTCGTCAATAGCTTCAAGAACATAGGAGAGTGGCAGGTCGCGACTTCCATCGCTCTTGTCTAAACCAAGATCAGACCAAGGATTTGACACATAAGTGTCAGATATGTGTGCTAGTTCGATCTTGAGGATGCTATCATCCTTGATCTGTTTGGTCTCGTTGTTCGCTCCGACACTCAGAGCTGCTATAAAGCTGATCAGTACGATGACCGCTAGGGAAGCAAAGATGACACAACTTACGACGATAGCTAATAGTGTTGCAAAGAAGGTCTTCCAGAATGAATTCATAAAGTATTATATAGATATGTCCGTTAGCACGTGTTAGTACCGCAAAGGTAACAAATAGATATCGAATAAGCTACATATATCATTGTCTCCTAGGTGGCAACTTCAGTTTCATCGGGAAGAAACTCTAGTTTCATAGGTAAGAAACTCCAGTTTCATACGGGAGAAACTTTTGTGCCACGGGGAATAGACAAAAAGAGACTGCTACATTGACGTGATACACATTCACCTCAATGCAGCAGTCTAGTAGGAAGAGTTTATCGTCTATTGCTTGACGACTAAACGCTTCTGCCACCCCTGACCTACGAGGAGGTAGACACCGTCGCTCAGAGCTGTCAGGTCAATCTGCAGGACTCCTTGGCGATCTGTCTGACCTGCATACAGCTGCTCGCCCTCCATGCTGTAAAGCATAACTTGGCTATCAGGCCGCAAGCCCTCGATGAAGACAAATGTCTTCGCTGGATTCGGATAGATGCGAACAGCATGTCCACCAACCGTCACCACGTTCGTATGGTCGACGAAAGTAGCCTCTATCGTCGTTGCCTCTGTAATGGTGCAGCGCTTGGTGCCTAGGATATCTTCGCCGTTAGCTGTTAGAGCGGTTAGCTCGTAACCCTCAGCGGGTGTAGCGACAATCGTTAGCTCTGTGCCGTAGGGAACTGTGTTGAGATCATCTGCACCAGTAGCGGTGAGCGTTCCTTCGCCCTCCTTCGTGAGCTTCACTGCAAAGCTCTTCTTTGCAAAAGTTGCTTTTACAGTTGTTGCTTCTGTAACGGTGAACTGCTTGGAGCTTAGGATATCTTCACCGTTAGCTGTTAGAGCAGTGAGCTTGTAACCCTCGGCAGGTGTAGCGACAATCGTTAGCTCCGTGCCGTAGGAAACTGCATTGAGATCATCTGCACCCGTAGCGGTAAGATTACCTTCGCCTTCCTTCGTTAGCTTCACAGCAAAGGTTTTCTTAGTAAAGGTCGCCTTCACTTCGGTCGTCTCCTTCACGGTGAACTTCTTGGAGCTTAGGATATCTTCGCCATTAGCCGTTAGAGCAGTTAACTCGTAACCCTCGGCAGGTGTAGCGACAATCGTTAGCTCCGTGCCGTAGGGGACTGCGTTGAGATCATCTGCTCCAGTAGCGGTGAGCGTTCCTTCGCCCTCCTTTGTGAGCTTCACTGCAAAGCTCTTCTTTGCAAAAGTTGCTTTTACGGTTGTTGCTTCTGTAACGGTGAACTGCTTGGAGTCTAGGATATCTTCGCCATTAGCCGTTAGAGCGGTGAGCTCGTAGCCATCGGCGAGTGTAGCGACAATCTTTAGCTCCGTACCGTAGGGGACTGCATTGAGATCATCTGCACCCGTAGCGGTGAGATTACCTTCGCCCTTCTTCGTAAGTGTCACAGCAAAGGTCTTCTTAGTAAAGGTTGCCTTCACTTCGGTGGCTTCCTTGACGGTGAACTGCTTGGTGTCTAGGATATTTTTCCCATTAGCCGTTAGAGCGGTTAGCTCGTAGCCATCGGCGGGTGTAGCGACAATCGTGAGCTTTGTGCCGTAGAGGACCGCGTTGAGATTATCTGCACCCGTAGCGGTAATCGTACCTTCGCCTTCCTTCGTGAGCGTTATAGCAAAGATTTCAGGCGTTGAATTGTCTTCTCCCTCGTAGTCAATTTTGTTATAAGTACTAAGCTCTACTTTTCTCGTCTTCCAGTTTCTCTCTTTGGCGATAGCAACATCAGCCACAAGACAGTGGTTCCCTTCGTCTTGAGCATCACTTACGACAACAAACACTCCAGAATATTTGCCCTGACGATCAGGTAGACTCTTGACAAGCTGCGTCATCCTTTCATCCGTGATTTGATTTAAGTAGCAATCGAGATAGTTCAATTCCCTAGAAGCTGACAGATCTAAACTAGTTAGCTGATTATTAGAACAATCAAGGCTTGTCAAAGACCCGCTTTGTGTCACGTTTAGTTGCTTCAACAAGTTATTCGAACAGATAAGTTCTCTTAGAGACTTACAGCCCGAAACATCTAGGCTGATCAGTTTGTTTGGATTAACGACTTTACTGCCTGACGCTTCTATCCCATTACAAACGAGACGTGTTACATTGCCACGTATGGTGATTGTTTGGTCCGTAAGGGTATAGTAGTGAGACTGGCCATCTGACTGGAGAGACTCGGAGACTCCTTCAATAGTTGCATTGCCATTGGCATTTATCCCTAGTAATACCTTCTCTCCGACAGCTTTTGCCGTGGTCATCGTGATGACGCCATCACCGATGAGTGGGCCGTTTGTACAAGTAACTGAGAGAGTGTCTTGCTCTAGTAAAGGTATGGAGCAAACCATCTTACCGTTATCATCAAACTCGGCAAATTTTACCGTAAGGTCTATCTGATCACCGTCTTTAGCTTCTATAAAATCGAGTGATCCTTTTAGATTTGGAGTTAGTGAGACTTCTTCTCCTACTGGAATGTCTATTTGCGCCCAGATTGTGTAGCCTAGCAGGCCCTCCTTAATGATTTCCAAGCTGTAGAATACCCGGTTTTCTGGCAAGGTCGTCCCGATATTGCGTATGCGTATCTCTGAGAATTGGCCACTGGATAAACTAGCGGTAATATGCTGATCTGGGGAGAAGATATAAGCTGTACGTCTCTCAGTGGCGGGCTGAATAGAGGTCGTCTCAGACCATAAGGGGATAAATCTTTTATCAACGAAATAACCAACTCGTAGTTCCACATCTCCCGAAGCATATGGGAAGCGGTCTACGTCAAACGTAACAGTCTCCACATCTTCGGCATCAATTGCTGCTAAGATGTTAGAAAGCTTCTGCCATTGACCTCCGGCTTTTCTTATTGAGAGGTATAGCTGGTCAAAGAACTCTATCCGTCTAGTATTACGAAGCTGAAGGGTGACTTTGCTCTTTTCGTAGCCTACGATATCGCTCTGTGCAGAACCATTGACCAGCTCTAGTGGTGGCTGATTGAGACTTGTATCTTCGGTAGCTGTATAGGTTCCGTCGCTCTCTTGGGAGATGATGAAGGTGCGACGATACTGATCCTTGGCACTCTCATCTTGACCACAAGGTCTCCACGAAGTGCTGCCAGAGTCATTTGTGGCACGATAAGCTAAAAAGAAGTCCCAAGTACCCTCATCTATATAGCGACTGAGCTGGAGTCTTTGAAAGTTAACATCTACAAAATTATAGAGAGCCTCTATATGTGCATTGAGTGCATACTGATCTAGGTAAGTTGTATCGGCAGAGCCTAGACGTGTGACACCATAGGTAATGAGGTCATCATATGGTGTCGCATCGTCTACGAGAGCTACTTGGTACTGAGCTACAGCATCTAGTGTGCCTTCGTCAAAGCGCATATTGAAGCACAAAGTGGTAACTACTGAAGACTCTGTCCGCTGAGAGGTTCCTGCACGATCGGGCATAATCCCGACGACTGCTCCCTGACTGAAACTAAAGCCTCCACCAGCACCTCCACCGATGCCAAGACTTGAGGGAACAAGGTAGTTGAGGTTGAAGTAGCCATCGCTCATACCTCCCCAGCCCCAGTTGATGTGAAAGAGTCCCTCCGCATCATATCCGTCACAGACAAATGCGTGACCACCGCCACTGCCATAACCACTATAAACGATAGGGCGAGAGGCAATCAGCTCATTACGTAGTAACAGCTCCCAAGAAGCCTGCGTATAGTTTACGCGTTTCTTAAAGCATACCCGCTTGTCATAACGGAAGTGATCGCGTAAAGCTCTAGCGACGAGAGGTGTATAAGTGCCACTACCTCCAGGGGCGTACATCATCTCAACAGCAACGCCCGCATGGTAAGCAAGCGTAGAGAGCGCTTGGGTCTGCTCTGCAGTAGCTCGTGATGGGTCGTCATACTGCTCTGGCATATTCGCCCAGTCATACTTAGTAGTACCATAGTCTACACTGTGCTGGCGACGACTCTCTTCTTCTGTATAGGAGAAAGTTCCTTGGCCTTGTGTAGGCCACTGATGGTAGCGCATCACCTGTGTATAGGCAGTTGCGACGCAACCTACGGGTGTATGTTCCCCCCCGACGACAGGTGTCTGATTATTCCAAGGAGCACTCTGATCCCACTGTATATTTCCCAATAGAGGAGCAATCCGTGTAGGCTCTGTGGATCGCGGCCGTGTCGGCTGTAATGAGGAGTGTAGACCGACATGAGAAGTTAGCTCATCGATACGCTCCTGACAAGCTTTGAGGAAGGCAGCCAACTGGACTGGCATATTATCTACAGCGCATTGCCCTGTAGTAGCGTATCCGATATAAGGTGTCAGCTCGTCATCGCCAGCGATGATGACGAAACCCGCATTGCTCCCTCTATTGTATACGTAGTAGTAACGAGCGGTTTCTCCTGTCGCTGTACGTAGCTGTAAGTCTCCTGTCTCTCGTACGGGTGCTGATACAAGCTGTAGTCCTTGCTGTGATATGAGGCGTGACTTTGTCGTGTGAGTTGACTGTTGGAAAAATTGCTCGGCAAGGTGTCGAGCCTCACGCTCGCTCAAGGGGCGTGCGAAGAGTTCTCCTATACTACACAGCAATAGGAGGGTGAGGACAAGTAGTTGTCTCCATCGAACTAGTAAATGTATCACAAGTTATAGGTTGATATATATTTTGTGCAAAGTTAACGACTAAAAGGATACGAGTCAATAGTTTTTGAGACAACTAAAACTGACGCTTTATAAGTAGAGTAGGGTCAGTACTTCTTAGACCTGTCTGGCTAAGTTTACTGTTCTGTATTAACGAAGTGTCTTCTCCTTTTTCAGCAACTTTCTCGACTTCTCTGATTTCCTCCCGAGGAATTTGAAATTCTTCACGGAGGAAACGGGCAAATTCTTCCGAAGTTTTAAACCATTCCTCCGAAGTTTCATTTGATTCTTCCGAAGAATTTTTCCATTCCTCCGAGGAATTTGAAATTCACCAGCACGAGCTATAGACTCTAGTCGCCTTCTTCCCTGCAGGAATAGAAATTAGCCATAAAGACGCACTGACTACTCCTATGTAGGTAGACCCTTTGATCGGGGTATACCCAGTAGCAGGTAATTTTGTGGCTAAATGAGCTTAGGGAGTGAGAGTTGTCTTATCTTTGCCCCTCCAAAAAGGAGACAAACTAACAAGCCTATATATCAACCAAACAATCATAATCTATGCAGTACAGTAAACTACCAATCAGGGCGATGAGCGCACTCCTTGCGACTCTCTGCTCGTTATCTATGGCGGTGGCTACGCCTGCAGCTCTCTCGGCAGAGCGCACGCTGCCCATCGTATCTACTCATGCCGATGCGCACATCACGGGTCACGTGGTGGATGCCGCAACAAAGAAGCACATAGCTGGTGCTACCATCATCATCCAGCAGTACAATGTCTCGGTCACGACCGATGCTTCGGGACACTACTCCTTTCGCAATCAGAAGCCTGGCAAGCTAACCCTGACGATGCTCGCTGACGGCTACTTGACGCAGGTCAAGGAAGTCACCCTAAAAAAAGGGGAGACACTAGAGGTCAACTTTGAGGCGGTCCTCGATGATACCCAGCTTGAGGAGGTGGTCGTCACGGCCAACCGTCAGCGCACGCTGCGCCGCTACGCTCCTACACTGGTCTCGGTGATCGACAGCAAGAGCTTCCAGCTCAACAATGCGGTCAACCTCGCAGGTGGTCTTGCCTTCAAGCCAGGCATCCGTGTCGAGAACGACTGTCAGAACTGCGGCTTCAACCAGGTGCGTATCAACGGTCTCGATGGTCGCTATTCGCAGATCTTGATCGATAGCCGTCCTGTCTTCTCTGCCTTGGCTGGTGTCTATGGTCTAGAGCAGCTCCCCGCTAATATGATCGACCGTGTAGAGGTCGTACGTGGCGGTGGCTCTGCCCTCTACGGCTCGTCAGCTATCGCAGGTGTGGTCAACGTGATTACCAAGGAGCCTACGACCAATAGCTTCTCACTGAGCGAAAACCTCTCGCTCATCGGTGGCAAGGAGCCAGACAATACGATCGCTTTCAATGGTACCATCCTCAGCCCTGACCGTGAGATGGGGGCTATGATCTTCGGACAGCATCGTACACGTACAGGCTGGGATGCCAATGGCGATGGCTTCTCCGAGATAGGGCAGCTAGAGAGCCGTGCACTCGGTACGCAGCTCTTCTTCCGCCTCAATCCTTACAACAAGATCACCGCTGAGATCCACTCGATCCAGGAGAAGCGTCGTGGCGGTGACCACTTCGAGCGTCCTGAGCATGTGGTCGCTGTCGCTGAGAGTGTCGGTCACTCGATCCTGAGCGGTAATCTACGCTATGACGCTCACTCGACAGACTACAAGCACAACTTCCAGCTCTACGCCTCTGGCCAGCGTATCGTACGCAACAGTTACTATGGCGGTATCGATGAGGAGAATGTAGCCGACGACAAGCATGCTACTCCTAAGGAAGCTTATGGTGATAACTACGGTCTGACTCATGGCAATGTAGCTATGGGGGGTGCTCAGTACTCCTACAAGACGGATCGCCTCTTCTTCATGCCTGGCAACATCCTCGTCGGTGCTGAGTATCTCTACGACCACCTCAACGATCAGATGCCTATCCTCAAGTATCAGAAGCTCCCTGACGGTAGCTCTCGCGCTCCTGGTCTAGATCAGCGCATTCATAACCTGAGCCAGATCGCTCAGATCGAGTGGACGAACAAGGTCTTCACCCTCCTCCTCGGTGGTCGTCTTGACGAGCACTCAGCGATTAGAAATGATAAGGGCACTATCAAGCCTGTCTTCACACCTCGTGCTACGGTACGCTACAATCCATTTACCTGGATGAACCTCCGTGCTTCGTATGCACAGGGCTTCCGTGCTCCTCAGACCTTCGACGAGGATCTACACGTTGGTGTCGTATCGGGTGAAGCACAGAAGGTGATCAATGTCAAGGGCCTCAAGCCTGAGTACAGTCACAGCTTCAACCTGAGCAACGATATGTACTTCTCTCATGGAGCTATGCAGGCTAACCTCCTCCTCGAAGGCTTCTTCACACGTCTCCAGGGTGCTTTCAATACACGTCCTATAGAGGAGCGTGAGGGCTTTACACTCTTTGAGCGCTACAACGCTTCGGACGCTTCTGTCTATGGTGCAAACATCGAGGGTAAGGTTGCCTACAAGCGCTTTACCGTACAGGCTGGCTTTACCATTGCCAAGAGCCTCTGGGACAAGCCCGAGAGCACAGGTGTAGAGCGTTCACTCATCAAGGGTGAGAACGAGAAGACTCCTAGCGACATCAATACGCTTGAGAACAATGGCCCAGAGAAGGCTGCTGGCTTCTACACAGATGGTGACGGCAACTTCGTCAGCACAGAGCTGAAGAGCCGCAACTTCATGAGGACGCCTATGACTTACGGCTACTTGACGCTAACCTACAACCCAGTCTCTACGCTCAATCTAACCGCTACGTGCAACTATACGGGAAGCATGCTAGCTCCTCACGTGATCGAGTATGGTGCTGAGAGCGCTGTCCTAGATCGTGAGCTCGTTGCTGCCGGTAAGCGTGAGGCTGGGGCAGCGGATGCTAGCGAGGCTGCACCTAAGTGGGGACGTATCGAGAAGACTCCTTCGTTCTTCGACCTAGGGGCTCGTATCTCTTACGACTTCGATATCTTCACCTCTTCATCTCTGCAGCTCTTCCTTGGAGCTAACAACCTACTCAACTCATTCCAGAAGGACTTTGACCTAGGTGGCGGACGTGATAGTGGCTATATATACGGACCTATGCAGCCTCGCACGGTCTATATGGGTATGACGATGAAGTTCTAATCCCTCTAGACTGAGACTGCGGTCTCAAAGAAAGAAAAAGGGTGCAAGCTAGAGAGATGTCTAGTTTGCACCCTTCTTGATTTACGGAAGTGGAGCTAGCACTGTCGTTGTACCCGCTCGACTAAGCTAGCAATGAGCGCGCCACTATCAGGGTGGGTGGAGAGACAGGGTACGTAGATAAGCTCTTCGCCACCTGCTGCGAGGAATAGTTCGCGAGCCTCTAGATCCAGATCCAGCTTCGTCTCGAGGCAATCTGCGACAAAGCTAGAACTAAAGAGCACGACGCGGCGTACTCCCTGTGCTACGAGCTCTTGCAGTACGCTGACGAGTGTCGGCTCTAGCCAGCGCCCATGTCCCATAGCGGAGTGAAAGGTGAGATGGACACGCTCCTCAGGTACGCCTAGTTTGCTGATCACTGCTTGTAGCGTAGCGACACACTGAGCATGGTAGTCCCAGCCGTGCCTCTGGTCGTACTTCTGATGCGCCTCGGGGATACTATGATAGGAGGCGATGTAGTGGTAGGTGTCGTCGCTTGTATCTACATGCCTTTGGAGCAGATCGACCAATTGCTGGATATAGCGCGCGTCGGTACCCCAAGGAGTCAGCACGGTCGTCTTGTATTGCCCGCCAGTAGGCTTGGGCAGATCCGAGAAATAGGTGATAGCACTGCCCGCATTGCTCCTCGTGTACTGAGGAAAAAGTGGATGCAGTAGCACCTCCACATCGTCTGTACCGACAAGCTGGGCGATACGCTCGCCCCACTGAGCACGGCTTGTCTGTGCATAGCGTGGCGTGTAGAGCGTCGGGAGCTGCGTCAGCTGAGCTACTTGCTCTGCGAGTCGCTGCATCTCTGCGGTCAGAGGCAAGACTCCACCAGAGAGTGCCAAGAGACGACGATACCGCTCTGATGAGAAGTGCGTGCGACGTGGTACGATGATACCACGCACCAATAATTGTCGCATCAGATAGGGCACAGAGATGATGTCCCCATCGGTGAGAAACTCCTGTAGGTAGCTTCGCACGTCCTCTTCATTGGCAGTCCGTGGAGAACCCGTATTGGTCAATAGTATGATCTGCTGTGCCAAGGTTTTATTGCTTGCTAGTGCCGTACAAATCGAAGATGACCACCTCGCTATTGGTAAAGAGTCTCATCGCCGGCCCCGCAGCGCCATATCCACTAGAGACGTAGACAGGCGTGCCGTATCGCTCGGTCCAGCCGTGTGCTATCGGATAGTAAGCACGCACCAGTAGAGAGAAGGGGAAAATTTGTCCGTCGTGGGTATGTCCATAGAGTGCCAAGTCGACACCGTTGCTCGCGAGACTGTCCAGCTGTACCGGCTGGTGCTCGAAAAGTATACGTGGTAGCTGCTGGCTCTCTTGCGGTATCTGACCGATTAACTCAGAGAGCGTAGCCCGCTCGCTCTGCGTGTAGTCATCCCGCCCAATGAGCGTCACTGCTCCGCCAGGCGTTGCGATAGAGTCCACGAGGAGCGTTCCCCCGACGAGCTTGATCCAGGCCTTCTTCTTCGCCATATCAGAGCGGTACTCATGATTGCCCAGTACATAGTAGCTACCCAGTGGCGGGGTGATCTGCTGCATGATCTCGGGGATGCTGTCTAGATAGGCCGGGTCGGGGTAGTAGTCGAAGATATCTCCCCCCACGAGCATGAGGTCTGGCTCTGTCTTTTTGTAAAGCTCTAGGAGCCGCTCTGCAAAGGGTCGGCCGATCGTTTCGCTAAAGTGAAGGTCCGACACGAAGAGCACCCGCAGATGCTCCCGATCATCACCGAGCGGCTTAGTCAGCTCCACCTTATGCTCCACCATGTGCGGTGTCGCAGCCTGCTGGTAGCCATACATCAGGAGGATTGCCGAGATAGCAACCATCACGAAGAATAGGACCCACTTAGCCCGCTGGTATCCCGTATCACCGAGCAGTGAACGAACCGTTTGCCCCGTGATGCGCCTGTAGAGCAGTCGTCCGCCATTGATCAGGAGTGCTAGGGGCACTATATATAGGAGTACGAAAGCCCACGAGCAGACGAAGACAATGCTAAAGGTCAGTAGCGCTGACGAGAGCTGATGGCGCAGCAAAACCACCACAAGGACGAAGAGCAGGTCGGCCAGTAGCACCCCGCGCAGCGACCGTCGCCACCAGCCACGAGGCACCGCCTGCCCTCCACGCCATACGAGGTAGAGGATACCTATGAGCTGTATGAAGAGCGTGTAGAGGAGTACGTGCATATTTAGAAGGTCTTACGCTAAGGGTGAAGTTTGCTCGCTAGTCCACTTCTTGAAGTAGTAGATAATCATCGAGCCCGAGACGACCGTCGCCAAGAGATCACCCAGAGGTATCGCATACCAGACGCCATCGATGCCGTAGAAGTGGGGGAGGATCAGCAGTGCAGGTAGGAGGAAGATGATCTGACGTGTCAAGCTGATGAAGATAGCCTGACGGCTCAGACCAAGGCTCTGGAAGAGTTGTGAGGTGGTAATCTGAAAGCCCACAACGAAGAAGACGCAGAAGACTATTCGAATGGCGCGCTGACCTATCGCGATCAACTCAGGCGACGCGTTGAAGAGCATAAAGAGTTGCTCCGGTAGCAGCATGGCAGTCGCAAAGCCTAGTATAGAGATGACCGTATTGACCCCGACGGCGAGCTTGTAGCAGCTCAGTGACCGCTCGATATGTCCCGCACCATAGTTGTACCCCACGATAGGCTGCATGCCTTGCGCTACTCCGATGATAGTGAGTGCGATGAGTGTCGTGTAGTTGTTGATGATACCGTAGGTCGCTATGGATAGATCCGCCTCAGCCACAGTCTTAGCAAAGCGAGCGAAGTTATGGTTGAGCACAAAGCTAACGGCACTGCCCGCTACCTGCATCGCAAAGGGAGCTATACCGACACTGATGATCGATAGGAGGATCGAGCCCGAGGGCTTCATGTTTTGTCGCTTGAAGCGTACCACGCTCTTGCGCTGGAAGAAGTGATACTGTACGAAGACCATCGTGCAGAACATCGCAATCACCGTCGCCCAGGCAGCGCCCTTGACACCCCATCCGAAGTGCATGATAAAGAAGTAGTCCAGCACCACATTGATCACAGCTCCGATGATCATCGTAATCATCGCTTTCGTTGGGTAGCCCGACGCGCGCATCACATTGTTGTACCCGTAGGTCAGGTTGCTCAGTATGATAGCTGGCAGATAGATGTGGAGGTAGTCCTTTGCCAGGGGGATGATATTGTCGCTCGCCCCGATGAGTCGCAAGATATCCTCTAGGAAGATCATCGAGGGGGTCACCGCGAGGATGTAGAAGCTAAAGGTCAGATAGACCGCATTGCTCAGGATACGATCCGCACGATCCGAGTCCCGCCTACCTAGAGCGATCGATACGCCGACAGAGGCACCCGTCCCCACGAGCATGCTGAAGCCGACGAGGAGGATAATCAATGGGAAGCCAATATAGACCGCAGCGATGCCCAGCTCGCCACTGCCCTGGCCGATGAAGATCGTGTCCACGATGTTGTACAGCGCCTGCACGACCGTACCCACCACAGCTGGTATAGCATACCGCAACAGTAGCTTGGGGATCGGCTGCGTGCGCAGATCCTGCGTGCGCTTATTGTCTTCCGCTTGGTCAGTAGCCTCTATCTCTCTCTCATTCATCGAATGCAAAGGTAGCAAATAATAGATTTTCCACCATTGGAAAACTAACTTTCCTCCCTTGGAACTGAAAAGTTCCTCCGTTGGAACCGAAAAGTTCCTCCGCTGGAACTGAAGAGTTCCTCCCTTGGAACTAAAAAGTTCCAAGAGGGGAACTGTTCTTGGAACTCGTATCTACTAAGAAATCAGTACGATACGAAGCGATGAAGAGTGCCTTTAGGGAAAGCTGTCGACCACGCTCCCGAAAGCAGATAGAGAGAGCGGCCTCAAGTCGTCGTGACTTGAGACCGCTCTTAGAACTTAATAGGGTAGCGGGAAGCCGTATGTTACTCCTCCTCGCTCTCCTCCGTGTAGGCCTTCAGGAGTGCCTCCTGTACATCTGACGGTACGAGCTCGTAAGCGTCAAACTTCATGACAAACGAGGCACGTCCACCCGTTAGCGAACTGAGCGAAGTAGAGTAGTCGCTCATCTCCTTGAGAGGCACCTTGGCAGAGAGCTGCTCATAGTTGC
This sequence comes from uncultured Porphyromonas sp., assembly GCA_902490315.1. Lineage (GTDB taxonomy): Bacteria > Bacteroidota > Bacteroidia > Bacteroidales > Porphyromonadaceae > Porphyromonas. The sequence continues at coordinate 1,632 of CABUDK010000009.1, read as the reverse complement.
CATCGCTGCTCATACCCATGATCAGCGCACGGCGTCCCTGCAGGTCGCTCATCACATCACCGAGGTAGTCTGCGGGTACGGTCACATTGACGCTGTAGATAGGCTCGAGGATCTTAGGACCAGCATTGCGGAAGGCTTCGCTAAAGGCGTTGCGCCCAGCCAGCATAAAGGAGATCTCATTGCTATCTACAGGGTGCATCTTACCATCATAAACGATCACACGCACGTCACGAGCATAAGAGCCTGTCAGCGGACCGCGCTCCATACGCTCCATGATGCCCTTGAGGATGGCTGGCATAAAGCGGTTGTCGATGGCGCCACCCACGACACTATTGACGAAGATGAGCTTGCCACCCCAGGCGAGTTCGACGGTTTGGGTGTCACGAGGCGTGATCTTGAACTCCTGATTATTAAAGCGGAAGACACTTGGTAGCTCCTTGCCCTCCTCGTAAGGCTCGACGATCAGATGCACCTCGCCAAACTGCCCAGCACCGCCTGACTGCTTCTTGTGACGGTAGTCTGCGCGTGCAGCCTTCGTGATGGTCTCGCGGTAGGGGATACGTGGCTCCTCAAAGGTGACAGGGATCTTATCATTGTTCTCTAGTCGCCACTTGAGCGTACGTAGGTGAAACTCTCCCTGACCATACACGATCAGCTGGCGTAGCTCCTTGCTCTGCTGAGCAATCCATGTGGGGTCCTCCTGCTGCATACGGCTGAGTGCCTCGCTCAGCTTCTCTGCATCAGCACCATTGACCGGTGCGATAGCACGGCGGTACTTAGGTGCGGGGTACTCGATATTGGGGAACTGGTAGTCCACACCCTTATCATTGAGGGTGGCTCCACGACGGACATCCTTGAGCTTTACGGCAGCGCCGAAGTCTCCAGCGACGAGCTGGCTCACTTTCTCCTTTTGCGATCCAGCCACCACATTGATCTGACCAAGGCGCTCCTTAGAGCCGTTCTTAGCATTGGTCAGGTCCATACCCTCCTTGAGTGTACCGCTCATGACCTTGAAGTAAGAGACCTCACCGATATGTGGCTCCACGGTGCTCTTGAAGAAGTAGAGACTCACGGGAGCTGTAGCGTCAGGTGCTACCTCTGCGCCTTCTGTCGTGACGGGTAGCGCAGACTCGGTGACGCGAGGTGCTACATCGCCGAGGAAGGTCATAGTACGACGTACGCCCATGTCCTTGAGTGCACTGACGCAGAAGACGGGGTACATATCACCGAGGACGATACCCTTGCGCATGCCCTGCACGATCTCCTCCTCGTCAAGTGACCCCTTCTCAAAGAAGGTCTCCATCAGATGCTCCTCGTGCTCAGCTGCTGACTCAATCAGTGCTTGGCGTAGCTCCTCAGCACGTGCTTGCTGATCAGCAGGTATCTCGAGCTCTTCGGGAGTACCGCCCTCGGGCTTCCACTGATACATCTTCATATTGAGCACGTCGACCACCTGGTGGAAGTCTGGGCCTTCCTGTACGGGATACTGTATGATCACGACCTTGCCGCCATAGCGAGCTTTGAGTCCAGCGACTGTACTGTCGTAGTCTGCCTTGTCACTATCCAACTGATTGATGGTAAAGAGCACAGGCTTATGCAGTTGCTCTATGATACGCATTTGGTTGATCAGGC
>CABUDK010000008.1 GCA_902490315.1 uncultured Porphyromonas sp. | reverse complement strand
AGCTCCGAGGCGTGGAGCTACTCTTTGTCAATGGGCTACGCTACACCAAGCCTCATCCGACGCACCAAACGATCGAGGAGGCTATTGAGCTGACTGCCCAGGTTCAGCCTCAGCGCAGCTACATCATTCACCTTTCGCACCATGCGCCACCTACGGCGGAGCTACAGGATCGACTGCCCGAGGGGGTCTACGTTGGCTACGATGGATTGACCCTTCGCTACACGGAGGGGATGGGTTATACCCCGCAACCCACGCAGGACAAGCTAGTGCGAAGCAGTGCCGAGCCTTTTACCTATAAGGATTGCGGCAGGATCGATTACCAAGAGGCACTGGAGATGCAGTTGCACCTTTGGCAGGAACGTATTGATGCCAAGATAGCGCATCAGACGGTGCCAAAGGACGTGCTACTCTTTTGCGAGCATGAGCCGGTACTGACGATCGGCAAGCATGGCAAGCAGACGAATCTACTCGTCTCGGAGGTTCTGCTCAACTCTAAAGGCATTCAGCTTGTCCAGATAGAGCGTGGTGGCGACATCACTTACCATGGTCCTGGGCAGATCACGGGTTATCCGATCTTTGACCTAGAGCGTTATGGTGTAGGGATCAAGGAGTACATCCGCACGATGGAGCAGTGCATCATCGATCTGCTCTACCTCTACGGCATTCGTGCAGAGCGTCTCGAGGGTGCTACGGGCGTCTGGATCGATGCGCACACCCCACAAGCTCGCAAGATATGCGCTATCGGCGTGCACACCTCTCGCTATGTGACGATGCACGGCTTTGCGCTCAATGTCAATACCGACCTAAGCTACTTTCAGCTCATCAATCCGTGTGGTTTTACAGACAAGGGAGTCACCTCGATGGAGCAAGAGATAGGTCGTGGGAAAGTTTACTTTCCGCTAGTCAAGCACCAGCTGGAGGGACTCTTCCGCAAGCACTTCACGCACCTTATGTACCACCTAGCTAACGACGACATACTATGAAATGGCTTAGACCCAACGACAGCTCGGCAAACTACCAAGACAGACGTGGACGCATCTCAGGCAGAGGTCTAGCCCTCGGAGGCGGCATCGGCGGTATCGTCATCGTCCTGGCCAGCCTCTTCTTCGGCGTGGATCTCACGGGACTGATGCGGGTAGCAGACAATGTCTTGCCCGGCTCACAGACGGAGCAGGTAGATCCCTCGCGCGTCAACGAAAACGAAGAGTTCAAGGTCTTCACGCTGCGCGTCTTCAACAGTTGCAACGATGTGTGGACAGATCTCTTCAGCTCCGAGCTACAACGCTCCTATGCGGCACCAACACTGGTGACCTTCACCGATCAGGTGCAGAGCCGTTGCGGAGGAGCCACCAGCGAGGTGGGACCTTTCTACTGTCCAGCCGACCAGACAGTCTACATTGACTTAGACTTCTTCAATCTACTCGCCTCTCGCTTCAAAGCGCCGGGAGACCTAGCCATGGCTTATGTCACCGCTCACGAGGTAGGGCATCACGTGCAGAACCTCCTCGGCATCTCCGACAAGCTGCACCAGCAGCAAGGGCGTGTCTCTCAGGAAGCGTACAACCGCGCCAGTGTACAGCTAGAACTGCAAGCCGACTACCTAGCAGGCGTATGGGCATATCACGCACAGCGACTCGGCATCATACTCATCGAGCCTGGAGACCTCGAGGATGCACTCACAGCCGCCAACGCTATCGGCGATGACACTTTGCAGAAAGAGGCGCAGGGCTACGCCGTACCAGACTCATTCACACACGGTACCTCAGCACAGCGCATGCAAGCCTTTCGCTCTGGCTTTGAGTCGGGCAGCTTGGATGGTGCGAGCCGTTACCGCTTGTAAGCAACAACCAATTCTATAGCAGATTACAGATGAACCAAAAGATAAAAGTACTCGTCGTAGGCTACGGACACGTAGGCAAGCAAGTTGTGACCACCGTACGCACCGCTCCCGACATGGAGCTGGTCGGTGTAGTCCGTCGCTCTAAGAATGATCCTCAAAGCCAAGTATTGACCGCTCACGGCATTGCCGTTTACGGAGAGGGTGACGCCCTTCCCAAGGCAGACGTCGCTATCTTAGCCGTACCGACACGCTCCGTGCCTGACTACGCCAAGCGTTACCTCGCACAGGGCATTTGCACGGTAGACAGCTTCGACATCCATACCCAGATAGCCACGCTACGCCACGACTTGATGGCGATAGCTCAGGAGCACCAAGCGGTCTCCATCATCAGCGCTGGCTGGGATCCCGGGAGCGACTCGATCGTCCGCACCTTGATGCAGGCGATGGCTCCCGAAGGGATCACCTACACAGACTTCGGGCCAGGCATGAGCATGGGGCACTCCGTGGCAGCACGTGCCATTGCAGGTGTCCGAGACGCACTCTCTATGACCCTACCTGTAGGCTATGGTCAGCACCGCAGACAGGTCTATGTAGAGCTAGAGGCAGGAACCAACGAGGAGCAGGTGCGCCAAGCGATCCTCGCCGATGATTACTTCGCTCATGACGAAACGATCGTCACCATCGTCCCCTCAGTCGCTGCCCTAGAGGACGTAGGCCATGGCGTACACATGATGCGCAAAGGGGTCTCGGGCGTAACGCACAACCAGCGTCTCACCTTCGAGATGCAGATCAACAACCCCGCCCTAACCGCCCAAATGATGGTCGCCTCCGCCCGTGCTACGCAGCGCCTCACGCCAGGAGCCTACACGCTCCCTGAGGTGCCAGTCATAGACCTCCTCGTAGGCGACCGAGCTGACTGGATCGCCCATCTAGTCTAATCTCTAACCTCTAAGGTCTAATCTCTAACCTCTAACGACATGTCCAGCACATTACCACTACTAGCCATCACATGGGACGTCAACCCCGCCATCTTTACCATCGGCTCCTTTGAGTTACGCTGGTATGCCGTACTCTTTGCCGTGGGGCTCTTCGTCTTCGGTCCGTGGATCGTGCATCGCATCTGGCAGAAAGAAGGCTTACCTGAACCATGGTTTAACAAACTCTTTTGGTACGTAGCCATCGGTACGATCGTAGGTGCTAGACTAGGACACTGTCTCTTCTACGATCCTCTCTACTACCTTGCCAATCCCGTTGAGATCTTGAAGACGTGGGAGGGTGGACTAGCAAGTCACGGCGGTGTGATCGGTCTCATCATCGTCATGTGGATCTACGCACGCAAAGTGTCGCACAAGCCTATCCTCTGGGGTATGGATCGACTCTGCGTACCCGTAGGTCTCGTGGCAGCTATGATACGTCTCGGCAACCTGATGAATAGCGAGATCTTCGGCTACCCTACCGATGTCGCATGGGGCTTTCGCTTCATACGCTCAGCCGAGTGGCAGACCTTAGCAGGTGGTATGCCTTGCCACCCGACAGCCATATACGAGGCACTCGCCTATCTACTCGTCTTCGCCATCTGCATGTGGCTCTACTGGCGTCGCAATACGGGCTACAAGTATCAGGGACTCATCGTCGGGACGCTCCTCACGCTCACCTTCATAGCACGTATGCTTATTGAGACGGTCAAGTTCGTTCAGGAGCCGTGGGAGCACAGGTTGGTCGACTCCATCGGACTCAACCAGGGGCAATTGCTCAGCATCCCCTTTATCCTCATCGGAGTCGGCATGATCATCTATGCCCTACGCCACCCAGTGCCTCAGGCGGAGGTGGAGCGTCTACTCGCCGAAGAGGCGCAGCGCAAGGAGCAAGCCGCTCATCAAAACAAGAAGTAAATCTATTCACTATTATAAAGCAACCATTATATTATGGAGTATCGTAATCAAATCACCGATTCAATATACTATATCGGAGTCAATGACCGCACGAAGCAACTCTTCGAGGGCTCCTGGTCACTACCCCATGGCGTCAGCTACAACTCTTATCTGCTCGTGGGTGAGCAGGTCGTACTCATCGATGGTGTCGAGATAGCCACCGCTGAGAAGCATCTTAGCGAGATCAAAGCAATCATCGGCGACCGTCCTATCGACTACCTCATCGTGAACCACATGGAGCCCGACCACAGTGGCTCTATCGGTCTCCTACGCACCCTCTATCCTGAGATGAAGGTGGTGGGCAATAGCAAAACCTTCGGCATGCTCGACTCTTACTTCGCACCAATCCCTCAGGAGCAGCGCGTAGTTGTTTCGGAGAAAGAGCCACTAGAGGTGGGCGACTTCTCCTTCCAGTTTGTCATGGCACCGATGGTTCACTGGCCCGAGGTCATGTTTACCTACGAGAGCTCAAACAACGTCCTCTTTACGGCCGATGCCTTCGGCACCTTTGGCGCGCTCAACGGGGCTATCATAGACCGAGATATGAATCTCGACCTTTACTACGAGGAGATGTACCGCTACTACGCCTGCATCGTGGGTAAGTTTGGTTCGTTCGTACAGAAGGCTCTGGAGAAGTACAGCTCTCTAGGTCTGTCGCCACAGTACATCTGTCCGACCCATGGTCCCGTATGGACGGAGCACGGCTTCCCCAAGGCACTTGCCATCTACGACCAGCTCAGTAAGTACGACACGAGCTGTGGTGCGGTCATCCTCTATGGTAGCATGTATGGTCACACCGAGCAGATGGCCGAGGCTGTCGCTCAGGGACTAGCTCAGAGCGGCATCAAGGATATCGTCGTGCACAACGTCAGCACGGCCGACCCCTCGCACATGCTCCGTGACATCTTCAAGTATCGCGCCCTCATCGTTGGCGCACCGACCTATTGCAATAGCCTTTTCTCACCCATGCGCGACATCCTCAACAAGGTAGCCCTCCGCGAGGTCAAGCATCGCATCATCGGCTACTTCGGTAGCTGTACTTGGGCTGGGCAGTCTGTCAAGATCATGCCCGAGATCCTCGAGAAGCTAGCCTTCGAGCAGGTGACCGATCCCGTAGAGATCAAGGGTGCCGCCACCCCAGAGCAGCTCGCTCAGGGTCGTGACCTAGGAGCTGCTATTGCCAAGAGACTACTAGAGCTTTACCGTTAATACCTAAATACCAACAACCAACAAATAATCTATGAGACTTGTTATCGAGCAAGATTATGCTGCCATGTCTACATGGGCAGCAGAGCATGTGATCAAACGCATCAATGAGTTTGCCCCCACAGCTGACCGCCCCTTTGTGATCGGTCTGCCCACAGGCTCTACCCCTATTGGTATGTATCAAGAGCTGGCCAAAGCCTGTCAGGCTGGACGCGTTAGCTTCAAGAACGTAATTACAGTCAATATGGACGAGTATGTCGGTCTAGAGCCCTCACATCCCGAGAGCTATCACTACTTTATGAAGAGCAACTTCTTCGACCACATCGACATCGACCCCAAAAATACACACCTCCTCAATGGTTTGGCAAAGGACACTACTGCTGAGTGCCAAGCTTACGAAGAGATGATCCAGTCACTCGGAGGTATCGACCTCTTCATCGGAGGTATCGGCTCTGATGGCCATATCGCCTTCAACGAGCCAGGCTCCTCACTAGCCTCTCGCACTCGTGAGGTGCGTCTGATGCCCGAGACGATCCGTGACAACAGCCGTTTCTTTGACAACGACCTCTCGCAGGTTCCCACACGCGCCCTCACCGTAGGTGTCGGCACCGTGACAGATGCTCGTGAGGTGATGATTCTCATCAGTGGCTCTCAGAAGGCGCGCGCCCTCTGCAAGGCCGTCGAGGGGCATATCACCCAGATGTGTCCTATCTCTGCGCTGCAGCTCCACTCTGACAGCATCATCGTCTGCGATGACGATGCAGCCGTAGAGCTACAGGTGAAGACTTTCCGCTTCTACAAGCACGAAGAGGAGCTAGCCCGTGAGGGTCTAGCCTACTAAGAGGTAGTAGCTCACAAATAGATCGGCGGATGCTCCCGTAGCATACGCCACAACCAGAGAAGGTCGAGAAGCATGCGTTGCTTCTCGGCCTTCTTTCTTTATCTCCTCTGCCCAATCAAACTTTCCATTGTTAGAAAATTGAAATTCCTCCCTTGGGATCAAACGCTCCCTCCCTTGGGATTGAAACTTTCCTCCCTTGGAACCGAAAAGTTCCTCCGTTGGAATTCGAAAGTTCCTCCGTTGGAACCAGAAAGTTCCTGCCTTGGAACTAAAAAGTTCCAAGGCTGGAATCGTTTTGGAACTTTTACAAAAGCGCATGCCTTCCCATACGACACGGCTGCCGATAGCCCTACCGAGAGGGTTGTGATGGGGGAGTTTTATAGCTAAACGTTGGGACGACACAAGCTTAATTACCGACGTTTAGGTATTGATTTGCGTAGGCTCTCATTCATACCTTTGCAGTGCAATCAGACAACCAGTTTTTCTAAGCAAACAAAGTATATGAAGAAAACAATCCTACTCTCTCTAGCGGCGCTAATGACGCTGCTACTATGCGCTTCGTGCGACAAGGACAATAACCAACCGAAGCCTAATCCCTCACAAGGGGAGTGGGTGACCAAGAAGATTGTCGTAGACGCTTCCGACTACACGAAGTGGGTATACATCAACTTTGCCAAGGGTGAGGTAGTCAGCGTCTCCGCTCCCGAGACCGATCTCTCGTGGGATCTAGGTCTGCACCGCTACGACTTCAAGACCAACGGCGGTGCCTCTGGTAAGGGCAAGGGTGCAGCTACTCGCACAACTCAAAAGGATCTAAAGGCGGACATCCCTGCTCCTAAGGATAGCGAGTGGACGCTAGACCGTGAGGGTATGCTCCTGATGAAGTTTGGTGCCAACAAGGATGGCAAGCACGATATCGAATACAAGAAGCAGTCGGCCAACTTCCTGCTTACCTCTGAGCCTAAGGGTGAGGGACAACCTGGATACCTAAACAAGGGTATCATCAGCATGGCCGGTATGCCTCCCAAGGTGACGATAGATCCTTCTGTCTTTCTCGTCCGCTCGTCCGCTGGTGAGATCGTCCGCGTCCGTGTCCTAGACTATCAGAGTGCTACGAAGAAGACGGGACACATTACCCTCGAGTATGCCATGCAGGCAGACAAGAAGTAATCACCGCCTTACCCGCTCGGAGCTACTAGAGAGACCGCTCTCTGTGGCTCCGAGCTTGCTTGGCTCTAAGCGCCTCTTAAGCGCACTGAGTCTATTCCCTTTTACTCCCTAAGCTTCACTATATGAAAAGGTCTCTATACATCCTCCTCTTCCTACTTACCCTCGCAGGAGCTCTCTCTGCCACGACACTCCCTCAGGATTCGACATTCGTAGATAGTACGAGAGTCAAGTGTCTTGACGCAGTGGTCGTCACGGGTACCCGCACACGCTGCCCGATGAAAAACATCTCCATACCGATCCGCGTCGTCTCGCCCAAGGAGATCGAAGCGGTCCAGGCGCGCTCTGTGGAGGATCTGCTGCAGATGGTAATTCCAGGCGTGCAGACGAGTATCCACGGCACGCAAAATCGGATGAGCATACGGGGACTCTCGGCAGACTACTACCTCTTCCTCGTAGATGGTGAGCGCATGACCAACGAGGGCTCGGCCAGTAGTGTAGACCTGGAGCGTATAGACCCCTCCTCGATAGAGCGCATCGAGATGCTACAAGGCTCTAGCTCGGCTCTCTATGGGAGCAATGCCATAGGCGGCGTGATCAACATCATCACAAAGCGGAGCCACAAGAAGCTCGGTGCCAACCTCTCTAGCCACTACGACACAGAGAGCATACAGCGCTACAACGGTCGTCTGGTGATGAGACTGGGTCGTGTGACTAGCACCACGACGGGCGGCTATGCCAAGCAGCATGACTACGAGCTCCCAGGCGTCAGTGCCGATAGACCACGCACGATGCCAGGCTTCTACACCTTTCACGTTGGAGAGAAGCTCCGCTACCTCTCCCCAGACAAGCGTCTCTCGATCACCGCTACAGGACGCTTTCACTCACGCATGCAGAACTTTGACGATAAGGAGAAGAACCGCTACCAAAGCCCTACCGGCAATCTGCAAGTACTCTACAAACCCACTGATGGACACTCTATAGAGACCAGCTACCACATCGAGGGGTACAAGCGAGACAAGTACTTCTTCCTCGCCACAGAGGAGGAGGGTCCCTGGGAGCCTCAGTTTAACTACCTGACGCAGACGGCGCGCATGCAGTACAACTACGACCCCTCGGAAGATCCCTACAAGCCTACCTTCAATGCGGGCGTTGAGATCCTCCACGAGAACCTCCGTAGCGTACAGGTGACCAATCTCAATGACGTACACCGCGCCTCGACCAAGACGCTCTACGGGCAGATGCTCTGGCGTATGAACAATAACTGGAGTACTACCGTGGGACTCCGTCAGGATATGCACTCGACCTATGGCACGCACCTGACGCCTCGCCTGTCGATCATGTGGCGCAATCGCAACTATGCCCTACGCGTTAGCTACTCCGAGGGCTTTAGGTCGCCTTCGCTCAAGGAGCTCTTTATGGATTGGGACCACAGAGGTATGTTTCGCATCAAAGGCTCTAGCGACCTCAAGCCAGAGATCAGCCACCTCGTGATGATCGCGCCTGAGTACAACAACTCCTTTATGAATCTCTCCCTCTCTGCCTCCTACAATCGTATCAACAACCGTATCTATACGCGTCCCGAGCAGGAGGGCAGTGTACTCCAATATCGCAACGGGGAGAAGCCCCTAGACCTATGGAGCGGTACGGCGATGCTACGGGTCACGCCCTTTGCAAACTTTGATATCAATGTCAACTACGCCTTCGTCTTAGAGCAGATGAAGGTGCAGGGCAAGACGCAATCCTTCCATATCCGCAACACGAGACCTCACCACATCAATGGCTCCGTACAGTATGGGCACCGCTGGGGCTCGTACACCCTCTCGGGGCAGATCTCGGGGCGCTACCTCAGTGGCGTGACCTCCGCCGTCTACGACAATGCCAGTGACGACTATAAGTACGCCTCCTATCCTGGTTACGCGCTTTTTAGGGCTAGCGTCACACAGCGCTGGCAGACTGTGCTAGACCTTAGCCTAACGCTGGGGTGCGACAACCTTTTCAACTACATGACCCCGATCATCGAGCAGGGCGCTTCGCTATCGCCTGGACGTAGCTATTTCGTTTCGCTCTCACTGAACTTCTAAAAGGGCTTTTCCCCTACTAATACTCTCTCCGTATGACTTTCTCTAAGAAGTATCTCTACTACATAGGAGCACCAGTACTACTGATACTCATCATCCTCGGTACTTATCTCTTGTGGCCTAAGCCAGTGCGGGTCGCACTGGTCAATATGCCAGACTTCGTCGCCTCTCGTATGGCAGTGGCGGTCGACAAGAAGAATGTGCGCCTCACAGCCGTAACGGACCTCTCGGAGCTGAAGAACTACGACGCTATGATCGCCTTCGGCATGGGGCTCAAGTGGACCGATGAGGACCGCGCGCTGATCAAGCAGCTGGGCGAGGAGAAGGGGCTGAAGTACCTCGCCTACATGACCACGACGCCAGAGAATAACATCTCCAACCTAGACTCGCTACAGCAGGAGAAGCTGGTCTCTTATCTGGCGAATGGCGGTACGAGCAACTACCGCTCGGGCTTTAACTACATCCGTAAGGAAGTCCTCGGCAAGTCGCTCCGCACGGGGACTATCGAAGAGCCGATAGAGTACGGCTACGACCTGCTCTTTACGGACGAAGACCCCGACCTCGCCTTTGACAGTGTCGAGAGCTTTCAGAAGTTCTACAACGAGCATGGCTACAAGGAGGGAGCTCCTCGCATTGCGCTCTTTACGGGTATCGCAGGTCCCTTCGGATCGAGCCGAGATTACTTAGACGAGTTGATCGGAGCGCTGGAGGAGTCAGGCTTTAACGTCTACCCCATCAGTGCGATGACACGCCGACTGGAGTTCCTCTCAGAGATCAAGCCACAGGCGGTCATCTACTTCGCTCACGGACGCTTCGGCGGCGACCCTGCCATCGCTTGGCTCAAGGAGCACAACGTACCGATCTTCTCTCCGCTCATCGTGTCGGAGGAGTATGGCGACTGGCTACAAGACAAGCAAGGCATGTGGGGCGGTTACCTCAGCCAGACTGTTGTAACGCCTGAGATAGATGGTACAATCCACCCCTTTGCGCTGGTGACACTGCGGGAGAACAAGCAGGGCTTTAAGGAGTTTCACACGATCCCCGAGCGTCTGCCCGACTTCTGCTCACTACTCCACCGCTATGTCAAGCTACAGACGATGAGCAACGCGGACAAGCGGATAGCACTCTTTTACTTCAAGGGATCTGGGCAAAACAGTCTCGTGGCGCAAGGCATCGAGGTTGTGCCCTCGCTCTACAATGTCCTGAAGTATCTACAGAGCCAAGGGTACGACCTGACGGGCTTGCCCGACACAGAGGAGGCTTTTGCCAAAGATCTGATGTCTCGTGGCGCGCTCTACAACAACTATGCGGAGGGCAACAAGCAACTGCTCCTAAGTAGCAACTACCCCGCCTTTGTCTCGACGAAAGAGCTGACGCAGTGGATCGACGACACTTTTCCCCCAGCACTCAAGGACAGCATAGAAGGTCACTACGGGGCGATCCCAGGACACGATCTTGTCTTAGAGCGTGACGGTGTCGAGGGCATTGCGGTGACCCGACTCACTTATGGTAAGGTGGCGCTCCTACCTCAGCCCGGTGCTGGCAGCGGAGAGCTAGACTTCAAGATGGTGCACGGCTCTACCTCCGTACCCGCTTACCCATACATAGCCAGCTATCTGTGGGCTCGTAACGGCTGGCAAGCTGACGTCCTGATGCACTTCGGCACCCACGGCAGTCTGGAGTTTATCCCCGGCAAGCAGGTGGCTCTGAGCAACTACGACTACACCGATAGACTCGTGCGGGACCTGCCACACATCTATTACTATACGACAGCAAATGTCGGCGAGTGTATGATCGCCAAGCGTCGCTCCTACGGCCAGGCGGTCTCTTACTTAGCTCCGCCCTTTATCGATACGCAGCTAGACAAAGAGATGCAACCGCTGCGCGACTTGACCGACCGCTATCTAGCTTCGGAAAAAGATGACGATGCACTCTCCAAGCGAATCAAAGAGATGACCATCGTTAAGGGCTTCCACAGAGACCTCAAGCTAGACTCCACGATGAGCAAGCCCTACACGAGAGACGAGATAGAGCTAGTCGCCAGCTTCATTGACGAGCTAGCCAATGCTAAGATCGTAGGCGGTATGTACACGACGGGTGTCCCCTTCAGCTCAGAGAAGATCCGCTCTAGTGTCCGCCTCCTCTCGGTCGACCCGATAGCCTATGCACTGGCTCAGATAGACAAGTCTCGCGGACGGATCACCGATGCTCAGATCAAGGACGATGTCTACTTCAACGCTCGCTACCTCCGTCCTGCCGACCACTTCGTAGCTCGTGTTCAGGATCGGGAGATTGCTTCGGGAGAGGTCGATGCGCTCCTTCAGTCGCTAGGCGTCAGTGGCACCGAGCTGGCTCGTGTCGATCAGTTCCTCAAGGCGCAACAAGAGGAGAGCGCACAATCCGGTATGATGGGCGGAATGCCTGCCGGCATGATGGGTGGCAACAAGGCAAAAGCTAAACCACAGGGCAAGCCTAGTGGAATGCCCAGTGGTCACCCTGGAGGTATGCCCAAGGGAATGATGGGTGGCAGTATGCCTCCTCACAGCAAGCCCGCCAGTGCCGAGACAAAGCAAGATCCCAAGCTGGTACTCCTCGCCGAGGGGATCAGTCTGTTGCGTCGCTCCGTGGCAGAGATACCATATTATAAGCGTATGCTGAGCAGTTCGCCACAGCTCGAGCTCGCTTCTCTAGCCAATGCGCTCAATGGAGGCTACACGGCACCTTCGCCAGGCGGAGACTTCATCGCCAGCCCCTCCGTACTACCCACCGGACGCAACCTATACGCCATCGATCCCGAGATGACGCCCACAGGAAAGGCATGGGAAGACGGACAGCAACTAGCCGATGCGCTCCTAGCCGACTACCGCTCTCGTCACAACGACTCGATACCGCGCAAGGTGAGCTTCACGCTCTGGAGCAGCAGCTTCATCGAGAGCGAGGGCACGACCATTGCAGAGATCATGGCACTCCTCGGTGTCGAGCCCGTACGTGACCGCCGTGGCAAGGTGATCGATGTGCGCGTCATCCCTATCAAGGAGCTCGGCAGACCCCGTGTAGATGTGGTCATACAGACCTCGGGCCAACTCCGAGACATCGCAGCCTCTCGACTCTTCCTCTTGCAAAAGGCTATGGACCTCGTCGCAGAGACCAAGGATGGCAACATGCCTAACCAGATAGCCCTCGGACGTGTCGAGGCGGAGCGTGTGCTCCTAGAGCATGGCGTACCCCCCGAGCAGGCGCGTAAGCTTAGCGGCAAGCGTATCTTCGGCGGTCTCAACGGTGCCTACGGTACTGGCATTCAGGAGATGGTCGAGAGCGGAGACCGCTGGGAGAAAGAGAGCGAGATTGCCGAGGTTTACATGAACAATATGGGCGCCATCTATGGCGACGAAGAGCTTTGGGGCGAGACCGCCAAAGGAATCTTTGAGGCAGCTCTGCAAAACACCGATGCCGTCGTCCAGCCCCGTCAGAGCAATACGTGGGGCGCGCTAAGCTTGGATCACGTCTATGAGTTTATGGGCGGGCTCACCCTCTCCGTGCGTCACGTTACGGGCAAGGACCCCGAGGGCTACTTCACCGATCTGCGTAACCGTCGTCGTGTCAAGACGCAGGAGATCAAGCAGGCTATCGGCGTTGAAGCTCGCACCACCATCCTCAACCCCACCTATGTGCGTGAGCAGCTCAAAGAGGGCGCTGGAGCGGCAGATGCTATCGACGAGACCATCCGCAATACCTACGCGTGGAACGTCATGAAGCCCTCCGCCATCGATAAGGAGCTCTGGGATGCTCTCTACGATATGTATGTCGTGGACAAGCATCAGCTCGGTACGGTTGACTTCTTCGAGCAAAACAACCCCGCAGCCCTGCAAGACCTCACCGCCTCCATGATGGAGACCATTCGCAAGGGTTACTGGCAGGCGACTGCTGAGCAAAAGCAGACCATCGCTCAGCTCCATGCTGAGAGCTTGGCAAAGGCGGGTGCTGGCTGTAGCGGTATGGTTTGTGACAATGCTAAGCTGCGTAAGATGATCCAAGATCAACTCACACCCGAGCAGCAGCAAGAGTACACCGCCGCCCTAGACAAGGCGCTCAAGGTGACCTCGCAGTCTGACCAAAAGCAACAGGTACTCTCGAAGGACTCTGATAAGGCCCAGGGCAAGAAGCAGTCCGCTGGCTCCGCTTCTGCAGAGGATCAGGATAGTCTCTACACGACCGAGGTGGTTGTCATCGGAGGTGTCGTAATCGTCCTCATACTGGTGCTCTCCATCCTTTACAGCAGACGTAGGAAGCGTACGAAGTAAGAGATGCTACTCATCGTTGCGATCTTTGCGCTCCTAGTGGCGCTCACCACCACAGCCGTACGATCTGATCGTAGGGTGCGACTAGCACATGCGCTCCTTTACATCGTCGGCTTGGTGGCGACTCATCAGGCGACCCTGCGGGTGAGCAAGCTTGCCCTCGACGCTATGCTACGTCAGGCGGAGCAGCTCTCCACACTCGCCATGATGGTCTCGCTAGAGCTGCTGCTCACGATGGCGGTCGTCACCTACCGACCCGCACACCGACCTCTGCGTACGATCTATCATCGGGAGGGACTAGTCGTAGCGGTCATGACCGCCTGCCACCAGATAGCCGTATGGCTACCCTCGCTACTGATGCTACCTGCGCTATGCTACCTGAGGAGCTTTGTCATCTACAGCATGCCCGGGGTCCATTACTGGGCAGTGACCATAACCTTTGCTGTGGTGCTCCTCCTACTCATCGAGCTGACACCTCGCCTGATACGTGATCGGGAGTTTCTACGTCTGCTCTCGATGCTCTTGGCTGGGGTGCTAGCCGTGGGTAGCGTCGTAGCCTACATCCTCATACCAGGGGGCTCAGCCGTACCAGATGTCCAGCTAGATAGCTCCTCGCCTAGAGAGCTGTGCATACTCCTAGCAACCCTCGCAGGTGGTGTCCTCATCGGCTATGTAGCCATGCTCATCAAGGCAAAGGGCTCACACAAATAAGACAGTTACACACAACAGATTACTATGAAATTCATTTCAGACACCATGTTTCTCCTCTCCAATGGTCTCCTCATACCGGTGATCATTGGGCTACTCCTACTCTTCCTCCTAGCCCTCCTCATGCTGGGCGGGCTCATCGAGCGGGCACAGCGCTACAAGCGACTACAGCAGCGCTACTTCTCCCATCAGCGTGAAGACGCTAGCGCACTACTCGGCAGACTGCGCCAAGAGCTGGGCGGTGAAAGTCCAAAGACAGCACGGCTAGACCTCTTTGAGGAGCTACTGCGCTCCCTCCTCACAGCTCCCGATGCTGAGCGCAACCTACTCATCGGCGAGTATGAGCTACGCCTCGACAAACGACTCGTCTACCCGCAAGTCTTGACCAAGTTCGGTCCAATCCTCGGACTAATGGGTACCCTCATACCAATGGGGCCAGCGCTCGTCGGGCTGAGCAGTGGCGATATGGCAACTATGGCGTACAATATGCAGGTCGCCTTTGCGACCACCGTGCTAGGGCTCTTCGTCTCCGCCATCGGCTATCTGACCTTGCAGAGACTCCACCGCTATCACCACCAAGAGCTCATTTACATCGACTACATCGACGAACTCCTAACCCAAGCTGAAGATGAGACGAAGAAGTAAGCGACGCACCCTGCGCCACGACGACACCGATCCATCATCGCTCGTGAGCAACCTCTTTGACGTGGCGATGGTCTTTGCCGTGGCACTGATGGTGGCACTGGTCACGAAGTTTAGCATGACCGAGATGCTCACGCAGGAGGACTTTACCATCATCAAGAACCCCGGCAAGGACAATATGGAGATTATCTCCAAGAAAGGTTCCACCATCGAGCGGTACACACCGACCGACAGCGAGGACGCCTCCAATCAGCGCCGCGGCAAGCGCGTCGGCATCGCCTACGAGCTGGAGAATGGCGAGGTCATCTACATCCCCGAGGAGTAAACGACTAGGCTGCTTACAGCCCGCTAAGCCGCCCCTAACCCGATTTCTTTCTCACGAAAGTGTTTCCAAAGCTTCAGGTGGAAAAAACACTAACTATTTAAATGGTCTCTATATGGACTGCGAGCTGCTGGAGTGCTTTCTTGAGCGTGATGGGGAGTGCTAGCCACTCGCTCTCATCGTCTAGTGGTACCCATGTACCACCGTCTGGTAGCGGTAGGGTGCTGCTGTCGGGTATTACGGTGTAGTAGCAGTCGATGTAGAGCTGTCTGTGCGTAAGCCGATGCTTGTAACGTTTGAAGGGGTGTAGCTGGCATTGCTCTAGCATTGCGGGTAGCGCAGGTCGTGACTGTAGAAGTAGCTCCTCTTGTGGAGCTACGGGCTGGTCGTATAGTAGTGTGGGTTGGTAGAGCTTGGCCCATATATCGCCCGTGGAGCGCTGATAAAGTATCGTCTGCCAGTGGTCTGAAGTCCTTTTGAGTACAAATAGGTAGCCTAAGTGTCGGGGCTGGACGGAAAGTTTGAGTGCTTTGCGTGGCAGGCGTGCTCGCTCGGGGCTATCTGCAGAGGGGCATTCGTTACGGACAGGGCAGCGGGTGCAGTCGCATAACTGAGGAGTGCAGATGAGTGCGCCTAGCTCGATCATTGCTTGGTTGTGTAGCCCTGGGTGCGGAGCTTTTTCGACCAATTGTCTGGCTAGGGCGGTGTAGTACTTCTTTCCCTGGGTGGTGTCTATTGGCTCCTCAGAGGCATAGAGTCGACTCAGTACACGGAGTACGTTGCCATCGACGGCGGGGTATGGCTGATCATAGGCAAAGGAGAGAATGGCTCCAGCCGTGTAGTCACCAATGCCAGGGAGGGCTCGGACTGTCTGGTAGTCTGTTGGAAAGGTGCCTCCAAGCTCCTGGTCGATGATCTGAGCCGCACGATGCAGATTGCGCGCACGGCTGTAGTAGCCCAGACCCTCCCAGAGCTTGAGCACCTCATCAAGCGGTGCTGCTGCAAGGTCTGAAACGGTGGGGTAGTGCTCGACAAATCGTAAGTAGTAGCTCGTCCCCTGATCTATCCGTGTCTGCTGTAGGATCACCTCACTGAGCCATATACGATAGGGATCGTGTATGTCTCGCCAGGGTAGCTTACGATGATTCTCTTGGTACCAGCTGTGTAGCTTGTTGAGTAGTGTACTCAAAAGAGGCGCTTCTTTAGATAGAGAGCATATGTAGCAAGTCGATGAGGTCTGGGTCGATGCGTTTTTGCTTTTTGGTCGCCTTGACAAATGGAACGTAGACGATCTCATCGTTGTCATAGCCGATCATTACATTGCGCTGCTCATCGAGGAGTGCCTGTACGGCAGCGGCGCCCATACGACTACCCATGATGCGGTCGGTAGCGCACGGTATACCACCTCTCTGTAGGTGCCCTAAGATGGTGACACGAATGTCAAAGTTGGGGTAGCGACGCTTGAAGTCATCTGCGATGAAGAGTGTTTGCCCCTCGCGTTCACCGCTCTCAGTGACGAGGATGATGCTACTACTCTTGGTCTTGCGGAAGCCACTCTCGATCATCTTCTTGAGTGACTCGGTACTGGTCGGGTCTTCGGGGATGAGAGCTCCTTCTGATCCCGTAGCGATAGCTCCATTGAGTGCTAGGAAGCCGGACTCTCGCCCCATCACTTCGACAAAGAAGATGCGTTCATGGCTTGAGGCGGTGTCTCTTAGCTTGTCGACAGCATCCATAATGGTGTTGAGCGCTGTCGTATAACCTATCGTGAGGTCGGTGCCTGCGAGGTCGTTGTCGATGGTAGCGGGGATGCCTACGATGGGCAGATTATGCTCATTGGCTAGAAGTCGTGCACCAGTGAGTGATCCATCACCTCCGATGACGACGAGACCATCTATCTCATTATCCTGAATGACTTGGTAGGCACGAGCACGACCTTCAGTAGTCTCAAACTCATGGCTTCGTGCCGTCTTGAGGATAGTTCCTCCACGCTGTATGATATTGCTTACGTTCTCAACGGTAAGCTCTATGACATTGTTTTCGATAAGACCTGTATAGCCCTTTATGATGCCACATACAGAGATGCCGTGGTACAGTGAGGCTCTAGCGACGGCCCGTATAGCAGCATTCATGCCTGGGGCATCACCGCCCGATGTGAGTACGCCAATGCGTTTGATGCGATTCATGCTCAAGAGTGTTAGTCAGATAGTAATCTATGCTACAAAGGTAGCACTTTTACCGCAAGTGTGGAGCTAGAGCGATCAGGGCTGACGCATTATACCCTGTATCCAAGGAGCTATTCCTGACGCCAACCGAGGAATAGATGGATTAAGTCTTGCTACATAGCGCTATGGACTTATACTATTGCTACTCCTATATCTCCATTGAGGTCAATTCCTCGGAGCAAAATCCCAAATAGCTCGGAGGAAATCGACCAACTCTTCGGAAGAAATTTCTCTTTCTTCCGAGGAATGAAAAAATTCTTCCGAAGAATCAACTCATACTTCGGAAGAATTTTTCATTTGCTCACTGGATAATCCTAGATCTTCCACGGAGGATTGTTCTATTTCCTCCATTTCCCGAGATCCTTCATTAAGGCGTAGGTAAACCTACCCCGTATAATGCGTCAGCCCTGGGGGCTAGAGCGATGCGAGCATACCACTATCCGCAAAGCTCAAGTAGTGGGAGCGCTCGCCGTCAGAGGTGACAGAAGCGTGGTAACGACCGAGGATGATGTGATCGTTGAGACGTATGTTGCAGACGGAGGCTACCTGCTTGACTCGCTTGGTGAGGTCTATATCCTCGGCACTGGGCTGTAAGTGACCCGTGGGGTGGTTGTGCGCTAGGATGATAGCTGAGGCGTAGAGTGTGATAGCGGGAGCCAAAATGAGTCGTAGATCGGCAACGGCGTGGCTGACACCTCCTGAGGATACTAAGACATTCTTGATGACTCGTCCCGAGGCATCTAGGTAAAGGCAACGTAGCTCCTCATGATCTAAGTCCTCGAGATGACGTCGTAAAACGCGGTAAGCGTCTAAGCTACAGGTGATCGGCGTACGCTGAGGTGGTGGGGTGTCACGTAGTCTGCGTCCCAGCTCGATGGCTGCGAGTATAGTGCAGGCGCGTGCATCGCCTAGTCCTGCAAATCGCTTTCTCTTTTCTCCAGGTATGTTCCCAGTTAGGTATGCATGGTCTATCTCTAGGAGCCGACCAAGGTCGTTATCTAGACCAGTCATAAGCTTCTTAGCTAGGTCTAGAGCTGTGTCCTGTTCAGTACCAGAGTTGATGAAGATCGCTAGTAATTCAGCATCTGAGAGATTTCGAGCACCAAGTCTGAGGAGCTTCTCCCGAGGACGGTCCTCCTCACTCCACTGTTTGATGGTGTTTTTGGTAGAGCTTTGGGACAATGGCTTGGCTGGCTGAAGGGGTTTGTCTGCTTTCATCTATCGGTCTGTGGCTGGGTGAGTAAGTCTTGCTGGATACGCTCTAGAAGGGCCTCCCAAGGTGTGGAGAGGTCGAGCGGTGCGAACTCAGGATGGCGTCGCTGCCAGGTGAGCTGCTTGCGGGCAAAGTGACGGCTGTTGCGCTGTATGAGACGTACCGCCTCTGTCAGATCGTACTGTCCATCGAAGTGTGCAAAGAGCTCTTTGTATCCTACCGTATTGAGCGCATTGAGCTGACGATGAGGGTAGAGCCCCTTAGCCTCATCGACCAAGCCCTCCTCGATCATCATCTCCACGCGCTGGTTAATCCGCTGATACAGTTCCTCCCGGGGACGTGTCAGGGCATAGGTGAGCAGACGGAAGGGACGCTCGGCGTCTTCGCCTGAGTGGTAAGAAGAGAGTGGAGCCCCGCTGCTGAGGTACACTTCTAGCGCATGCATCACACGACGATGGTTGCAATGATCTACCTTATTATAGTATAGCGGATCAACGAGCTGTAACTCAGCAAGGATGCCTGCGAGTCCCTCTCTTTGATAACGCTCGTGAAGCTGCGCTCGCACCTCTGGATCAACAGGGGGAATATCGTCTATGCCACTACAAATAGCGTCGATGTAAAGCATAGACCCACCGCAAAGGATGACGACGGGCTGTTCCCGAAAGAGTTGCCCTAGGAGCTCCATGACCTCTAGCTCATATCGTCCAGCACTATACAGCTCGGAGATCTCATGGGTTGCTACGAAGTAATGTGGAGCTAATCGTCGCTCTTCTTCCGTTGGGGTGGCTGTGCCGATCGGCATGCCACGATATATCTGCCGAGAGTCTGCCGAGAGGATAGGTAGGGGCTTGGAGTCGGAGCCTAGATGGCGCGCCAGTGCTATAGCAAAGGAGGTCTTCCCTACACCTGTAGCTCCTGTGAGCACGATCAGTGTAGGGGAGACCTCCTTTAGTTTGCCTGTGCAGCAGCTCATCGGAGAGGACGCTAGGTCTTACTCTTCATCTACGATGCTAAAGCCATCGCTGGAGAGCTCGTCCGCATTAAAGAGCTCCTCATCGAAGGCTTCGTCCATCATTCCTAAGGGAGTATCGACAGAGAGTGCGTCACCGCCCAAACCTCCGACAAATTCGTCTGGGTCAGTCTGTCGTGGTTTCTTGCCTTCTAGAGAGATGATCTGAGGAGTAGACAGAGAGCCACTATGTATCTTGACCAGCTGAAGGCGTAGATAGCGATCCTCAAAGAGGTCATAAAGATAACGCACTCGAGCTCCAGTCTCGTCAAGTAGATCCTCTAAACGAGAGCTCTCTATATTATATTGATTGCCTGCGTCAGTCTCAAAGAAGTCACTGGAGGCTACCTGTCCTATATTCTGCCAGCGATCATCGCAAAGGTAAAACATACCAATCGATGCAGGATCGAAGTCTAGAGTATCGATCAGCAGATCCATAAGCTGTGCAAAGGTAGCATCAGCCTGTATCTCAAAGTCTAGAGAGAAGGTCTCCTCAGCCTCGGAGCTTACGTGATAGTGATGTATCATAAAGAGAATGTCGTGCTGTGTGAACTAAATGACTATGCCAAGCTAACCTCTACGCACTAGGTTGAAAAACTCCTCGCGAGTCTTCGACTCTTTGAAAGCTCCCGTGAAGTCGCTCGTCGTGGTGAGCGAGTTTTGCTTCTGTACGCCACGCATCTGCATACACATGTGCTGAGCCTCGATGACGACGATGACGCCTAGTGGTGAAAGTGCCTGCTGGATGCAGTCTTTGATCTGTGTAGTCAGTCGCTCCTGCACCTGTAGGCGACGGGCGAAGACCTCGACGATGCGAGGTATCTTGCTCAGTCCCGTGATATACTTGTTGGGGATGTAGCCTACATGCACCTTACCAAAGAAAGGTAGCATGTGATGCTCGCAGAGGGAGTAAAAGTCTATATCCCGTACGATGACCATCTGCTGATAATCCTCTCTAAATGTGGCAGCGCGTAGGATCGCTAAGGGATCTTCCTGATAGCCTTTTGTGAGGAAGTGGAGTGCCTTGGAGACTCGCTCGGGAGTCTTGAGTAGTCCTTCACGAGTTGGGTCTTCGCCTAGCTCTAAAAGGAGTTCCTTGACGTGATCTTTCATCCGCTCTAGCTGTGTCTCGGGTAGAAAGTCGTTGACCTCGTAGTTTTGATTGGTATGTAGTATCTGCTGGGGCTCTTCCATGTATGTAAGATGGTTTTCAGAAAAAGGGATTGATTGATAAGTCTATGGAAATGGTTATGGGTAAATCTTAACGCACTCGTATTTTCTCCCGCACTATGTAAGCTTCTCTCATTAAGCGTGGATGGGATGCACGCAGGGCGTTGAGTTGTTGCTGAGCTTCATGTCGTGAAGCGTAGTCACCTAGTGATAGACGCCAAAATGGCGCGCTATAAGTGACGTAAGAAGAGAGTTCAGGTGCTGCTCCTCTTAGTTGGCTAGCTAAGCGATAGGCTTCCTGCTTAGCACCACGCATATTGCTCGTATAGACCTGTATGCGATACCCCGTGATGATGCCACTTGGGGTATGGAAGGTCTTGCCTACGACAGATCGTAACCAGTTGGGCTGAGTGATAGTTACTTGGCCCCCACTGCTTTGCGTGGTTATATGGGTAAAGATGTCCTGCTCTTGAGTGCGCTCCTGAGCCACAAGCGAGCCAGAGAGTATGGTCACACTCAAGAGTAGGACTAGTGCATGCCTCATGGGCGATGAGAGCCTCATTTGTTTGCTGTGATAATAGGTAAGAAGGTATCGGCTTTGAGCGCAGCTCCTCCGATGAGTCCGCCATCGACGTCGGGCTGTGAGAAGAGCGACTCAGCGTTTGAAGCCTTACAGCTGCCTCCGTAGAGGATTGTGGTGAGATCTGCTAGCTTCTGATCAAAGAGCGATGCTACCGTCTGGCGAATATGTTGGTGCATCTCCTGTGCTTGCTCAGGCGTTGCCGTCAGGCCAGTGCCGATAGCCCATACAGGCTCGTAAGCTATGACTATTTGCTCCATCTGCTTGTGCGAGAGATGTCCGAGGGATCCACGTAGTTGCTCATCGACCACTTCGAAGTAGCGATTGCCTTCACGCTCTGCTTGCTGCTCGCCAACGCAGAAGATGACCTTCATCCCATGAGCGAGAGCTTGATCGATCTTCTGAGCTAGTAGCTCGGCACTCTCCTTGTGATAAGCACGACGCTCGCTGTGTCCGATGATGACGTAGGTGCAACCACAGGAGCGTATCATCTCAGCTGACACCTCACCAGTGTAAGCTCCAGCATCGTGTGCTGAGCAGTCCTGTGCAGCATACTCGATGTTGCTTCCTGCGAGTAGCCCCTTCATCGCTCCTAGATGAATGTAGGGCGGAGCTAGAATTACCTTACAAGGATTGCTGAGCTTTGCCACCTGCTCTTTGATATCTGTGATGAGCTGGAGCCCTGCGTCGAGGGTCATGTTCATCTTCCAGTTTCCAGCTACGATGAGTGTTCTCTTGTCCATGATATATGTGTATTGATTATTTAGTCTTGATTTGATACTCGGAGTATTTAGCCTTATCCTCCCACTGGATGCTTTGGATCAGCATAACAAGGCAAAATATGATCCAGGCGACGAGGAGTCCCCAGCGCTCTAGGTGTAGTCCTGCGTGAGGTGCTTGTCGTAGTAAAGAGGAGAGCTTTTCGTAATCCTTGTCGGTATACTTTTCAGGAAGGTCTCTAACGGCTCTCTTGTCTAGGATGACTCCGTCAGAGATAAGCATAACAGAGGGCTGAGCCCGTGCCATGGTCTTGATGGTTGTACCGTCGCAAAAGTAAAGTGGATAAGCAGCGGCCGTCTTATTGCGCCAGCGTCCACGCTCTTCGGGCGTACTGCCAGAGATCCCGTACATAGCAATGCCGACAGACTCGGCCCAGTCGTAGAGCGCATTGAGCTTGCGCCCTATCTGTACGGGAGTTGTCTCCCAATTTGGCGTTATAACCCATATCTGCGGACTCTCATTGAGTAGCATCGTCTGGGTTACCTCTCGCTCTGTCGCTTGCTGTGAGCTTCCCCCCGCATAGATCGCAAAGTCCATGACGGGAGGCTTGTAACCCTCCTTGATGACTCGTTCTTGGCGGTCAATGTAAGTCCATGTGGAGTCGGGGAGATCCTCCATGTTGAATGTCTCCCGCAGCCCATTCTTCTCATAGATAAAAAGGTACTCGATCTCCTCTTGAGGAGCGTTTTCAGGGATCATCGTCAACTCTCGCAGCGAAGCTCCGATCTTGTAAGGACGAAAGTCTATAAGTGGTAGATGCCTTAGGTTACCACCGACGAAAATACCCCAGCCTAAGAGTAGTATGGTAGCTGCCACAAAGCCCGTTGTGCCTCGCAAAGGATGACTCACCCTGCGATAGGTCAGGAGGTAAACTATCGTGATCGCCATGAAGAAGACGTTCTTGCCAAAGGTCTGCCAATTGGTGAGCTTGAGTGCATCTCCAAAGCAGCCACAATCGCTAATAGGGTTAAAGAGGGCTAGATAGAGTGTCAAGAGCGTCATTACACCCATAAAGATGGTGGTAGCCCATGCTGTAATCTTCCTCCACAGTCCCATTAAGAGGAGACCACCGAGGAGAAATTCAAAGGAGCAGAGTGCGACTGAAAATGCTGGTGCCATAACGCTCAAACTCCCCAGCTCCATCACTCTGAGGTACTCCTCAATCTTGATAGCACCTCCCATAGGGTCTACTCCCTTGACAAAGCCTGAGAAGAGTAGCAGAGCCACTAGTATGATGCGAGAGAGTTCGGAGAGGATATATTGGACTCGTTGACGGCTCATAGGATTATCTATAAATGAAAGTTTGCTATGCCTAGTCAAAGCGTAACTTGATCAGTGCAAAGATAGCGTAGTTTATCATATCCTGATAGTTAGCCGCTATGCCTTCGCTCACAAGGGTCTTACCAGCGAGATCTTCGATCTCCTTGGTGCGAAAGATCTTCGTCAGTATGATGTCAGTGATCGAACTAATGCGCATCTTGCGCCAGGCCTCATCGTAGTCATGGTTCTTGTCGACCATCAGCTGGTAAGTCTCCTCGATGAGCTGATCATACAGCTCAAGTGCCTCTTCGGAAGATAGGTCGGGCTTGTCGCTCGGGGTGCGTTCTAGCTGTATGAGACCGATGATGCCATAGTTGACGATGCCGATATACTCGTTGTCCACGTCCTCATCGACACGCTGCTCCGCCTTGATCTCGAGGGAGCGTATGCGTAGCGCCTTGATCATTATTTGATCTGTGAGTGATGAGGGACGTAGTATGCGCCACGAAGCTCCATAGTCGTGTAGCTTTTGGGCAAAAAGCGTCCTACACTCTGCGACTATCTTATGATACTGCTGCTCTGTATTCATAGACTCTAAAGCTTTAGGGTGCAGGGTGCTAATCGTTGAGCGCTAAGTCCAGCACCTCCTTGATTGTCTCTACATAGGAGAAAGTCAAGCCCTCAATGTATATAGGCTTGATGTCTAAGATGTCTTTCTCATTCTCTTTGCTCAGGATGAGCGTCTTGACGCCAGCCCGCTTGGCTGCTAAGATCTTCTCCTTGATGCCTCCCACGGGGAGCACACGCCCTGTGAGCGTTATCTCGCCACTCATAGCGATGCGAGGCTTCACCGTGCGTCGGGTCAAGGTTGAGACGAGCGAAGTCGCCATCGTGATACCTGCACTCGGGCCATCCTTTGGGATAGCTCCCTCGGGGACGTGTAGGTGTATCTCCAGCTTGTCAAAGGTGCTTTCAGGTATCTCCAGCTCCTCGCAGTGTGCCTTGATATAGTCTAGAGCTATGACGGCACTCTCCTTCATCACATCTCCTAGGTTGCCCGTGAGGGTCACCTTGCCCTCCTTACCACGATGTGTGGAGCTCTCGATGAATAGTATCTCACCGCCCACCTCCGTCCACGCTAGACCTGTGACGATGCCTGGCATGCCAAAGTCTTGCCAGATGTCTCGTGTGTAGGGTGGTGTGCGTAGGTCTTGCTGTATGATCTCAGGAGTGATCTGTACGCTGTACTCTTGCTCCATGGCGACACGCTTAGCCTGCTTGCGCATGAGTGCTGCTAGGTTCTTCTGTAGCGACCTCACGCCACTCTCTCGGGTGTAGCCCTCGATGAGATAGGTCAGGGCATCGGTGTCTATAGTAAACTGGTCGTTGGTTAGTCCGTGCGCCTCCAGCTCCTTGGGCACTAGATGACGATGAGCTATCTCGACCTTTTCCTCCAGCAGATAGCCCGATACCTGTATCAGCTCCATACGGTCTAGGAGTGGACGAGAAATGGTGCTGAGCGTATTGGCAGTAGCTATGAAGAGCACCTTGCTCAGGTCATAGTCTATGTCTAGATAGTTGTCGTGGAAGGCCACATTCTGCTCCGGGTCTAGCACCTCTAGGAGTGCTGCTGCGGGGTCGCCCTTGTAGTCTGACGAAATCTTGTCTATCTCATCTAGTACGAAGACCGGATTGCTCGTGCCCGCCTTCTTGATGCTGTCTATGATACGTCCGCACATGGCTCCAATGTAGGTGCGTCGGTGTCCACGTATCTCCGCCTCGTCGTGCAGACCTCCGAGGGAGATACGTACATACTTACGTCCGAGGCTCTCGGCGATGCTCTTGCCCAGCGAAGTCTTACCCACACCTGGAGGACCATAGAGACAGAGTATTGGGGACTTGAGATCGTTCTTGAGCTTGATGACTGCTAGATGCTCTAGGATACGCTCCTTGACGCGCTCTAGACCGAAGTGATCTCGGTTCAGTATCTCCTCAGCATGCTTGAGGTCAAACTGATCCTGACTATACTCCTGCCACGGCAGGTCAAGCATCAGGCGCAGATACTGCAGCTGTATAGAGTACTCGGGCGCTTGTGTCGGGATGCGCTCTAGGTTGCCTAGCTCACGGTCGAAGGTCTTCTGCACAGCTTCGCTCCACTGCTTCTTCGTAGCAGCCTCACGTAGCTCTGCGATTGTTTGGTCGGCAAAGTCTCCCTCGCCCAGCTCCTCGCGGATGGTACGTATCTGCTGCTCTAGAAAGTGCTTGCGCTGCATCTCGTCCATGTCCGACTGAGTCTGCTTCACGATTTTCTCATTGATCTGTACGAGCTCGCTCGTCTGGCGCACATAGGAGATCAGCTCCATAACGAGATGCTTCGTGCCTGAGATCTTGAGGAGCTCCAGCTTAGCCCTAGGAGTTAGAGAGAGATAAGCAGGGGTAAAGTTAATCAGGAAGGGGAGATTGTTCTGAGCATTGAGTGCCTCGACAAAGTCCTCAGCGCCCTCCATGTGTCGTATCTTGACAAGCTCGACAAGCTCGTAGCGAAGCTTATTGAACGCAACAAAAAGCTCCGTGTCTTTCGTCAGATCCCTTTCCGAACGAGGTAATGCGAGTGGAGACTCAACCCGGCAGCGCAGGTAGGGATTCGTCTGCGTATAGTTGCTTGTGTGGACACGTATGATGCCTCGTATGATCGCTACGACATTGTCTGGCGAGGGGTGGATCATATCCTCGACGATACAGAGGACCCCCTCTTTGGCGAGAGAGCCTGGTGTGATGGGCGTGTCGGGGTCTGATCCGATGTAAGTCGTGGCAACGATATATTGTCCCTTGGACATGGCATTGCTCACGGCGTCTATCTGCTTGTCCTCAGTCAGCATGACTGCCTGCAAGACACAGGGAAAGATGACAGCGTTGAAGACTGGTAGCACGGGATAGGTATTATGAAAGAGTACCTTAAGAGCGTCATGCTCATCGTCAAGTATCTCATCTTCATCTATAACGTTCGGCAGAGGAATAACCATGCCCCCTGAGCCAACGTTGGGCAATTCGGTCTCCACAAAGTCGTAATTGTCTTCTTTCATATGGGCGATATTAGCTATCTATTGCGCAAATCTGCTTGTATTGTTTGCAAATATACCACATTTATCCGAGTAGGCGTGAGGAGCAGTGCTAACGCATTAGAGTAATATGGACTGAGCGAGCTCATCTCAATCTCTCCCGATGAATTCTCAAATATCTCGGTGGATATTCTTGGTTTTCTTCCGAAGAAATGGCGAATTCTTCGGACTTATCATTTGATTCTTCCGAAGTTTCATTTGATACTTCCGAAGAGTTTTTTCTTTCCTCCGGAGGAAATTTCGATTTCCTCGGGAGCTATTTGGGAAATT
This sequence comes from uncultured Porphyromonas sp., assembly GCA_902490315.1. Classification (GTDB taxonomy): domain Bacteria; phylum Bacteroidota; class Bacteroidia; order Bacteroidales; family Porphyromonadaceae; genus Porphyromonas. The sequence goes on along the minus strand of CABUDK010000008.1, from coordinate 6,899 downwards.
CCTCGGGAGGAATCCGAATCATCGGAGAAGTGGGCGTAATCAGAGAGGATTTGTAGCCACTGTGCAGCGATACTCGGATCGAGTATCCTACTTATCGTCATGTGTGGCTCCTAGCAAACTGCTTATAATGCGTCAGCCCTGGCGTGAGGAGCGAAGCGCTCGAAAGCCCCCTAGACTCCTCATGATCAGTGCGCTCTGAAAAGTCATCTTCCTCTCCTCTCTCCCTCTCATACAGACCGCAATTTAGTTTCATAGGGTGAACATTGGCTAGCGTGCGGAGATAAAGCAGCAGGCCCAACCGCCTCGTCGAAGCGATTGAGCCTGCTCTAGTTGCTCTGTGTGAATTGGATCAGATAGCCATCACTGCGATAGGCGTGCTATCCGATGCGCAGAGTCTGTAGTCGCTGTGCGACTACTCGACTACTACTCCTCGGCACGAAACATAGGACTCCATGGTGGAAGTAGCTTGGGTGTCTTGCCTTGGAGCTCCTTGGCACGTGGCGTGAGGTACTTCTTATTGACTACTAGGCGGAAGGTGTATGCGTCAAACCACGCGTCCGTCATGATCAGATACCCCTGATGTCCTGCAGTAGCTCCCCAGCTGTTCTCGACCATCCACTTGGTCGGCTTGCCTGACTTGTCTAGGTCTACCGCTACGAGTGTCATAGCGTGTGTGGAGCCACTGTCAAAGGATGCGATGCGCTCGCCCTTTGTCATAGTCATCGGGACACCCGTGATCGCCTCGTAGTCGTCGTAGCCGAGCGTAAGTAGGCCTGACTCTTTATTGAGCTCCTTGCCTACATCGCAAGAGTAGTACATCATGTTGCCATCCTTGAGGGAGGCTATTGCCATCTCTTTGATCTCTTCCATAGGAAGGTTGATGTAGGTCCAGTCCTTGCCGTCCCAAGCGTGGCGGTCATACTCGATGGCGTAGGTCTCGTAGTAGGGCTGCGAGGGGTCGTTCATGATCATCACGTAGTCATCCTTGAGGTTGACTCCGACATGCTCTTGATAGAAGCTCAGCGGGGTGTATTCCTTGGTCGAGAGAACCTTGCCGTCGGCATCTCTGAGAGTGTACTCAAAGGTGGTGGGCGGTGTGCCAAGGTTGAGGCAGAGGAGACGGTAAATAGCTTGTAGTGTAGTCTCCTTATTCTTGCGAAGCTCTGCTAGTGTGGCACCTTGCTCCGCTTTGCTTCGTAGCTCCATGCCGCCCTGACGGAGGAGCTTGGCAATGAGTGAGGAGAGGCGTGCGGTATTGTTGCTACTGTAGGTCTCGGGCATCACGTCACTGGGCACAACACCATACTTGAGGAGGTTGTCCGAGATGCCGGTGAACTGTCCGCCGTCATTGATCGGGTGCTGAAAGAGCCACTCCACTTTGCGGTCGGTGATGGGGAGCGTGCGGGTCTCGAGGATGCCCTCGAGGAAGAGGTTGGCCTTCTCTAGCTGATCCCAAAAGAAGGAGTAGCAGTGGGAGAAGTAAAACTCTCCGAGGTTGTTGTCCTTGATAAACTGAGCACGTAGCACATTGAAGCCGGTAAAGAGCCAGCAGCGACCAGACTTCTTCTGATCGGTGATCCCCTTCGTGGGTACTCGGTAGGTGAAGTGATCATCGGGCGGTGTCATAAGCTCGGCATTGGCGAGTACCATGCCGTTTTGGGCGATGCTGTTATAGAGGGCTCGCTCTGCAGGTGCTTTTGGAGTAGCTTGCTGGAGCTTCTGCAGGAGCTCGGGCGTGATGGCTCCGTCTGTGCGACTGGTACTTTCACTCTGTGCTAGTAGCATGATGCTGGATAGTAATAGGAGTAAGGGTAAGAGAAGTTTCTTCATAAAGGCGTATGTATTATATGACGGCAAAGGGTATGGAGTAGCTGTGCTTGCCCTCGCTGTCTGATAGTAATGCGTAGTAAATGCCTGAGGGGTAACGCTCTCCACTCGACAGGCGGGTGGTGATGGTGAGCTGTCCCGTCAGTGCTACCTCCTGATAGATCAGATTGCCAGCACCGTCTAAGATGCGTACCGTAGTGCCTGCGGGTAGCTTGGAGAGGGTGACTTGGTCGGGATCTTCGGGGCGTAGCGGGTTGGGATAGATGTAGACCTCTTTGCTCTGTGCGGACCAGTCGCTCGTCTGACCTATGTATAAGGAGACAAGTCCTGCCGAGCTGGCTATGTAGAGTTCTCCTCGCTCCTGATCAATGGCGAGAGAGAGCACATCATTGGTGAGCAGAGGACTATTATCTTTGGTGTAGTGAGCTAGTAGCTGCGTGCCGTCTGGCGAAAGGAGGTAAAGACCGTCAGAACCTGTGCCGCACCATTTATTGCCGAGCGCATCGATAGCGATGGCGGTGATGGGCATATTGTCTAGGACATAGTAGAGGTTGGGCTCCTCGCCGCCTACGGGTCTAGAGGCTAGCGGGGTACTCTGCGAGATAAATGTGCTGGGACTAGCAACACTGATGGGACCTTTGTCTGTAGCTATCCAAAGACTACCAGAAGGATCTAGAGCTAGGTCGTAGTAGTATTTGGCAGCGATCTCCTTGCCTGTGCGATCGACAAACTTAGTGACGAGGCGGTACTCATCGTCTGACTGATCTAGTGGTGTACCCTTGTCATCAAAGATGAAGACCCCGTTATTGCCATCCGCGCTTCGGTGGAATATGAGCAACCACTTGACGCCATTGGGTAGAGCCAGCATAGGACCGAAAGCATTAACCAGCTCTATGTCTGGGTATGAGATAGCTTTCATCGTGCCATCAGGAGTGCGCACTACGAGGGGGTTGGCTATCAAACCTTGACCTTGTGCCATCCATAGATTGCCCTTCTGATCGTAGCATAGCGAGCCGACACGGACATTGTGTGCTGTGGGTGAATCATCGTTCCAAGCTCTGACGAATGGCGCATTGTCTGGAGTGTATCGATTGATGACTTGGTCGCCTTGTATTTCGTAGAGACCATCTCCCCACGAGCCGACGAAGTAGTGCTCTGCGTCACGAGGGTCTACGGCTATGGAGACGAGGTCGTAGACAGGGATGTCGCCCGTCTGCTGCCGGATCTCGCGATAGTCCCAGGTGCGCCAGAGGGGTGGGGTATAGATCTGTATGTAACCAGGCTGCCAGTAAGCGTTGGTGCGACGTCCTCCACTGACGGAGTAGAGCTTGCCATGCTGGTGTGTGAGGTAAAAGTGCTTGTTGGATTTCGGAGCGTTGGCTTCGAGGACTAGCTTTTCGAGAGAGACCTTGCCGTCACTAGCGGAGGCGAGGTCGGCTTTGTAGAGAGAGCCGCCCGCTGTGAACCAAAGCCTGTCCGGTGAGCTGTCGCCTGAGAGGCTCTGCAGACGGGCGGGGAGGTCGATGCGTATGCGCTCGCCACTAGCCCTCCATACGATGAGCGAGTCGGCTCCAGCGACCGCCACACCATCGGCTATCGGGAAGAGTCGCTCAGCCCATCCGCTCTGCGCCATCATCTGAGGGGTGGCATTGGCTTGGGTTAGCGTGGTGCGATAGAGGTTGTTAAGGCTGTCTATATACCAGAGCGAGCCATCGGATAGGGCGGTGATATAGGTAATCTCCTTTTGTGGTAAGCCTTCAATAAGCTGCCACGATGCGGGGTCTTGTAAGTTTTGCGAGAGGGTACTAGAGCGTAGCCCTTCTTTGGTTAGCGCATAGAGTTTTTCGTCTAAAGCAAAGGCGTCTAGGACCTCTTTGCCTAGGAAGGCTGTGGCGGTGATCTGATGATTGCTGAGGTCGATCTGCATGAGCCCGAAGTGACCTGCGATGAAGGCAAACTCATTGTAATAGAAGATGCGTGTGGCAGTCTTGTCGTTGAGCATGCTATTGTCACTGATACCCACTAAGTTGTAGATGCGATCGCTGTAGATGAGGTCAATACGCCCCGATCTGTAGTAGACGGTAGTGACCTTGTGGCTAGGCGAGTAGCGGATCATCTCGGCATCAAGGTCGCTGATAGGCGTCATGCCATCGAGAAGATGGATCTCGTCAGGATGCTCTGGAGAGACGGTGCCGATGACACCCCCAGTGGTGAAGAGTACCTGCTCGGGCAGATCTGCGACAAGCTCTACATCTCCTACAGCTAGATGCCACTGCCACAGTTGCTCCTGAGCTGCTAGCGGAAGAGTGCATAGAAGGAGCGGAAGGAGGAGGTGTATGGAGGCTTTCATAGGCTGTGCTTGGTAAGGTAAGTGCGGAGCTGATCCACGGCTCGGGTGCGGTGGCTGATAGCGTTCTTCTCTTGCGGACTCATCATGGCAAAGGTCTTGTCAAAGTCCTCTGGCACGAAGAGACTGTCATAGCCAAAGCCTTCGGCACCCTCCTCGTGGTCTATGATACGTCCCGCTACACGCCCCACGAAGTGGTGCTGCTCGCCCTGGCTATCGATCAATACGATGACGCACTCGAAGTAAGCTCGCCATGGCTCGGGGTGTGAGGCTAAGGAGTCTAGGAGGTGCTTCCTATTAGCCACATCGTCGCCATCACGACCTGCGTAGCGGGCTGAGTGTACGCCTGGGTCACCGCCTAGCGCCTCGACAAAGAGCCCCGTATCGTCCGCAATGCAAGGCTTGTGGTAGAGGTCGTAGAGAGCTTGCGCCTTGATGGTGGCATTGCCTAGGAGCGTGGAGGCGCTCTCTTCGGGAGCTGTGTAGTGACCTAGCGAAGAGGCTGAGCGCACCTCGCAAGTATCTCCGAGCATTGACTGGATCTCGAGGAGCTTGTGAGCATTGTGTGTGGCGAGGTAAAGGACTTTCATGTAACTTTGTGGAGGTTCTATAAGACTGATTACAAAAGTACTGAAATGAATGGGATAAGCCAAATAGATGAGCTCTGTCGCCAGTTGCCCTACTGCGAGGTGGATGCACCGTTTGGTCCAGAGGTGGTGACCTATCGTCTGTCGCGACGCATCTTCGCGTTGCTCTGGCTGGAGCATGACCCAGGCATGGTGTCGCTCAAGGTGAACCCTGACTTGATAGAGCCATTGCTAGACCGGCATAGCGACCTGCAGCCCGCCTTTCACCTCAATAAGAAGCACTGGATACAGCTGGAGCTGCCGACTAGTGAGTCTGAGGCGTGGATCGCTCGGCTCCTACGTCACTCCTATGCGCAGGTGTGGCGCAAGCTCCCGAAGGTCCAGCAGCGTCTCCTGCCTCTCGGAATAGAAATCTACAACCAAGCACAGAATGAGCAAGATCTCCTTTGAGATAACCGAACTAGACCACCCCATAGAGAGCACCTACGACTACCTAGTCAAGCTCCTACAGGAGAGATCCGACCTCCCCTCGGGGACGGTCATACATACAGACTATCAGACGGCGGGGCGAGGACAGCTAAACAATAGCTGGTTTAGTAGTCCTCGGCTCAATGCGCTCCCTTCGATTTACCTTCGTCTGCATCGACCTTTGCAGCAGATCTGGTCTATCAGTGAGGCGACTGCCATAGCGGTTTATAAGAGTTACAAGGAGCAGCTTTCGAGCGAAGATACCATTGAGATCAAGTGGCCAAACGATATCTTCGTCAATGGCCACAAGATAGCCGGCATACTGATCCACAACGCTCTGGCCGAGGGCAGCGTCGCAGAGACGATCATCGGTATCGGGATGAATATCAACGAGGAAGCCTTCCCGCCTGAGCTCCCGCAAGCGATCTCTTTGCGTCTCGTGACGGGGCAGACCTACGATGTGAAAGCTTTCCTCCGCCAGATGCTCCGTCATCTAGGGGAGCAGCTCGCTCGTCAAGACTATGCGGCACTGCACGCAGAGTACAACGACCTGCTCTACCAGCGAGGCATACCAGCTCGCTACCGTGATGTCGCCACCGAGGAGGCGTTTGATGCGACAATCCAGGAGGTAAGCCCTCAGGGGCAGCTCGTCCTAACAACCACTATGGGGCAGGAGCGACGCTACGCCTTCAAGGAGATTGTATACCTATAATAAAAGAGTATGTCTGAGCGCACAAAGATAGAGCACCGCCCCCTCACCCATGCTGAGGTGAAGCTGATTAAAAGCTTGCAACTGGCGAAGCATCGCAAGCAGTCGAATCTATTTATTGCTGAGGGTGAGAAACTGATCGGCGAGATGCTTCCAGCTTATCGTTGCCAGCTACTCGTTGGTACAGAGGAACTGGTCGAGCCTCTGCTAGAGCGATGCTCAGCTAGCATTGCCGAGGCGGTGATCCTGCCTGATCCGAAGCAGATAGAGCGGGTAAGTGGACTGAAGAGCCCTCGTCCGCTACTGGCACTTTGCGAGATCCCAACCATAGAGGCTCCCCAAGCGATACAACAACCCACGCTCCTTCTAGACGATGTGCAGGACCCTGGCAATGTCGGGACGCTGCTGCGTACTTGCGACTGGATGGGCATCAGACAAGTGCTCTGTACCGATGGTTGCGCAGACATTTATTCGCCAAAGGTGCTACAAGCAACTATGGGCGCTCTAGCTCGTGTGCAAGTCTATCGCTACACCGATAGGACGGCTCTGCTCAAGATGCTGGAAGAGACGGAGATATCTGTGATAGGGACCTTCATCGATGGAGCGTCGCTTCGCACGTTGCGACTGGCGCCTGAGCAACCTTATATATTGGTATTAGGAAATGAGGGCAATGGTATCTCGCCCGACCTCTCAGCTCTAGTCTCTCAGCGAATTACGATCCCATCGCCTGTCGATAGCCACTGCGAGTCGCTCAACGTAGCGGTCGCTGGCGCTATCGTCATGGCGCATCTGATGCTTTAGCCTAACTAGCCCTCCGTCTGAGGAAGCAAGGGCTCTACCTGCGCTAGCACATCGTCCAGGTCGGCTAGGGTAGGGGCTTGGAGCATCGCTATGCGTAGCGCACGGAAGTTGGGGATGCCCTTAAAGAGTGGTGTGGCGGCTAGGTGGCGACGACTATGCA
>CABUDK010000007.1 GCA_902490315.1 uncultured Porphyromonas sp. | reverse complement strand
TCGGCGATCGCCCTGGAGGTTATACACGCATCCTACGCACGGGACTACGTCTTGGAGACAATGCCTCTATGTGCTTTATCGAGCTCGTAGATTTCAACGACAACATCACCAAGAGCGCCTCTGCTCCTAAGAGTGACGGCAAGAAGCGTACACGTCGTTCACGTCGTGGTAGCGGTGCTACTAAGGCAGCTGCCCAGCAGGAGGCTCCAGCTACAGAGGAGACACCCAAGGCTGAGGAGCCAGCAACACAGGAGTAGTAGCTCACTAGGAGAGTTGACGAGATACAGCGGCATAGCCACTCCCCTCTGGAGAGGCTCTATGTTAGCATGTGAGAGCTGATAAAAGCTTTCCTACTCGTCTTAGCTCAGAGTAACAATAAGAGAGGGAGTGTCGAGCCTAGGCTCGGCGCTCCCTCTTGTCATTTCTCGACGTGCTACAGTTGAGTCCTATGCATGTCGTCATACGTTTCCCCCCCTTATCTTGCCTAGATTCCGCAAATCAAGTAGCCCGATGAAACGCGTAACCTTGTGTGGGAACGCACGGGGCTACTCGTTGGCTCATTGAGCTGGCTTGTAAGGAGATTTGCGGGATTTAGGAGCATCAAGGATTGTTGCATAGAAGTAATATTTCAGTAACTTTGTTTGCAGAGGGAGGAGTCCTCTCCACCTTAGGTTAATATACACAGCTTGTTTCATCGTCAAGTAGCATCTTACTCTATGGAGTCAAAGAACAACACTGCATATTCAGGTCAGCCATCTAGTCAACCATCGGGCAATCCGTATGGAGCGTCGCCTACGGGTGCGAAGCCAAGCAACCCCAATAGCAATAAGTATAGGAACTGGTGCATATGGGGCGGTCTGATCATCGCTCTCCTCATCGTCTTGGGAGCTTGTTGCTATCATATTGTCGCTCGGGATAGCGCGCCCGTAGTTGTGACTGATAGTCTCTCCACGAGGTTGCTGCAAGACTCCTCGTCTAATAATAAGAATCGGATCGTCCAGCTAACGCCAGAGTTTATCAAAGCCATAGAGCAGTATGATGAGCTTAGCCTGTATAGTGAAGGGTATGCCGCTGTCCGCAAGGACGGGCGATGGGGCTACATAGACACTTGGGGACGAGAGGTGATCCCATGCAAGTATAGTCGTGCTCATCCCTTTCATGAGGGACTAGCTTCTGTGGAGTTGCCTGATAGAGATGGCTGGGCATTTATTGACACACTGGGGCAGGTGGTTATTCCCCCTCCTACGGACACCCATGAAATGTATCTACCAGGAGAGTTTTCTGAAGGACGTGTAGTGTTTATGAGTTATTGTCAAGATCTTTTCACAGTGCTAGATAGGCAAGGGAATAGAGTTTTTAGGGGCACTTACTATGAACACAGTGAGCCTTATGGGGGCCCTGAGATGAGCCCTTTTGATCATCCTGCTTTTGTTGCGAAGTATATAGATGGCAAGTTGTATATCCCTAGAGATGACTCTGAATATTACAGGGTTTATGATACTGAGGGAAATAGATTTAAAGATGTAAGTCGTGAAGAGAAAAATAAAGAGAAAATAGAAGGAAGAGCTAATGCGGGTAAGGGAATGACATTTACACGTACCCTACTTTTTGATTTTGATGGAATGTATGGTGGTGCTCTCTGTCTTTGGGGACTTAAAGATAGCCACGGTAAAGTGCTTATACCTGATGAGTATGATCATGTTGGCATCTATATCTATCCAAACAGTATGTATTCAGATAGTCCAATAGATTTATCCAATGGTGTTGTTCCTGTGGCACTACAAGAGTTTAAGGAGCTAAGTGATCACATCTTTTGGATGAACTCGGGGTTTCTCTATTCTTTTTTAGGCAAGACATACTATGGTTATGCGGACTTAAAGGGAAATGACACCTTCCCCAAGGGACTCAAGGAACGCTGTGAGAAAACCAGACAACGAGCTATAGAGGAGTACCTAGAACATGAAGGCGTATACGGCGAGAACAACTTAGTGAATGGAAAGGATCGCCCTGAGTCTGCAGCAGCCCTAGAATTAGTTGAAGCTAGGCCGTCGTATTCGGCGGAGTCGTGGTAGTTTTGCTACCGATAGGCTCTAGGCACCACAAGCTCCTAACGTCAGGGAGTCCGAGAGTTTGTGCTGAGGGAGACTGTTGCAAAAGTCAACAGTCTCTGAGAGGTAATCACGCTTAACTCGCCAGAGCGTTGCGCCCACAAAGCGCTACTACAAACAATCCCCTTGCAGTACGGCCCTACTGCAAGGGGATGCTTCGTTGTTTGTTGCTTATGTCAGATCCTCTAGTTTTGCTCTAGAGAGGGGATCATCGTATAGCCATATATCTTCGAGAGGAGGTCGTAGCAGAGCTGGTCCTTCTTCTCACGATACTTCTCTATGTATGAGTTGACATACTCATCCTGCTCTAGGAAGTTTGCGTCCACTACGGCTAAGATAGCCCGATCCTTGTTTTCTGGAGTCTGCTCCTCGATGTATCGTAGCATCTCTCTAGGGATCTCATCTCGCTCAGAGAGTGAGATCGTAGTGCCATTACGTAAGGTCACACTACGAACCTCATACTTGAGTGGGTAGTTGTCGTAAATATCTGGAGAGGAGCTAGAGACATGCTGGAAGTAGTAATCGGCAGACTGGGTACACTCTTTGAGCCCCTCCAGAGAGAGCGTAGTAGTAGCTCTGTAGTTCCATTGCTCAAACTCTTCATTCCATAGTCCGAAGAAGACTTCGCAATCCTTTATTGCTCCCTTAGGGTAGCTTATATCGACCCAAAAGGCTGGATGGTAATCTCTGTCGTCGTAGAAGCTTTCCTGCTTTTCATACCTGGTATGGAAGGTAAGCTTTAGGTACGCACTAGGGTCGTGCTCGTTGTAGAACTTAGTCCACCGATCCGCCTCTGCTTGGAACTTCTCCTCGTAGGGCTTGCGATAGTCTGCATAGGCTGCCAGAGCTTTGTTTCGTAGCTTCTCCTGCTCTGCATCACTGGAGAGGAAGTCTAGATAGTCGATCATCTGCTCGTAGGTGATAGACTGGTAAGTAGCCTCATCGGGGGTGCCAATCAAGCGATGGCGTATATCGCTAAAGAGATCGGCATACTTGATGAGCTGAGGGTAGCTCTTGCTCTGTGCCTCTAGCTGCTCCTGAGTCAGTGGCTTGAGGATGCTCTGCTTCAGCACCCGAGCGTCAAATAGTAAGCTCCACACCAAGACGCCAATGATGGCCGCCAGAATAAAAGTAACTCCGATGAAGATGCCACCTCGAAGACTCTTATTAGCGTGCGGAGTCGTGGGGGACGGTGCTACTGGTTGCGCTGGTTGCTCAAACTGAGAGCTTCGCGTCTCCTGCGGAGATGCCTGCACTTTTTGCTGAGAAGCTTGCGCTTCGCGCTGAGGATTCTGGACTACCGACTGAGGCGCTTGCGGAGTAGCGGGAGCCCTCTGCACTTCTTGTTGAGCCGTTGGTCTCTTGATCTCCACATGGCTACAGTAAGGACAGGTTTTACGATCCTTAGGGATGAGGTGCCCACAAGCGGGACACCTCCTAAGCTGTACTACGTTTGGACTACTCATATCTACTCCTCTTTAGTGGGGTTTAACTGCTCGCTCGTCATCTCTTGAGATGCTGGAGTGTGCGACTCGGGTTGCTTGGTCTCAACATTGGTATGGGGAGCATCGTCATCCTCTTCCTCAGGCATCACTGTGGCTCTCTGTATGTCGCCGATGTCTGAGACGTTATTAGCAATGCTTGTCTTGATGAGTAGTAGCTCAGACGCACCATGGGTGAGAAGTATGACTAAGTAGCTTTGCAAAAAAAGGCCGACAGCCATCACTGGAATACCCAAGAGACCTATGAGGAAGACCTTGAAAAAACCTTCAGGATCGGTGACGCCTAGAGGCTTGAAGCCCGTAAACAGAAGCAGTACGTAAGCTATGATGTAGACACCTAGAGTGGCTAGAAAGGATAAGATAGCATACGACTCTCCTAGGCACCTGATGAGGTGTGCTATGGTAGGCAGCGCCTTGATTTTGTCTCCTATTCTGACCGTGTTGTAGAGATCCTTCTTCCTGTTGAGCCAATAATAAAGCCCGAAGAAGCCTAGTAAGAGCAGATAGACAAAGATCAAGAATAGAGCAAAATAGACGACCGCCTTGCTCCACCCGCCTAAGTAGTTTAAGATGCTCAGTGCGTACCGTGCCTCCTTGCCTACGAGTCCCACTAGAAGCACTAGCGCAGGTAGGAATGCGCACGCACCGAATAGGGTGTAGAGTACCCTCAGCGGAGTCCGAAAGAATCGCCCACTGTCGATGTACTGCAGGAGACGATCCACATACTGCTTGATGTTCATAGTAAGTTATTTAGTTGTGTGATACATTATCTTAAGCTCTAGTCAAGGGTTCCTATTGCCTCGACTAGCATCTAAATAGGGTAGTTTATGAGGACAATTTACTGCTACCTAGCTCGATGCTGTCATATACAACGACTAGCTTCTTACAGACAAAGATACATCTTTCTTATGAATAGTATAGCCGTTCTAAAATGTGGTGACATGTGCGCTCTGAGCCATACTCTACACCTCTCTTGGGTACTAAGGCTACTAAGACTTGGCCTCATTCAAGCGAAGGAGACAGAGCGTCACCCTAAGAGGGTGGCGGGATATACGCTTGAAGTTTGATTCCCACGGAGGAATTTCCAAATAGCTCCGTGGAAAATAAAAAATATCCACGGAGGAACGAAAAAATTCTTCGGAGGAATCAAATGAAACTTCGGAAGAATCAAATGATAAGTCCGAAGAATTTTTCCTTTCCTCGGGAGGAAATAGAAAATAGCCACGTGAGAAATGGTGGATTCCCTCGGAGGAGATTTAGAGAGGGTACAGCGGGGTGATGCGGGTTCAGACGTTTTGCAGAGATTTACTGAGCTGTTTCTTTTTTCATTACCTTTGTATGGGAGGTTGTCTATACTTGAGAGCTAGTGCTCACAGACCTCCGATATTCAACTAAAGACTAGGTATATATGGCAAAGAAAAACGAGAGGACCGTCGTCACTCCTCCTATTACAGACGTCGAGGCAAAAATGAAGGCGCTGGAGACTACGATGGGACGCATACAGAAGCAGTTTGGCAAGGGCGCTATCATGAATATGGCAGATGACGCCGTGGAGGATGTGAGTGTGATCCCCTCGGGGAGCTTGACGCTCGACATTGCCCTCGGTGTCGGAGGCTACCCTCGTGGGCGTATCATAGAGATCTTTGGTCCGGAGTCTTCGGGTAAGACGACGCTGGCTATCCACGCTATTGCCGAAGCACAGAAGCTGGGCGGTATCGCTGCAATCATTGATGCGGAGCATGCTTTTGACCCGACTTATGCCCAGGCTCTAGGAGTGGACATAAGCCGTCTGTGGATCTCTCAGCCTGACGATGGTGAGCAGGCTCTAGACATTGCCGAGCAGTTGATTCGCTCATCGGCGGTCGACATTCTCGTGGTGGACTCGGTAGCCGCTCTGACTCCTAAGGCAGAGATAGAAGGTGAGATGGGGGATACGCAGGTAGGTCTGCATGCACGTCTCATGTCTCGTGCTATGCGTAAGATCACGGCTGCTGTGAGTCGCTCTAAGACCTGCTGTATCTTCATCAATCAGCTGCGTATGAAGATCAGTAGTGGTTATAGCCCTACGGGTCCTAGCGAGGTGACGACGGGTGGTAATGCGCTCAAGTTTTACTCCTCTGTGCGTCTAGACATACGCGCCTATAAGCAGATCAAGAAGGGTGACGATGTGGTCGGTAAGGTGACGAATGTGCGCGTGGTCAAGAACAAGGTGGCTCCTCCCTTCCGTCGTGCTGAGTTTGACATACTCTTCGGTCAGGGCATCAACCGTGTAGGCGAGATTATTGATGCGGCTACTGATATGGGCATCCTCAAGAAGAGTGGCTCGTGGTTCTCCTATCAGGGCAATAACATAGGTCAGGGTCGTGATGCGGTCAAGGAGCTGCTCGATGACAATCCCGAGCTGGCAGACGAGGTGGCTCAGCAGGTGATGGATCAGCTAGCTCATGAAGGTAAGCTACACCTCTCACAGGACTCCTCTGAAGGTGAGGGAGGCGAAGATCTAGACACGACAGATCAATTAGTCGACGAGGATTTTGATATATAGTTGGAGGGGCGCTGGGTGCGTGAGCGCAAGCTCTTTCACCCAGCGAGTCTCTCTGATCCACGCTATCAGGCAGAGTTGGGTCTATTACGACCCAGTAAATTGAAAAAAGTATAGTTACAATGACAGCTCTACAACTTCCTAGTGGTTGGCAGCGACTCTTCGATCGCACGGATGAAGCGTATACACCAGAGCGCATCTCCGTACTTCGTGAGGACGAGATATTTGTCTTCGGCAGTAATTTACTGGGACATCATATGGGGGGTGCTGCACGTACTGCGCGTCGCGTCTTTAACGCAGAGATGGGTGTCTCCGAGGGCTTGACGGGACAGGCTTATGCCTTGCCAACGCTTGACAAGGATATGCGTCGCGTGGCACCAGAAGCGCTGCGTGCTAGCTTCCAGAGCTTGCTACGCTTTGCTCTAGATCATCCGATGCTCACCTTCTACCTCACAGAGGTGGGGTGTGGTATCGCAGGGTGGTCTGCCGAAGAGGTGAGTGACTTGCTGTGGGAGGCTGTGCGTGAACTCTCTGAGGAGGCTTACGAGCTGCGTGCTATGCCCGCTAATCTCTTGATCCCGAAGCGGTTTAGTAAGTCGTGAGTCTCTCCGTAGGCCGTCTCTCGCTCTCGAGTGAGCAGTATACTCGTTGGTGTGCTGAGACCCCCTTGCTGCCACTCTATATGCAGCCCTGGTGGCTTCTAGCAGCATCGGGCTGCGAGGAGATGTCAGTACTCTATACAGCGGAGGCTAAGGAGGATGATCCGACGCTTATGTGGCCTCTTTTTATGCCTACACGGCGTCACCTGATTGTGCCTCCCTGCTGCCAGTTCGCAGGTCCCCTGAGTGATCGCTCGGGGGCGGTGGGAGAGGAAACGTTCGATCGGGACCGATACATCGCTCACCTCGCTGCTATGCAAGCACTTGGTGATGCGCTGCCCTCATCGCTACGCTATATAGAGGCGCACTTACCGCTAGACTACTGGGACTGGCTCCCATGTGAGACGCCTGCGGGAGTGTGGCGTAGCTCGATCGCCTATACCCATCTCCTAGACTTGACACAGAAGCCGCCTCAAGAGCTGTACAATAGCTTGATTCGGCGGAAAGTGCGCCGCGCTACCACTTTAGGTCTGCGAGAGCTTTGGGCTGAAGAAACGAATGTGGCGACCTGTGCAGATAGGCTGGTGGAGCTCTGCCATAAGAGCTTGCATCGTAGCGGGGGAGATCGCCTCTGTGCCTCCTCGCTGAGGCGACTCGTGACGGCTGCTGTGACGCGTCGGCAGGGTGCCCTCTTGCTCCTACTCTCACCACATACGGACGAGCTAGTGACGGGCGCCTTTGTGGCGCATCATGCTGGCACTGCGTACTACATTGCTGGAGGACAGGTAAGAACGCCTGAAGGAGAGGATGCGATGGCTCTACTATTAGATAGACTCATCACGTGGAGCCGAGAGACGGGGTGTCACACCTTTGACTTCGAAGGGTCGATGCAGCGTGGCATCGCCTTTTTCTTTCGTAGCTTTGGAGCTGTGCCACACCCTTACCTGCGTCTGCAGGCGGGGCGACAGACGCTTGCTATGCGTCTGCAGCTGCGTCACTACTATCTACAGCATCTCTATTGAGCTTGTTTGACTTGTAAGCTATTGATCAATATGCGACACTACGAGGCGACAGAATATATCCTATCCTTCCTACTCGGAGATGCGATCCCGCTTGATATCTCGGGTCAGATCCGCATCTCGCGCCACACTCAGGCGCAGCGCTCACCAGACTACGTCGCCTACTGCCGCCCAGAGGAGGCGGAGCCGTATCATCGTGTAGTGATCGTGCCGTCTGGCTTTTTTGACTATGATCAGTATGGTCGTGCTGAGTCGATGCCTGCACTTCCGCTCGCGGAGTGGCATGGGATGCCTCTGCTCTTTGGAGAGCCCCGTGAGGAGTATCTAGATACCCCCTATGGTAGGCGGCTGGTGATCTATGCCGACCTAGTGGCGAGTAGTTACTTCCTCCTGTCGCGCTACGAGGAGATGTATTATCGTAAGCGGCGGGATGAGCATGGTCGCTTCCCTGGGCGGGAGTCGCTGCCATACCGTGCGGGCTTCTTGGAGCGTCCGCTGGTAGATGAGTATGCTGCGGAGCTACGACGGCTGATGAGCGAGATAGGCTTGGCGGTGGAGCCGATGGTGCCAGGCTTTAGCGCGGTCTCTCTGACGCATGATCTAGATCAACCGTACTACAGCTCAGGTATACGGGGCTTCCTGCGCTTGCTACTTAAGGAGCGCTTCTCTCTGCGGGCTGCTTATCGCAATACATTCTCACGGGCTAGTGAAGATCTCTTCTTTAGCTATAGCCGCTTCCTTGATTGGAATGTGGAGACACAGCGTAAATGCGCAGCACCTGTGCGAACGATCTTCTTTATAAAGACTCCTAGCCCGCATCCACTGGACAAACCTAACTATACGCTACGCAATCGCAAGATAGCGGCGATTATGCGATTGGCTCGGAGACGCAAGGTAGAGTTTGGGTTACATCTAAACCTCTATTGCTCCGAGCACCCCGAGGCGGTGGAGGCTGCTAAGGAAGAGCTGGAGAAAGAACTAGGCGAGGCGGTTGTCTACTCTCGTCATCACTATTTGGCGGTGCGTGAGCCTGAGGACTACAATGCGCTCCTCGGGGCAGGCATCTACCACGATTATTCGATGGCTTATGCAGATGTGGCGGGCTTTAGGCTAGGCACCTCACGGCCTGTGCGCTTTATTAATCCGCAAAGTATGGAGGTCACAGACTTGATCCTGCATCCGCTTACGGTGATGGACTACACGCTACATGATGAGAAGTATATGCACCTAGACTACGCAGAGGCTGAGCGTGTGGCGGTGGCGATGGTCGATCAGGCGTACAAGTATCATGGAGAGGTGACGCTACTCTTTCACAATGAGAACCTGCTGCTAGACGATCCACACATTTATCACACACGCCTGTACCGAGCTTTGCTGCGCCAGATCATCAAGCTCTCGCCAGCGTCTGACATCGTAGGGTTATAGTCCTGGCTCTCCTATGCCTCCTCATCGTATCCTGCTACTGACTGACCTGCTGCCTCCGCAGTTTGCGCCCCGTATCACGGCACTCCTGCAGCGGCTTCCCGAGGGTGACTGGCAGGTTGATGTGGTGAGCGAGGAGATACGAGGAGATCACCGAGGCTCTCACGGCTCTGTGGAGCAAAAGAGTAGCTTGCCCGCGCACCATCTAGAGCGTGTTCGGCTGGCGCCTACGAGGGGTAGATCACTCTATGCGCTTGCTGATGCGCTATGGCAGGTGAAGAGCAGGCGCCTCGTACGTCACTTACGGCAGCATTACGACTTGACACAGTACGCACTGATCGTAGGGATGAGTTATCGCACCTTCCCGCTACCCGCGGTCGCTCGCTTGGCGCGGCAGACGGGGCTACCCGCTGTGATGGACTGTCGAGACATCGTCGAGGAGTATACGCCAGAGGGCTTTCTGCCAGCACCGCTACCTCGTTGGGTGCCTATGCACAGAGAGGCTTACAGATGGCTGCGGAGACGATTTATCAAGGCTCGTACAAAGGCGCTCAGGGCAGCCTCCGCTATCACGACTGTCTCTGAGTGGCATCGTGACCAGTTGCAGCAGCTGCACCCAGACCAGCAAGTTGTCTGTATTCCTAATGGTTATGACGAGAGACTCTTTGTCGCATCGCCTGACGAGGCTCCTCAGTTGCCTCTGCGCATTGTGTACACAGGACGGCTGCTCTCTCTCGAGATGCGCGATCCGACGTTGCTTCTAGATGCGCTGCAAGCGGAAGCGCTGAGTAGATGGGTTAATCGTGGTGCTGTCGAAGTCCATTGGTACTGTGACAACGCTTCGCAGCAACTTCTAGAGAGTCTTCTCAAAGGTTATAGCGACGAGGTGAGAGCCTGTCAGCACTTTCACTCGATGGTGCCTTATGCTGAGGTGCCGACGCTACTGGCTCGGGCAGACATGCTCCTCCTCTTGGGTCGTCGTGAACAACCCGAGGGCCCTCACGGGATGGTTACGACGAAGCTCTTTGAGGCGATGGCGATGCATCGTCCGATCTTGATGGTGGAGAGTGACGAAAGCGTTGTAGCACAGATCCTCAGAGCACATGGTGGAGCGCTTGCTGCGACCGATGTGGCGCAGGTGGTGAAGTTTCTCGCAGATCACTTGGAGCGTCTAGAGCGTGGCGACGTGCTACCGATAGATACCTTTACAGACCACTATAAGCAGTACACGCGTGCAGCGATGGCGAAGGCATTTGCAGAGCTCTTCGGTACACTCGTCTGAGTATACCGCTCTGTCTAGGAAAGAATAAATGAATCAAGCCCAGCAAACGATGAGTCTGCTGGGCTTGATCTGTATAGGCGGATAGCCTATGCGATACTTTTTAGTAGTTCTCAGCCATTGGCTCGAAGAACTCCTGTGGATGATCGCAAGCGGGGCACTTAGCGGGAGCCTTCTTAGCCTTAACGACGAAACCACAGTTGCGGCACTGCCAGTAGATCTCCTCGTCACGCTCGAAGTACTTGCCAGCCTCGACACGCTCTAGGAGCTTGAGGTAGCGCATCTCATGCTCATGCTCAGCCTTAGCTACGTTGCGATAGACGGCTGCAATGGTCTTGAAGCCCTCCTCCTCAGCGATGTCGGCGAACTCAGGATACATCTCCTCAGCCTCGCAGTGCTCACCAGCAGCGGCAGCTTTGAGGTTCTCAGCGGTGGTGCCGATGACTCCAGCGGGGAAAGCAGCGGTGATCTCAAGCTCACCACCCTCGAGGAACTTGAAGAAGCGCTTAGCGTGTTCCTTCTCCTGATCAGCAGTCTCTAGGAAGACAGCCTCGATCTGACGATAACCCTCCTTGCGAGCTACTCCGGCGAAGTATGTATAGCGATTTCTAGCTTGTGACTCTCCAGCGAATGACTTCAGGAGGTTCTGTTCGGTACGTGTACCTTTGATTGACTTATTACTCATAGATAGGTATTCTTAAAAGGTTGAATGGTTTCATTACCACCACAAAGATACCTATTTATAATGACTCGTGCAAGCCTGTTCCTTTTTCAACAACTTTCCCGCCTGAGCTGATTTCCTCCCGAGGAAATGAAAAATCTCCAGGGAGGAATGAGAAAATTCTTCCGAAGTATCGTTTGATTCTTCCGAAGTTTCATTTGATTCCTCCGAAGTATTGTTTGATTCCTCCGAAGTTTTATTTTTCGCTTCCGTGGAGATTGGATTTTATAGGCACGATACCTCAGCTCTAGAGGTTCACTCTCTCAGCCCTCATAGTGGGAGTTGGCCAATTCTTGGGACGAGTCTTTTTTTTTCTGTACCTTTGTGATACACATGGTGACGAAATGACGCACGACGAGCAACTACAGGTGGATGCACTCTACCAAAATGCTCTGCGACTCATCGAGCAGCGGAATGCGCTGCAACAAGAGATCGAGACGCAGCGCAGGGAGATAGCAGACCTCAAGGCACGGCTCAGTGAGCAGTGTGATGAGCTGGAGGGACTCGAGAGTCGCAACCGGCAACTCTTGATGGCGCGTGCGCTTATCGTCAGTGGTACTGATATGGGCATCGCTAAGGAGCGACTGTCTCAGATGATCAAACGAATGGACCAAAGTATAGCTCTCCTAGAGCTACAGCATAGTACAGCTACAACTCAGCCTCACTAATGGCACAGATGGATCTGCATAGCACTAAACCAGAGCATCGTCAGGACGAGATGCAGAGTATCACGCTACTTGTCGATGGTATCGCTATCCCCATCGATGTGCCACGCAGCGAGGAGCCTTACTATCGTCGTGCACAGCATACGATATCGGCTCTCGTCAAGAAGTATCGTGCAGCTTACCCGCAGCCTGCGGAGGGCGATGAGCAGTTGCACTGGCTTATGGCGGCTGTAGATATAGCCGTACAGTGTGAGGTACTCAAGGAGAGTAATGACACGACAGAGCTGCTGAAGCGTCTCTCTGAGGTAAATAGCCTACTAAAGCGACAGTTGTAGGCTGCGGGAGGACGTCTCTTTCCTTTGTTAGCAAGGACTGGATGTATAGCTGGGATCCACGCGTTTGACCACTAGGACTTCTCTCATTAGGGTGAGTCTGTATCTCTACCGATCATGTCAGAGACATTGTGACGGATTAGATATACACACTTTAGTGATAACGATTTATGGAGATTAGCATATACCTACTGATACTATTCATATTATTAGCCCTCGTCGTAGGCGGTGGAGCCGTATGGCTTGCCGTGATGCGCCTCTACAAGCAGAGAGCGGAGCGCATCCTAAAAGAGGCCCAGGAGAGTGCCGACCAGGTTATCCTCGAGGCTCATAAGACTAAAAAGAAGGAGCTACATGAGGCTGACAGCATCTTAGAGAAAGCTAAGCAGGATGCTGAGATAATTAAGCAACAGAAGGTGATCGAGGCTAAGGAATACGCCTTGCAGCTCAAAGGGGAGCTGGAGGAGCGTTTGGCCGATCGCACGGCTCAGGTACAGAGCCGAGAGACTACCCTACAGCAGCTCGAGCAGACGCTCACAGCACGTACCAAGCAGCTGGAAGATGCCTCGACTGACCTAGAGCGTGAGCGCAAGCAGATGGCTCAGCAGGAGCAGTTAGTCGCTCAGAAGCAAGAGGAGCTAAGCGCCGCCATCCTCACACAGCAAGCTAAGCTGGAGGAGATAGGTGGCCTATCCGCAGCGCAAGCTCGCGAGCAGCTCATCGAGTCCCTACGCCTAGAGGCTCGTGATCAGGCGGCTGCCTACACCGCAGAGGTGATCGAAGAGGCTAAGATGAATGCTTCGCAAGAAGCTCGACGACTCATCGTAGCGACGATACAGCGCATCGCTACGGAGACCTCCGTGGAGAACTCTGTCTCAGTCTTTCATATAGACAATGACGAGGTCAAGGGACGCATCATCGGTCGTGAGGGACGTAACATACGAGCTCTCGAGGCTGCCACGGGTGTGGAGATCATCGTAGACGATACGCCAGAGGCTATCGTGCTCTCAGCCTTTGACCCTGTGCGCCGTGAGGTAGCTCGCCTAGCTCTGCATCAACTGGTACAGGACGGACGTATCCACCCGGCTCGCATTGAGGAGGTGGTAGATCGTGTGAGCAAGCAGATCGAGGAGGAGATCATCGAGACGGGCAAGAGGACGATCATCGACCTCGGTATCCATGGTATGCACCCTGAGCTGGTACGTCTAGTGGGCAAGATGAAGTATCGCTCCTCCTATGGGCAGAACCTACTGCAGCATGCTCGTGAGACGGCCAATCTCTGTGCTACGATGGCTTCTGAGCTGGGGCTTAATGCTAAGAAAGCTCGTCGTGCCGGCTTGTTACACGACATTGGCAAGGTGTCTGACGAGGAGCCTGAGCTACCACACGCTATCCTCGGCATGAAGCTTTGTGAGAAGTACAAGGAGAAGCCCGACATCTGCAACGCTGTCGGTGCTCACCATGAAGAGATAGAGATGGAGACGCTCCTAGCGCCTATCGTGCAGATATGTGACTCGATAAGCGGTGCTAGACCAGGGGCTCGTCATGAGATCGTCGAGGCGTACATCAAGCGTCTTAAAGACCTCGAGCAGCTGGCACTCTCTTATCCAGGTGTGGTCAAGACCTATGCGATCCAAGCGGGTCGTGAGCTACGTGTCATCGTCGGAGCCGAAGAGATCGACGATCAGGCCACCGAAACGCTATCGGCAGACATTGCTCACAAGATACAGACCGAGATGACCTACCCAGGGCAGGTCAAGATTACGGTGATCCGTGAGACTCGTGCCGTGAGCTATGCTAAGTAGTGAGCTTATGACCAGCTCTAGTATCGATCTATACCATAGTACAAGCCCCCGGAAGGTGATCCTCCCGAGGTCTCAAGCTACGATATAAAGAGTCAAACGTCTAGAAAGGCAGATGCGTCGCAAGGTAATCTCTACGGTCGATAGGTACGTCTTTACCCAGTTTCTGGCCACCTATTTCTTCTCCATTGTCCTGATCTTGGCCGTGGCGATAGCCTTCGACGTAACCGAAAAGCTAGACAGTCTTTTACAGCCGGAGGTCCCACTACGAGCCATCATTTGGGACTACTATGCGAACTTCGTTCCTTACTATGCGAACCTCTTTAGTCCGCTCTTTGTCTTCATAGCGGTCATCTACGTCACGTCGCGTCTAGCAGAGAATAGTGAGATCATCGCTATCCTGAGTTGCGGTGTGAGCTTCCGCAGGCTCCTCAAGCCGTACATGATGGGCGCTGCCGTGATCGCGATACTGACTTTCCTCTTGAGTAGTTTCGTCATACCACCGGGGAATCGCATCAGGATAGACTTTCAGAATAAGTATATCAAAGACAAGCGCATCACCTACGCCAATGCGATCCAGATGCAGGTGGCGCCCGAGACCTTTATGTTTATGTCTTATTACAATGATGAGAGCAAGGTCGGGTACACCTTTTCGATGGATCGCTTTGAGGGCAAAGATCTCAAGAGTCGCGTGATAGCGAATAGTATCGTCTACGACACCCTCCACAACTGGCAGCTGGAGGACTATACGATTACATACTTTGGCGAGAGACAAGACTCGCTCCGTAGGGGCAATCAGCTAGACACCATCATACCGATCACGCCCAAGGACTTTCTCGTCACCGAGGGGGATGTCGAGATGCTCACCACGCCACAGCTATACCACACGATCGAGCAGCAACGTATGAGAGGAGCTGCGACACAGCTCTACGCTATCGAGCTACACAAGCGCATAGCGATGATCCCCGCCTCCTTCATACTAACGCTCATGGGCGTCTCGCTCTCGGCTCGCAAGCGCAAGGGCGGCATGGGGCTAGCCCTCGCTGTGGGACTGTCGCTCAGCTTCCTCTACATCCTCTTCATGACGGTCACCTCCTCCTTTGCGGTTACGGGGGTTATGTCGCCAATGGTCGCAGCTTGGCTGCCGAACTTGGTTTACCTAGGCATCTCCTTCGTACTCTACCGTCTTGCGCCACGCTAGTAAGAGACTAGCGACGCCAGAATGCTGGTGCGAAGAGACTCAGCACGGTAAAGAGCTCGAGACGACCTGCCAACATGAGGAAGCTCAGCACAAACAGGTCAAAAGAAGAAGCGCTCGAAAAGTTGAAAACATAGTCACCAAAGGCAGGTCCCACGTTGCCGATGGCCGAGACAGAGGCCGTGCCAGCGGAGATGAAGTCATTGCCCGTGAAGGTGAGACAGAAGGTGCCTAGGAAGATGAGCGCGATGTAACCAAAGAAGAAGCCCATCACCTTGTAGACCGCTTCATCAGGGACGCTCTTGCCATTGATCCGTAGTGGAGCCACAAGATTTGGAGAGACGCGATGAGCGATTTCCTTGGGGAGTGTCTTCGACATGATGACGAAGCGGATCACCTTGAGACCTCCCGCCGTGGACCCCGCACAGCCACAGATGAGCATGACGAAGAGTCCGCACAGCATAAAGAAGGGTCCCCAGCTACCATAGTCCGCATAGACATAACCCGTGGTAGAGATGAGCGAGACAATCTGGAAAAAAGCGTCGCGGATAGCTTTCCCTAGATGAGGCTGTATCTGGCTGATGACAAGGTGTAGGGTCACGAGCATAGCTGTGACAAGGATGATGCCGAGGAACCAGCGCGTCTGCTCGTCCTTGAAGAGTTGCTTGACCTGCCCCTTGAAAGCGAAGTAAATCAGTGTCATGTTAAGGCCACCGATCACCATAAAGATCATCAGTATCGTCTCAAAGTACGGACTATTGATCACCTCAAAGGGCTGATCATAGATCGAAAATCCACCTGTCGAGAGACAAGTTAAAGCCATGCAAGTAGCATCGAACAAAGGTATCGGCGTGAGCCGTAGCAGCAAGATCAGCACGATCGTCAGGAGCGTGTAGACAGCTGCCAGTCGTATAGCGACCTCCTTGATGCGTGGCATAAAGCGGTCATGATCTACGCCCGTCACCTCGGCTTGATAGAGGAGTCCGATGTCTTTGCCCAGCACAGGACTCAGCGCCAGAGAGAAGACGACGACCCCGATGCCACCCTGCCACTGCATGATCGAGCGCCAGAAGAGGATCCCCTTAGGGAGATGCTCCACAGAAGTAAAGGTCGAGGCGCCCGTAGTGGTAAAGCCCGAGACCGACTCAAAGAACGCATTACTAAAGCGTGGCAGATAGCCTCCCACGAGGAAGGGGATCATACCGATCAGTGCCACCACCAGCCACGTCATCGATACGGCGAGCATAGCCTCACGACGCCCGAGTTTGTCACTATGCTTCAGCCGTCCACAGAGGAGTAGCACTATGCCCACCAGCAGTGCTATGCCTAGCGTGACTAGAAGTGGTACTACGGTGTAGTCCCGCATGATGAGCGATACGACGATACTGAGGAAGAGAAAGATACACTCGATCAGACAGATCCCCCCCACGATGCTCCCCACGAAGGGAAGATTGATACGTCTCATGAGCTTGATTGAGTCAAAAAAAGGATTAGAGGTATTAGATAGCTATGGAGCTTTAGTCAAAGAGCTTAGAGAGTTGCTCCATAGGCGTATTGGTACAGAAGACCACGACACTGTCGTAGGGCTGTATCTCCATATTACCGTCGATCAGCATCGGCACGCCGTTACGCACCAGACCTCCGAGGGTGATCCCCTTCGGTAGGTCCAGCTCTTTGACCGGACGCTCCGTGATGGCAGATCCGCTCTTAGCTTGCAGCTCCGCCACATCGGTGTGAGCGATGGTGAGCGACTTGATAGACTTCGTGTCAGAGCCGAGGAGCGCGTGAAAGATGTTGCCCGCAGCGATCACCTTCTTATTGATGATCGTACCGATGTCGAGCTTCTCAGCAAGGGGGATGTAGTCGATGTTCTCCTCTTTAGCGATCGTCTTAGCCACCTGAAAGCGCTTGGCAGCAAGACAAGCGAGGATGTTTGTCTCCGAGTTTTCCGTTAGTGCTACGAAGATGCTCTCCTCGTCCAGTCCTATCTCGGAGATCAGGTTGAGGTCACGTCCATCGCCATCGTAGAGCTTGACATTAGAGGGGATCTCATCTTCGATCTCCTTGATGCGCTCCAGATCTCGCTCGATCAGGTGAAAGTCGATATTACTCGGAGCCTTGGAGACCGTACGAAGCGCAATAAGGCTCCCCCCGAGGATGACCACTCGCTTCACGGGACGCTGATCCTTGTCGCAGTACTGACGGACGAGGTCTATGTCCTTATTGAGACAGGTGAAGAAAACCACGTCACCATGCTCTATGACCGTCTGACCATCAGGTATGAGCGTCTCTTCGCCACGCTTGATAGAGACCACGTGAAAGGCTTTGTCGTCCAGCCCCTTGGTCCAGCTCAGCGGGCGTCCCACGAGGATGCTTCCCTGTCTCACCTTGACACCCACGAGGACAAAAGCCCCGTTGAGCAGCTCCACATAGACTCTCGCCCAGGGATGCTTGAAGCTATTGGCTATCTCCTCAGCTGCCAGCTCCTCAGGGTAGATCAGCTGGTCCACTCCGAGACTCCCGAAGAAGCGTCGGTAGTGCTCCGCTAGATAGCGATGATTATTGATACGAGCGATAGTTCGCTTGGCACCAAGTTGCGCTGCGAGCATACAGGCGAGTAGATTTTCCGCCTCGCCAGGCATCACGCTCACGAAGAGATCGCAGTCATGCACCTCCGTCAGCTGCAGATCCTCTAGCTTCGTCGGATCACCCACGATCGTGTAAGCGTCAAACTTGCGCTGTACACGACGCAGCAACTCCTTGTCAGAGTCAATGAGTGTCGTGGACTGCTGCTCCTCGCCCGATAGCTTGTAGGCTAGGTGGGTGCCCACCTCGCCAGCACCAGCAATAACTATTCGCATAGCTCAGCTTTGATTCTATTATATATTGTGTCGGCATCAATGCCGCAGTAGCGACGTTGCTCAGCGACAGTGCCTTGCTCGACAAAAGTGTCGGGCAGACCAAAATGTATCATCCGTCCTCGGAAGCCCTGACGCTGCGCCAGTGCGGCGATCCGCTCGCCTACCCCACCGATGAGCGTACCCTCCTCAAGCGTGGCAATGCAGTCGTAACGCTCTAGAGCAGTCGTGATCAGCTCTTCGTCTAGAGGCTTCGCAAAGATCAAGTCATAGTGCGCCACATCGATACCCTCAGCGAGCAGACGCTCGCGCACCTCCTCAGCGGTCACACCGATGGTGCCGATAGAGAGCAATGCGATGCGTCCGCCTTCATGCAGGACGCGTCCCTTACCTATCGGGAGAAGCTCCGCAGGACAGTGCCAGTCGACCAGCGACCCCTCACCACGCGGGTAGCGGATCGCCATTGGCCCCTCCTGCCCCTCGTAAGCAGTACGCATCAGGTGACGCAGGTAGTGCTCATTCATCGGAGCTGCGACCGTCATATTCGGGATAGTACAGAGGTAAGCTAAGTCGAAAGCCCCCTGATGCGTCGCTCCATCTTGACCAACCAAGCCCGCGCGGTCTATACAGATAACTACATGATAGCCTGGCAAGGCGACGTCGTGGATAAGTTGATCGTAAGCGCGCTGTAGGAAGGAGGAGTAGATGACACAAAACGGGATCATCCCCTCACGCGCCATCCCAGCGCTAAAGGTAACCGCATGCGCCTCCGCAATGCCTACGTCGTAGCTCCGTTCAGGGAAAGCTTGCATCATCACATTCAGCGAACTGCCCGACGGCATAGCTGGCGTTATTCCCACAATCCGCTTGTCTTCGGCAGCCAGCTCGGTGACCGTCGTCCCAAAGACCTCTTGAAACTTCGGTGGGTGCGCTCCTCGCTCGCTCTTGATGCGCTCTCCCGTCTTAACGTCAAAGCATCCAGGGGCGTGCCATACGGTTGCGTTCTCCTCTGCTGGTTTGTACCCTTTGCCCTTGATCGTCCTGAGGTGTAGGATCTTCGGACCCCGCATCGGAAGGATACGACGAAGTGTTTCCACGAGATGCTCTACGTCATGTCCATCGACAGGACCAAAGTAACGAATCCCTAGACCGTCAAAGAAGGAGGAGTGGTTTTGCGTCAAGAGCGACTTGACACTGTTGTTGATCCGCTGGATGTTTTTCTTGCGACGATCACTCATCAGGTTCATCTGTCGCAAGCCTCGGTAGAGGTCGTAGCGGATCGTGTTATAGGCGTGGCTGGTGTTAAGGTCGACGAGATACTTGTTGAGCCCGCCCACATTGGCATCGATCGACATGTTATTGTCATTGACCACCACAAGCAGATCATTGGGATAAGAGCTGGCATTGTTGAGCCCCTCGAAAGCTAGTCCACCCGTCATCGAGCCATCACCAATGACAGCCACAACGTGACGCTCCTCCTGCTTGAGCTTAGCAGCGATCGCCATACCAAGAGCTGCGGAGATAGAGTTCGAGGCGTGCCCTGCGGGGAAGGTGTCGTACTCACTCTCGCTCGGTAGCGGAAAGCCCGAGAGCCCGCCCCACTGTCGTAGCATCTCAAAGCGATCTCGACGCCCGGTCAAGATCTTATGCCCATAAGCCTGATGCCCCACATCCCAGACGATGCGATCGTAAGGAGTACGGCAGACGTAGTGTAGAGCCACCGTGAGCTCTACCGCACCTAGGCTAGAGCCCAGGTGGCCCGGCACGTGTGAGAGCACCTCCAGCTCATAGCGGCGCAACTCACGGCACAGCTCTGAGAGCTGAGAGAGAGGGAGTTGACGTAACTGATGAGGTGTATCAATCTGCGAGAGTATAGGGTATTCGCTAGCGTTCATGATGTCGTGTGTATCTGTGTGAAGAGCGGCTCCTCCGCATCGGCAGTCGCTGACTTACGTAGCAAGCTTCCGTCAGATGCCTACTCTTCTTATCTTATGCAAAGATACTAATATGCAACAACACCTCATAGCCTCGCCAAGATTTCGCAAAGCTCACGTGTAACGATCTGTACCGACGCCCTCGCACTAAACATACTCGTGCCGCCCTACAAATTGTTACCCGTCTCTAATTTCTAACCTCTAATTCAATAGCCACGTGGAAAATTTCAAATCCCCACGTGGCTATTTTTTATTCTCCACGTAGGCGAGAATCATTTCCTCCGAAGTTTCGTTTGATTCCTCCGAAGTTTTATTTCGTCCCTACGTAGGAAAAAGTTTTTTCCTACGTGGGAAATTTCGATTTCCTCCGTGGAGATTTTTCGTTTTCAAGACCATCGCTAAGGTAAGACGACGCATCCGATCTAAGCGCTGCTAGGAAGAGCAGGGTATACATACGAGACCGTCCCCCACCCAAGTGCATCAGCACTCAGATGGGGGACGGCTTGCTGTCTAGTTAAGTGTGTAGCGACCGTGTGTGACGGGCACACGCTAGAGGGTACGGGAGGAGCGCAGCTCTACGACCAGCTTCTCCGTGTAAGTCTTAACCCTCGATAGCGCCTGCAGGGCAAGCAGCAGCGCATGCGCCGCAATCGATGCAAGTATCAGCATCGATAGAGTAGATATCGCCCTCAGAGATTGCGCCTACGGGGCACTCATCGATGCAAGTGCCACAAGCTACACAGCTGTCAGTGATTACGTGTGCCATAATTCTATTGGTTTTTAGTTTGAGTATTAAGATTATCTGTTATGTTACCCCAGCTTTGAGTTCCTACATAGGGTATCTCTCATGCTTTGGTGGTGCAAAGATACAATAAACTTCTGAGAATACCTACTTCTAGGTATTGGAATGGTGTTTTTTTCTTCATAAAGAGCGAAGGTGAGTAGCAAATTCCCTTGCTGATACCTGCTTATTGCGATAGGCTCTAGGGCTATCCCTAGAATTTCTCCTCGCTACCGATCATCGTTGCCGAGGTGACGCGCTCCACACGCACGGTCACTAGCTTGCCGATCTGGTTATGACCCTTGGGGAAGACGATTACCTTGTTTTGCTGGGTGCGCCCGAAGAAGTCATCGTGCGAGCGCTTGCTGTAACCCTCGATGAGCACCTCAAAGCTCTTGCCCACGTCACGCTCATTGCTCTCGAGGCTCAGCTCGTTTTGCAGGGCGATCATACGATTGAGTCGCTCTACCTTGACCTCCTCAGGGACATCGTCGACGAGGTGACGGGAAGCGTAAGTGCTGGGTCGCTCGGAGTACTTAAACATGAAGGCGCTATCCAGCCGTGCCAGCCTCATCACCTCGAGCGTCTCCTGAAAGTCCTCCTCCGTCTCACCCGAGAAGCCACAGAAGACATCAGTGCTCAGTCCGCAGTCGGGCATATAGTCACGGATGCGCTCCACACGCTCTAGGTACCACTCACGCGTGTAGCGACGGTGCATACGCTCTAGGATACGATTGCTCCCGCTCTGCAGGGGGAAGTGGATATGACGGCAGATGTTGGGATAACGGCTCATCACCTCAAGCGTCTCATCTTTCATATCCTTGGGGTGAGGCGATGTAAAGCGAATGCGCATCGTCGGAACCGCCTCAGCAACGCTTCGCAGCAGATCGGCGAAAGTGTAACTCCCGCCCGTCTCAGACTGCCAGCAGTAAGAGTTGACATTTTGCCCTAAGAGGGTCACCTCACGGTAGCCCTCTTGCGCCATACGCTGCACCTCACGAATGATACTCTCGGGATCACGGCTACGCTCACGACCTCGTGTGTAGGGGACGATGCAGTAGGTGCAGAAATTGTTACACCCACGCATGATCGAGACGAATCCACTGATATGCAAACCAGGAAGACGCACAGGGATCACATCGCTGTAAGTCTCGCTCTTCGACAGCTCGATGCTAATAGCCGGCTCACCCGCCTCAGCGGCAGCAATCAGGTGCGGCAGATCGGTGTAAGCATCAGGTCCTGCTACCAGATCCACGCCGTGATCCTGTATGAGTGTCTCCTGCACACGCTCTGCCATACAACCCAGCACGCCGACGATCTGCGGGTGCCCCGAGCGTCTGCGCTGACCATTGAGATTGTCCAGACGACGTATGATACGCTGCTCCGCATTGTCGCGCACCGAGCAGGTATTGATGAGCACGGCGTCCGCCTCATCGATCTGATCGGTCAGCTGATAGCCCGCCAGTTGCATCTGTGCAGCTATGATCTCGCTGTCAGCCACATTCATCTGACAGCCGTAGGTCTCGATATAGACCCGCTTGTTCTCTTGCTCTACTCTCTCGGTCATAACAGGCGCAAAGGTACGAAATTAGCACGTAGAGCAGTGAGCCACTAGCGGAGATAGTCCTCGGCTAGCGCAACCCAATAGGAGGCACCGATCGGGAGCAGTTGCTTGTTAAAGATAAACTTAGGATTGTGTACCATCGGGGTCTCGCCATTACCTATCATTAGGTAGCAGCCCCGCTGCTTCTGTAGCATGAAGGCAAAGTCCTCGCTACTCATATAGCGTGCGCTGGGGTAGATGACCCGCTCCTCGCCAAAGGTCTTGCGAGCCACCTCGGCAGCATAGCGCGTCTCCTCCTCGCTATTGATCAGGACGGCTCCAGGCTGCCCCTCGGTGATCTCATAGGCACAGCCATAACTCTCGGCTTGGTGCTGCGTGATGGTGCGGATGCGCTCCAGCACCTGAACGCGCGTCTTTGGCTCCATATTGCGGATAGAGAGTCTGAGGGTAGCGCTGTCGGGGATCGTATTCCCCGTATCCCCTGCGAGAAAGGCTCCGATAGTCACCACGCTGTGATGCCAAGGGGATACGTTGCGTGAGACGATGCTCTGCAGAGCTAAGACGAGCGAAGCACCTGCGACGACGGGGTCGATGCTAAGCTCAGGCATAGAGCCATGAGAGCCGCGACCCAAGAGCTTGATCTCCCAGTTGTCCACGGCAGACATCATCTCGCCAGAGCAGAAGTGTAGCGTGCCGAGGGGCAGACCAGGCAGATTGTGCATCGCATAGACCGCGTCCACGGGAAAGCGCTCGAAGAGCCCATCGGCAACCATTGCGGCACCTCCCTGCATCGTTTCCTCGCCGGGCTGAAAGATGAGTGTGAGCTTACCATTGAAGTGACCACTCTCGGCCAACTGCTTGGCAGCTCCGAGGAGCATCGTCGTATGTCCATCGTGCCCGCAGAGGTGTGCATGCCCCGGGATGCGACTACGGTAGGGCAGATCGTTTTCCTCCTGTATAGCTAGTGCGTCAAACTCTGCGCGAATGCCTAGGGAGCGCGTCCCCTCACCACGCTGCATCGTAGCCACAATGCCGAGCTTGCCGATACCCTCAGTCACTTCATAGCCAAAGTCTCGTAGCCTCTCGGCGATGATGCGAGAGGTGTCGTACTCTTGCATAGCTGTCTCAGGAGCTTGATGAAAGCTCTCGAACCACTGCTCCATATCTTGGCAGATGGCTTCGCTTACCTTAGATTCCATAGTCGTGCGTGTCTATATAATAGTTGTGTCTATGCCTCAGCCTGCTTCTTCTGCTTGGGTATTGTCAGGGTTATGGAGAGGATAGCTGCGTAAAAGCCCCAGCGAATGAGTTTGACACGTCCGAAGCGGTCGGCCAAGCCTCCGAAGACGACGATAAAGAGTCCGCTCACCAGCGAGGTGACCGACACGGCAAAGCTAAGCGTAGAGATAGAGAGTCCCAGCTCCTTGTTCATATCCACATGGATATTGAGGAGCGTCATGGCAAAGAGCCAGAAAGAGAGCAAGCCAAAGATAAATCCGAAGAGGACTCGATCGTTGCCTTGGTAGGTTGTGGAGGAAGTCTGTTGCATAGTGTAGTGGGAGAAGCGCATTAGCTCGCTTTCTGAGTGCTAAAGTACGCTTTTCCCTTGTTTTCTCCAATCATCGCTGCGTAGACAAATTCCGCCCAATGGGGGAGACGTGACTAGTTGCTGAGCCGCTCCCTCTGGATTCGCTTGTAGAGGACGATGTATAGAGCGACTGCTACACCCTCAGAGCCGATCGTCATAGCGACGATGATCGGCTGCTGCTCTAGGTCGTAGAGCCACCCCATAAGGAAGGAGCCGAAGAGTAACGACAGACCGTAGATCGTGTTAAAGATGCCGAACCCTATGCCACGCTTACTGAATGGTGTGATGTCGGCAATAGCCGATCTCATGACCGTCTCGTGCGCTCCCAGCACGACACCCATCAGAATCATTCCGACCCAGAGCATCCCCATAGAGTGAGACAGGGTCAGCAGTGGCACAAAGGCTGTCAAGACAGGGACGATGAGCAGGATCAGCACGCCTCCCGTCTTGTGCCCCAGCTTGCGCTTCAGACGATCGTAACCCTTCCCGATGAAGATCGCGACGAGGGCGTCCACCGCCATGGCGATAGCATATAGGATCGGCACCATCTCATCAGAGACTATCTCCTGCGTCTTAAGATGATAGCCTATCAGGCTGAAGTTGATCAGTCCGAAGGCAACAAAAAAGGTAAATGCCGAGTAAATCCAGAAGATCGGTTGTAAGCGAGGTGGCTTTTGGGAGGTATCCACCCGTGGGGTGAGCTCCTCTCGTACGAACTTGCGATGCACTAAGGCTAGGACCACCATCAAGATGATAAAGGGGATGACCAATAGCTGGTAGCCTAGCTGAAAAACCTCTAGTCCACTACTCCCCACGAAGTAGAAAAGTGCCGTAAAGATCAAAGGCCCCAGGAATGCGCCCAGCTGATCCAGCGCCTCCTGAATGCCGAAAGCGTACCCCAGACCGATCTGATTCTCTGCGACGGCTGAGAGGATCGTGTCTTTAGCTGGGCTGCGCAAAGCTTTGCCTATTCGCTCGAGGAGGATAAAGGTGTAGAGCCACCCCCACGAGGTGGTCAAGCCCATCAACGGGATTACCAGATGCACGCCATAGCCTATGAAGAGGAAGAGCCAGTAGCGCTTGCTCTTGTCCAGCCAGGCACCTGAGAGCAGGCGCAGCGCATAGCCTAGAAACTCGCCTAGCCCGAAGACTAGCCCCACCTGTGTCGCCGAGAGCCCTACCAAGCTGAGGTACTGCCCGTTGACACTGCGAGCGGACTCATGCACGAGATCTCCTAGCATGCTGATCACCCCAAAGAGGAGTACGATCGTCAGCGCAGGAGAGCTACTCCATAAACCTATCTTGCTTCGTTGCTTTGTCACTGCTCATGCTACTAGTGCTCAGTCTAGTAGTTGACCTGCTAGGCTGTCTGATTACATCGTTAGGTCGAAGTTACGACTATAATCCCATACCACCACCTTGGCGGCGCTATTTGTAGCACTCTCCGCTAGTCTCTCGACTTTCCCTTTGGCTTCGCTATCGGCTTGTGGTGGCAGGCGGAGCAACCGGCGCAGCCCTGGGCTTCTCGGGGTCGGCGGATCAGTCGCCACAAGCTACGACCTATGTAGAGTAGTGCGACAAGCAGTATGAGTAGTACAATGACTGTCTGCAAATCCATAGCGACACCTATATCATATAATGAGTAGTCCTATCAGTCGTGCCAGATAAGCCACGATCCAGGCCAGCACGCAGGTGTAGACGACCACAAAGAGTCCCCACCAGGCACTGTTGAGCTCCTTAGAAACGGCCACCACGGTGGCGACACAAGGCATGTAAATAAGGACGAAAATGAGGAAGCAGATGGCGATCAGTGGCGTGTAGAGTGGCTCTCCCGTAACGGGGTCTTTCTCTTGGCGCATCTGTCGGGAGAGCGCCGAGCTGCCCACGGCAAAGTCTTCGCTCTCCTCGTCCACCGTCTCATTGCCCGTGTAGATGACACTGAGAGAGCTGACGACCACCTCTTTGGCCGGTAGACCTGCCACAAGCGCCACGCTTAGCTTCCAGTCGAAGCCGAGCGGTGCTAGGACGGGTTGCACAGTCTGTCCGATGCGTCCTAGGTAGGAGCCCTCTTGCTGCTCCATGTGCGCTTGACGCTCTATCTCGGCGACCTGCTCACTGCGCTCGCCCTCAGAGAGCGTACTCTGCTGCTGCACCTGAGCTATCTGCTCCTCCGCACGAGACATCACCTCCTCGCGAGGATAATAGCCCAGAGCCCAGATGATGACTGACGCCACGAGAATCACTGATCCCATCTTGTGGAGGTACTCACGCGCTTTGTCCCACATGTGTATACCCACAGCACGCGCCATCGGGATACGATACGGAGGTAGCTCCATGACGAAGGGGAGATCCTCTGACTTGAAGAGTACCCGGCGGAAAAGCTTCGCCAGTAGGAAGGCCAGTAGCACACCCAGTGCGTACAGCCCGAAGAGTACCAGCCCCGCATGCTGTGGGAAGAAGGTACCCGCAATGAGGATGTAAACTGGTAGTCTGGCGCTACAGCTCATCAGCGAAGTGACTAGTACCGTGATGATACGGCTCTGCCTGCTCTCGATGGTACGGGAGGCCATCACAGCTGGCACATTGCACCCGAAGCCCATGATGAGTGGGATGAAGGACTTGCCGTGCAGTCCCATGTGGTGCATTAGTTTATCCATCAGGAAGGTGGCTCGAGCCATATAGCCCGTGTCCTCCATGATGGATATAAAGAGGTAGAGGATGAGGATGTTTGGCAGGAAGACGAGGACACCGCCCACACCGCCTATGACGCCCGTCACCAGTAGGTCACGTAGAGGACCTGGACTCATCATTCCGTGAATCCAAGCGCCAAAAGCGTCCACGCCCTGCTCGATCCAGTCCATCGGGAAGGCTCCCAAGGCAAAGGTCGCCTCAAACATGATAAAGAGAAAGGCGAGGAAGATTGGATAGCCCCAGATGGGGTGTATGAGGAGGTTGTCTATACGATCCGTTATGGTGCGTATGCGCCGCTTGTTCGGACGATAGGTCTCTCTGAGTGCTCCAGCGATGAAACCGTACCGCTGGTTGATGATATAGTTCTCTAGATCCTCTTCGTTGGAGTGATTCTTGCGCAGTCTGTTCTCCTCATAGGCTGTGGCGGTAAGGAGGTACTCACCTTTCGCTTGCTGCTTGATAAAGCTATGCGTGTGCGGGTCTCCCTCGAGGAGCTTGACCGCTAAGTAGCGGGGGGATAGATGATCGGGGAAGGTCGCATGCTCGATGAGCTTCGCCTGAAGGGTTGCTATGCTCTGCTCAAGGTCAGTCCCGTAGTTGATCTGCAGGAAGCGACGATCGGCGTAGAGATTTTCGTCAACGAGCTGACGCACCTTGTCAAAAAGCTCGAAGACGCCCACACCCTTACGGCAAATGGTCGGCACCATCGGCGTGCCTAGGAGATGAGAGAGCTGCTGCACATCGAGTTGGTTCTTCTTCTGCTCGAACTCGTCCCACATGTTGAGTGCCGTAACCATCGGGATGCCCATCTCACGCACCTGTACGGCTAGGTACAGCTGACGCTCTAGGTTCGTTGCGTCAAGCACATCAATGACCACATCGGGACGTGTCTCCTCGTTGGTCAGGTAGTCGCGGATGTAAAGCTCCTCAGGCGAATAGGGTGATAGCGAATAGGTGCCGGGGAGGTCAATCAGTTCGTAGCGAACGCCTTGATAGTCGAAGTGTGCCTCCTTTGCCTCGACGGTCACCCCGCTGTAGTTGCCGACACGCTCATGCGCCCCACTGGCATGGTTGAAGAGGGTCGTCTTGCCGCTGTTGGGATTGCCTATGAGTGCTACCCGCAGCGAGCGGGAGATGGCGACACGATCGGAGGCTGCGCTCTCTGTAAGTGATGCTCCTGCACCACCCTGTACGAACGTATGTGCCAGCGGTGGCAGCTCCTCCGCAGAGGACGACTGATCGATGAGCTCTACCGTGATGAGTCCCGCCTCTTTGCGACGCAGCGAGACGTTGTAGTCCATCAGCCGATAGTAGATAGGATCCCTCAGCGGAGCCGCTTGGATCACCTCCACGACCTGCCCCTGCACGAAGCCCATCTCTAGGATACGCTTGCGAAAGGCTCCATGCCCACCGACCGACAGGATACGAGCTCGGTCGCCATTATGTAACTCCGACAATTTCATGCGCCACAAAGATACTGAAAGCTGACCGAGCGACCTTCTCTGACGACTACCTAATACTAGGTATCGCTTCCTACTTTTTGAGAATCTAGAGGCAAGCGTTGCGGTTTCTAGAGTGGGGGTTGACATATAATCAGCAAGGTCTCAAATCTCCTCGGAGAGAATCTCGAAATTCCTCCGTGGGGATTTTTTATTTTCCACCGAGGTATGGAAAATTTCTTCGGAAGAATCAAATGAAACTTCGGAAGAATGAAATCATAAGTCCGAAGTATTTTCTCGCTCCTCCGTGGAGAATTTCTTTTTTCTCCGGAAGTATTTCAGATTTACCACGGAACTTTTTTGACCCTAGTACTTTTAATGGAAGAATGTAGTAGAAGATTGCCCCCCCCTTGTGGGTCGGACTAGATACCGGTAGTTGCTGGGAGGGAGAAGCGCTCGACCCAGACGGGGAGATCGGCGAAGTGGGTGGCGAGCGGTGCGGTGGCGTCTAGTAGCGGGTTGTCGTCGAAGACGCCGTAGAGCGCTGTGCCTGAGCCGGACATGGCGGCATAAATGGCGCCATGATGGTAGAGCGTGTCACATAGAGTGGCTAGCTCGGGATAGTGTGCGAAGACGACGGGCTCGAAGTCATTGACGATCAGCTCTCGCCACTGTTCTATCGGCTGCTCTAGTAGTGCGACGAGCTCACCCTCTGCCTCGGGGTAGCGTGTCACCTGTCGGTACGCTTCGGCGGTGCTCATGCCGATGGGTGGCTTGACGACGAGTAGCCATTTGCCGAGGAGTGCAGACGGCATGGTGAGCGGTGTGAGCCTTTCGCCACGGCCTGTGACCAGTGTGGGGCGTGACTGTATGAAGAATGGGCAGTCGCTCCCTAGCTCCCCCGCCAACGTCTCTAGCTGCACTGTGGAGAGTCCTAAACGGCAGAGTTCGTTGATTGCTAAAAGCGTGTAGGCGGCATCGGCCGAGCCACCACCGAGACCAGCTTCTGTTGGGATCACCTTCTCAAGCTTGAGCCGTAGCGGAGGTATCTCCGGGTAGTGCGCTCTGAGTAGCTGCACCGCTTTGTAGATCAGATTGCGCTCGATGGGCAGCTCGCCTGCTAGACCAGCGATCTCGTACGAGTCCTCTGTAGCTTCTGTCGCGATGTCTACCATGAGCCGGTCCGCCCAGCCAATGGGGAGCATACAGCTCTCTATGTCGTGGTAGCCGTCAGGTCGGCGGCGTAGGATACGCAGCCCGAGATTGATCTTAGCGTGTGGGTGTAGGATCATGTTGTGATCATTACTTATTCTTGTATAGGTGTACCCCGTCGGTGCGGTAGCGGTCGTCCTCCTCGAGGAGCTTCTGAAGGATCGGGAGCAAAGCTTTCGGCTTGACCTCAAGCCTCTTCGCCAAAGTCTGCAAAGTAAGCGAAGGCACCTCCAATTGCTTTAGAAGAGTTTTGAGTCGCGTCTCCAATGCCTCCTCACTACGCTGGGCGCGCGCCTTACGAGCTAGACAAAGGTCACAGCGTCCGCACGGCTCCGCCAGTTCCTCACCGAAGTAGTGTAGGAGCATAGCCTGTCGGCAGCCCTGCTGACCGTCTAGGTATGCGATCGTGGCGGTGAGCCGCTTGGTCATTGCTCCTTTGCGCAGCTCGTAGACCTCTTTGGGTATGAGGAAGTGATGCTTGCGCTCCCGCCGTGTGTAGAAGAGGATACGGGGCAAGCGCTTTCTTGGTATATAGTGAATGATGCCTCGCTGGCTCATCCTAACCAAGCTGTCGTAGACCTCCTCCCCCGTCAGGTGCGTCTGTATGGAGAGTGTCCGCTCGTCGATGAAGACGTAGTCGGCAAAGAGTCCCGAGTAGTTTCTCAAGACAGCTCGTAGCACCTTGTCATCTTGGGCGGACAAGCCTCGGATGTAGTAGAGCTCCTCTCTAGAAACCTCTACGATGAGTCGTGAGCGTGCCTCATCGAGAAGTAGCTCCCAGGCACCCGCCAGCTCGAGGATATGTAAGGCACTCAGGCTACGTATCGGGTGTAGATGCTCCGCACGTACAAAAGCCTCTAGGTCTATCTCGTAGCTGCGCTCCATGCCCTCACCGAGACCTATCCCTAGGTAGCTGTAGAGGGTGTCGTAGATGTCGCGAATGTAAGCTTTGTCGGGGAATTCGTTTTGCACCCGCTGCTGGAGCATGCCACGATCTCGCCGCTCATATAGTACCACGGCAAAAGCACGCAGCCCGTCTCGCCCCGCACGCCCTGCCTCTTGGAAGTACTCCTCCAGAGCCACGGGCATACTCCAGTGCACGACGAGACGCACATCAGGCTTGTCGATGCCCATGCCGAAGGCATTCGTGCAGACCATCACACGCACCTCTCCCGCCATCCAAGCGTTTTGTTTGATCTCTCGCTCAGCATGCGTCAACCCCGCATGGTAGTAGTGTGCTGATACGCCCGCCTCTTGTAGCATCTCAGCCAGCTCTTGCGTCTTCTTGCGATTGCGACAGTAGACGATCGCGCTACCAGTCGTCGAGGAGAGGATATGGAGGAGCTCCGTCGCCTTGTCTGTCGTAGGACGTACGATATACTGCAGGTTGTCCCGTGCGAAAGAACTACTGATGACATGCGGCTCACGAAAGCTCAGACGAGCCATCACATCGGCGACCACCTCAGGCGTGGCGGTCGCTGTGAGTGCTAGCAGGGGCACAGTAGGGTAGTAGCGACGTATCTCTGCAATCTTCAGATAGCTAGGGCGGAAGTCGTAACCCCACTGCGAGATACAGTGACACTCGTCCACCACGATCAACTGTATCGGTAGTTCGGGTAGACAGGCGAGAAAGAGTGGTGAGCTCAGTCGCTCAGGGGAAAGGTAAAGAAATTTGCACCCACCATACAGACAATTGTCCAAGGCACGATGGATCTCCTTGTACTCCATGCCTGAGTGAATAGCCACGGCAGACATACCCCGCTTGTTGAGGCCATCTACCTGATCCTTCATGAGAGCAATGAGCGGCGTGACAACGAGCGTCAGCCCGTCGTGGAGCATCGTCGGTACCTGAAAGGTAATACTCTTACCCCCACCCGTAGGTAGCAGCCCGAGCGTGTCTCGCCCCGCCAAGACGCTGTCGATGATCTCCGCCTGCTTGAGACGAAAAGCGGGGTAGCCCCAATAGCGATGGAGTACCTCTAGCGGGGTCTGCTCGTCGTCCGCAGAGGCGGTCTGCGGCGTCTCTGGTCTGTCGGTCGCCTGCTGAGGGGGCTCCTCACCTAGTTGCTCACGCTCGGTCTCCGTTCTCGGATCGGTCGCAGCATCACTCCACAAGTCAGCCTGCTCCTCGAGGAGCAAGTCCCAGTCGACAGCTTCGCTACGCCCAGAGGAGTTGCCTGCTGCCTCATCGCTGGGAGGCAAAGAGGTCCTCTCCAGGTCGTTGTGGCTTGACATCCTTGATCAGTAACTGTAGGGAGACAATTCCGTTAAAGTGGTTCTCATCTATTTGGTAGACAAGGGCAAAGGGTGCAATTGCTCTTCCTGCCGAAGACTTCTTCATAAAGCGGAAGGCGGGTGCTTGGTTGAAGGCTATCCCTGGGCAATGCTTCTTGGATCCCAGTGTAGGTATAGCGTCTACCTTAAAGTGCTCGCTATTGCGTCCCACAGCTCTGCTAGCCCCTCCGTCATAGAGTTGCTGTGTCACAAAGAGCGGCGGGTAGTTGTCCGGTCCATACGGAGCAAAGCGCTGTATCGTCGTGTAGAGTCTCTGCGTCACCTCACGAAGCTCTATCTCGGCATCGATCTCTATCGGTGTGGACTGTGCTCGATCACTAGTTGTCACGGCATTGACTCCCTGTATGTAAGCGCGGAAGTCGGGTAGCTTGTCCGGCAAGAGTGTCAACCCAGCAGCATAGGTGTGCCCACCGAAGTTTAGGAGCAGATCTCTAGCCTCCTCGATGATGCTGTAGATGTCTATCCCGCCGACACTTCGCGCCGAGCCCACGATCCGGTCGCTCGTGCCAGTCAGCACGATCGTCGGTCTATTGGTATACTCCGCCACACGAGAGGCAACGATTCCTATGACCCCCTTGTGCCAGTCAGGCTGGTAG
Organism: uncultured Porphyromonas sp.; assembly: GCA_902490315.1. Taxonomy (GTDB): domain Bacteria; phylum Bacteroidota; class Bacteroidia; order Bacteroidales; family Porphyromonadaceae; genus Porphyromonas. The sequence goes on along the minus strand of CABUDK010000007.1, from coordinate 1,862 downwards.
AGGACTACGATGGGCTGATGTGCCAGCTCAGGATTGACTTGTAGGAGCTGCATAGCCTCGTCGGTCGTAGAGCGGTCTAGCTCGCGACGACGCACGTTGTACTCATCGATCAGCTCGCTCATGCGGGCTGTCGTCTTAGCATCATTGCTCAGGAGCAGATCGACCGCCTCGCGGCCATTCATCATACGTCCCGAGGCGTTGATCCTCGGCCCGATCTTGTAGATGATGTCGGACATCGTGATCTTACGCCCTTCGAGACCACAAGTCTTGATGATCCCCTTGAGCCCCATCGAGGGATTGCGATTGAGCTGACGGAGTCCATAGTGCGCCAAGATTCTATTTTCATCCATCACAGAGACCAGATCAGCTGCAATACTCACAGCGACCAGGTCTAGGAGCTTAAAGAGCGAAGCCGAGGGGAACCCATTATTCATCCCAAAGGCCTGCATAAACTTAAACGCGACGCCACACCCACAGAGCTCCTCAAAGGGGTAGTGACAGTCTGGTCGCTTAGGGTCTAGGACGGCTGCCGCATCTGGCAGCTGGTCGTCTGGGTGGTGGTGGTCGCAGATGATGAAGTCTATCCCCAACGTCTTAGCATAGGCTATCTCTTTGATAGCCTTGATGCCACAATCCACCACGATGATTAGAGTCGCACCTATCTTGTGGGCATAATCCACGCCCCGATAGGATACGCCGTACCCCTCATCGTCTCGTCCGGGGATGTAGTAGCTCAGCAGATGCTCGCTACACCCCGCCGAGCGGAGGTACTTATAGATTAGAGATACAGCCGTAGTGCCATCTACATCGTAGTCGCCGTATATCATGATATGCTCCTTGCGTCCTAGCGCCTTGTTGAGACGCTTGACCGCCAGATCCATATCTTGCATCAGAAAGGGGTCGTGCAGATCCTCTAGCGATGGGTGAAAGAATCGCTGTGCATCTGCTTCTGTACGTATACCGCGACGATAGAGTAGGCGTCCCGCCACAGCGGGTATTCTCAAGGCATGCGCCAGTTGAGAGCCACCCACCTCCTCCTCTCGGGTGAAGGGAGTGTATTGCCATTCGTTCGTCATTATATTGTTTTATTTTTTTTGTCATGGGAAGAGTGGATAGGCTAGGAGCAGACCAAGGCACCTGACTCGCCATGGAAGCGGTCCGGATATCTTGGATAGAAAACGATTTATAGCTCATTACTAGCACGTTATATTGTTAATGCCTAGAGCGAAGCTTGCGATAAGGTCGCACCTCCGCATTTTAGGCTCCGTAAATGTACGAAATAATCTTGAGATAACGATACCAGCCACCTCGACTTGCACAGCTGACTCATTATAATAATATGGACTGAGCGGGCTCATCTCAATCTCTCCCGATGAATTTTCAAATATCTCGGGAGATGTTTTTGATTTTCTCCCGAGGAAATGGTGAAACTCTTCGGACTTATCATTTGATTCTTCCGAAGTTTCATTTGTTTCTTCCGAAGAATTTTTTCTTTCCTCCGAGGAAATAGAAATTTCCTCGGGAGCTATTTGGGAAATTCCTCGGGAAGAATCCGAATCATCCGAGATGTAGGCGTAATAAGAGACAATTTGTAGCCACTGTGTAGCGATACTCGTACCGTGTATCCCCGTTATCGTCATGCTAAGCTTGCGGCTGCAAGATCTGACTAGGGCTAATAACAAAAGAGTCCCCACGAGGAGCAAATACGCTCTCGTAGGGACTCTTCTATTTATATTAAGAACTACCACACGATGAAGGAGTGTGGGTAGCTCGTTGTCACTTCTCTGGTTCTAGTAGATTACGATCCTTGTCGTAGATCTTGTAGTCTAGGAGTGCTACATCTTGATCTTCGATCAGCTTGA
>CABUDK010000006.1 GCA_902490315.1 uncultured Porphyromonas sp. | reverse complement strand
GATGACCAGTCCAAATTCTTCATACTATATATAGGTAATAAAGTTGTTAGTAAAGTCCGTAGTAAATGATTCGTCCACAAAGATACCTATTTTATTTGGTATTGTGTAATGACCCGACGGGTAACGACCCAACGAGTAACGATTTGTAGGGACGCACGGTCTGTGCGTCCGTTGTAGTACAGCAAGACGTGTAGCCCGTCGTAGGGACACGCAGAGACGACTCCTGTAGGGACGCACGGTCTGTGCGTCCGTTCCCGTCAAAACCACGACGCAGTAACAGTTGACGTGTAACGACCCAACGAGTAACGATTTGTAGGGACGCACGGTCTGTGCGTCCGTTGTAGTACAGCGAAACGTGCCCTCCCCCATCGACCATTTCACTGCGCCCTGTAGGGACGCACGGAAGTGTCGAGTCGGAGGGCGTCCGTCCCCGTCAAAACCACAACGCAGTAACAGTTGATACAAACTTGACGCTGTAACCTTTGACACAACGGACGCCTTCCCGCTAGACACTAGCCGTGCGTCCCTACAAATCGTTACTCGTATTGCTTTGATACGACTACTTTTTGATTTCTTCGGAGCTATTTGGGGATTTCTTCCGTGGATATTTTTCATTTCCCTCGGAGGGACGAAAAAATTCTTCGGACTTATCGTTTGATTCTTCCGAAGGTTCATTTGATTCTTCCGAAAAAATCCGAAATACCTCCGAAGAAATCTCGAAATAGTTCGCTGGAAATTTCCAAATTCCTCCGAAGAAATTTTGGCTGCCCCGGAGGTGATGTTGGGGACTTCGAAGGGAGATTGGGGATATTCTACATTATTTGCTTAGGTCTTGTTTTTTTATTACCTTAGCCCCGTGAAGAGAGATAGGTGCCTTTGGAGTACCTCAGCCCCCTACTCACCTTTTCCTCTTCATCTACTAAACACACGAAGATATATTAATCACTTACACTTAAATACATACGCTTATGAAACGAATGTTATCTATTTTGGCGTTGTTGGGTGCTTTTCTGCTGATGCCCTTTGTGGCGCAGGCGCAGACAGAACAGTGCACAATAACCATCAATCAGGTGGAGCATGCCACCATTACGGTGTTCTACGGGACCTTCCCGTCACTCCATAAGGTAATAAGCGGGGACTTGGTTGATAAAAACACCACTCTAGCCATCGGGATTACCCCTGAAGATGGATACTCTGTCACGCATTACATCATCAATGGGGTCGAAAAGCCGTTCACTTCGACTGCTAATGAGAAGGTTGAAGGCAATATGACCATCTCTGCCAAGGTCGTCCCAGCTACTCCCTGCACCGTCACTATCACGCAGCCTACAGAAGGTGGAACTCTGGGAGTGACAAACATGAAGACTAGCAAGGAACTTACGTCGGGAGACAAAGTTGATTCGGGTACTCAGATTGGAATGGCGGTAACGCCTGCTAAAGGCTATGACATCGATTATTGGCTCATAGATGGGCAGAAGATAGCGCCCTCTACCAGTCAGTTTACACGCTATAGCAAATACTATCAGGTAACGAAGGATGTCGAGGTTTCTGTCAAGCTCAAGAGCTTAAACCCTCCAGCATCTGGCTACTTAGTCACCTATGAGCAGCCTGAGGGTGGCACGCTTACGGTAAAGAGCGGCTATCCATCTGCAGTAGTAAACTCAGGTTCTCGTGTTAACGCACGTGCTTCACTGGATATCAGCGCTACTGTAAACTCTGGGTATCAGTTCAAGCACTTCCTCATCAATGGTAATAAGAAGGTACCTACCAATCTAAAACTCCCTCGTATACTCGAAACCGCTAACTCTGATATGACCATCGCAGCGGTCATAGAGAAGGTACAGCCGTGTATCGTCACCATCACGCCGTTTGAGCACGGTACTCTAAATGTGGAGTACGGTATCTCTTATCTCTCGACTAAAGTACAGAGTGGTGATGAGGTCCCTGCTGACACTCAGCTTCGTATCTCTGCTACCTTTAACGAAGGATATGAGCTAGATCACTTCCTCGTTGATGGTGTGGAAACGCCTTCAACGAATGGAATGCTTTACTATATAGTTAAGGGTCCTGTCACGCTATCAGCTGTTGCTAAGGCTAAGGCTGCTCCACAGCCTACGAAGTACACGGTAACGCTAGGCAGTATACCTGCAGAGCAGGGTTACTTCTCCGCTACTACAGAGGATGGATCGAAGGTTGAGAGTGGAACAAGCTATCCTGAGAACACAAAGATTTTGTTCTACGCAGATGCTAATACAGGCTGGAAGCTAGACTACTGGATGGTCAATGACGTTAAATCTGACGACCTGAGCAGCCCTCTTACCATCGTACTAACGGAAAATGTCAAGGTCGCTCCTGTCATGAAGAAGGACGAGTTGAATCCCGATCCAGGTACAGATCCTGTTGAAAAGGGCAAGATCACGATGAATAATCCTCAGGATGAGCAGGGAGTAGAGCATGGTACGATATCTGCCTCCTACTATGACGAAGACAAAGAAGAGCCTGTCTCAGTCGCTGATGGTGACGAGGTACCTGTTGGTGCGACTGTTAGCTTCGTGGCAACGCCTGATGAAGGTTATGAAGTAGTTTCCTGGAAGGTCAATGATGAGACTCAGACGATTGAACCTTATGATGACCCTAATACGAAAGCTGTCTCCGTTGAGGATGCAACCGGTATCACGGTAACGCCTATCGTTAAGAAGAAGGGTGCCGCAGCCGTCGAGTATACGATCACGATGGTTCAGCCTCAAGAGGGACAAGGTACTCTGACGGCTCATGTAGGCGATAAGACCTATAAGGGCGAGTTCAAAGCAACGGCAGGAACAGAGATCTTCTTCTCAGTAGAGCCCGCTACGGACTACGAGATGTATTACTGGCTGATCAATGATCAGCGTGTGGATCCTAGCGCAGGCAATCCTAACCAGCTTACACGCAAGGTGGAGGGCAATCTCAAGGTAGAGCCTATCCTCATGTCTAAGACCGCTCCAGAGCCTACGATGTACACGGTAACGATGGTACAGCCTGATGCTACGCAGGGTGCCTTGATCGCTTCTTACCATGATGCAGAGATTCAAGAGGATCGTCTGCTCACAGAGGCGGTCACGGAGCTAGAGGAAGGCACAAAGCTTACCTTCCAGGTAAATCCTGAGGAGGGCTACGAGCTTGACTACTGGAAGATCAATGATGTCAAGTCTGACAAGATGAGCAATCCGCTCAACATCACCCTCGAGAGCGATCTCAAGGTAGAGCCAGTCCTCAAGAAGAGTGAGACTCCTGCAGAGACCTTTGCAATCAAGTACGACTGTGGCAAGCATGCTACGATCACAGGTACGGCAGATGATAAGCCCTTCACAAGTGGTGACAAGTTTGCAGCTGGCACAAAGATCGTGCTGACCGTAACACTTGAAGATGGCTATGAGATTATGCACTGGGCAGATGCAGACAATAATCCTATCGAGGGTACTAAGGGTCTGACCACTTACTCCTTCACGGTAGAAGGTCCTGCAGATGTATTTGCCAGAACTAAGAAGACGGCTGCTCCACAGCCTACCATGTATAAGATCACGATGGTAAGTCCTGATGCTAAGCAGGGTATGCTAATGGCATACACTGTTAATAGTGAGGGTAAGCAGATACTGATAAGAGATGGTATGTCCGTAGAGTCTGGATCTGATGTAACCTTTGCGGTAGTTCCTAAGAAGGGCTACAAAATGGACTACTGGCTGATCAATGACCAGCGTCAGGAGCTAGAAGAAGGTCAGTACCCCAACAATAAGACGATCAAAGTCACGAGCGATATCACGGTAAAGCCAGTCCTCAAGGCTAAGACTTTTGAAGTCTCATACAGCTGCGGTGATCATGCTACGATCACTGGCACGGCAAATGGGAAACCCTTCGAAAGTGGTGATGAGCTTGCTGTTGGCACAGAAGTCGTGCTGACCGTAACACCTGACGAAGGCTACGAGGTCAAGCACTGGATTGATAGTGACGATGAGGTCGTCCCAGGTTCTGAGGGTAAGAATTCTTACACCTTCACGGTAGATGGCTATACAACTATAGTTGCAAAGATCCAGAAGAAGAAGGATACTCCACAGTATGAGACAGTCCATGTAAAGGTTGAATTCGACAGTGCACTCGGATATATCACAACGAAGTATGTCGCCCCCGATAGACCTGATGAGTCTCAAAGTATATACGGAGAAGATGATATACCAGTAGGTAGTGTCGTCACGCTAAAGGCTATGATCTATACGCCGGGCTATCAGGTGGTCTACATGAACAATGGTGACATCGTTCCCGAAGAGGCTCTCTCAGAGGATGGTCTTGTCTACACCTTTAGGGCTAATGAGGATGCTTCTATACAAGCCCTCTTCTCCAAGAAGACTACTCCAGAGCCTACCGACAAGGCTAAGGTTACCTTTAAGGTAGAGGGTACGGGAGGCTTTATTTTTGGTAACTATAAGGAACCCGGTGCTGATATGGTTCGCTCCATATTTGACGGTGACACCAAGGATCTGCCTATCGGTACGGTTGTAACGTTCACAGCAACTCTCCTCTCTGATGCATACCAAGTAACCTATACGAATAATGGGGAGGCTGTCCCTGCAGCATCTCTCTCAGGAGAGGGTACTGTCTACAAATTCACCGTAAAGGGTGATGCTACAGTTCTAGCTACTTTTAGCAAGAAGGAGGTACCTAATGAGGACTACACCTTCACCTTTGAGGCTGGTAAGGGTGGTACGGTAACGGCTACGGTTGACATGGAGCCCATCGAGAGTGGCGCCAAGATCGCAGCTGGTACGATGATCAGAGTCCAAGCAACGCCTGATGAGAACTACGAGATCGATGAGTGGCGAGTCAATGGCGAGCCCGTCTCTACATATGGTAAAGACTACTACTACGTCACGCTCATGAAGGATACCAACGTCAAGGTGACCTTTAAGTCTACCAAGCCTGTTGAGTACGCTGTCACTGTAGCGCCTGTACTGCCAAGTGCAGAGGCTGGTACCGTAAAGCTCTACAAGGAGAATGGTACAGCTGTCGAGAGTGGTACAGCTGTGGCTGTGAACACCAAGATGTATGTCGAGGTGAAGCCTGCAGCTAAGTATGAGCTGGAGACACTCCAGGTCAACAATACTACGATCAAGGCTGGTGATGCAGCTCTCGTCAACCTAACTGGCGGTGGCTTCAAGTACAGCTTTACAGTCACGGAGGCTACCACGATCAAGGCAACCTTCAAGCTGGGTGGAGCTGTCGAGCAGCTGACACAGAACCAGATCGTCGCTTACGTGACCAACGGTGGTACACGTCTTGAGGTGACTGGTGCTACTGAGGGTACTGAGGTACGTCTCTACGACTACACGGGTCAGCTACTGCTCTCGAGCACGGAGCACGCCCTTGACATCAGCGCACTACCTGCCGGTGGTTACATCGTACTCGTCGGCAACTACACGACGCGCATCGTCAAGTAAGACTATAACGACGGTCCATTAGGACCTTATCACTTCGCGAGGGAGATCACCGCACACAGTCGGTGGTCTCCCTCGTCGCTTGATGAGACTGTTGCAAAAGTCAACAGTCTCACAATCTTGCTTGCATGATTGTCTAGACTTTGCAGAAAGGATGAAGCGCAAGGCGCTGAGGGTGAGGTCTGAAGGGAGCATACATCCGTATGTGACCGAAGCCGAATCCCGAAAGCAACACAGCGATTCGCCTTTATGCAACAGTCGCTTGTTATTCGGAGTAGATCGGTGTGAGTCGAATGGATCTGAGGCGCAGCTAACCCCGCAGTAGGGTCTCAACGATGTATCCCTACTACGGCTTACTCGTTAGAGCGTTGGGCAGGCTAGTGATGGGGCTTACGGAGTCTTCGTGCTGGGCGGGGTATGGAGCTTCTTTGCGCAGATAAGCTTATCTTTGCAGTATGAAGTTTACAATCCAGTTAGAGTACTGGCTCATTTCGCTCGGAGAGCGACTACGAGGCGGGCAGCCTATGCGGCGTCTTACTGTCCTTGGTATGTCGCTGGGGATGCTGGTCAGCTGCGCTGGCGGTACTACCACGGCACAGCAACTGCCGACACATCTTGTGGAGGCGAGTGAGCGCACATCAGACTCGCTCGTTCGTGTCGCTAGCGACTGGCTCAACACGCTCACCATCGAGGAGCAGATCGGTCAGCTGATCATCCCGATCTGGGAGCCTCGCTATGATTCGGCTTCGCGTGAGCGCTATCTGCAGCTTATCGACAAGATTCATCCTGGTGGTATCCTCTTTCGCAAGGGGGAGCCTTACGACCAGTATCGGCTGACCCGTCTCCTACAGGAGCGCACACGCACACCTCTGCTGATTACGGCCGATGCCGAGTGGGGGCTGGCGATGCGCCTCCAGGGGACGATACGCTATCCACGTATGAAGCTGCTGGCGGACCACTGCACGCCTGAGGAGATGTACACCCTCGGGCAGCATATGGCGCAGCAGTGCCGTGTGATGGGCATCCATGTGAGCTTTGCTCCCGTGCTGGATGTCAATAATAATCCGAAGAACCCGGTCATCGGCACCCGCAGTCTAGGTGCTACGCCCGACATTGTGATCTCGCATGGACTAGCCTTGGCAAAGGGTCTAGAGGATGGCGGGGTATTGTCGGTCGCTAAGCACTTCCCCGGGCATGGCAATACGGACAAGGATTCGCATAAGACGCTCCCCACCGTGTCGGGCAGCCTAGAGGAGCTCGAGCGGGTGGAGCTAGCACCCTTCCGCGCCTACATAGAGGCTGGCCTCGGGGGCATCATGGTAGCGCATCTCTCGGTGCCGGCTCTGGAGCCTGACGTGACCTGTCCCTCCTCGTTGAGTCACGCTATCGTGACGGGCTTGCTGCGTGAGCAGTTGGGCTTCAAGGGGCTCATCTTTACCGATGGACTGGAGATGCGAGGCGTACAGCGTGCGGAGGGTTTGCCTATATCTGTGGCTGCCATCTTAGCGGGTAATGACTTGCTCCTCGGGCCTCTAGATCCGCTGGCGAGCTACGAGGAGCTGCTCTCGGCTTATCGTGCGGGGACTCTCTCGGAGGAGACGATCCGGGATCGTTGCCTGCGCATCCTCTGCTACAAGCTCCTACTCCATGTAGACGAGGCTAGCGAGAGACCACTATATAATAAGGAGGAGCTATACGAGGCGCTGCATACGCCTGAGCTAGTCTCCTTTGCCGAGCAACTACAGAACAAAGTATCTAAGAAATAACATTCACAGCGCACACTTAGCTGTCTAAATAAGCCTAGTACGATGAAAAAGAACACTCCAAGCATTACAACTACAGCGTGTCCACCCTTACAGTTTGACACCTCTACCTGGTTTGCCCCTGAGCTGACGAAGCTCTCAGAGCATCTCAACGATCGTATGGTCGAGATGATGCGCTTTTACCCCGAGAGCGACTACAAGACGCTGCGCACTATGATCTCCAAGCGCAACGCGCTGCATGTAGACAATATAGTGATCACGCCTGGTCGTACGGCCGCCTTCTACGCAATCGCAGAGGCTTTCGCAGGAAAGAAAGGTGTGATCCTCGTCCCCTCATACCAGCACTACGAGCTTGCCGCCAAGCGGTACGGCTGGCAGCTAACCTATCTGCCAGAAGATCTCGAGACGCAGGAGATAAAGCTCGAGGGACAAGAGTTTTGCTGGATCTGCTCGCCAAATAATCCTACAGGACGCTTGCGTTCTCGTGCTGAGTTGTTGGATCTCATAGGGCGTTACCCATCGGTCTACTTTGTGATAGATCAGTCGTACGCAACCTTTACGACACAGCCTACGCTTACGCTCAGTGATGTGAAGAGCCACCCCAACATTATCTTCGTCAGTTCATTCACACAGACATACGGCTTGCCAGGACTGCGCATCGGCTATGTGACAGCTGACAAGAAAGTTGTCAAGGAGATAGAAAAAGTAGTCGACCCGTGGTCTGTCAGCACGATGGCGGTCGAGGTGGCGAAGTATATCCTGATTCACCCCGCACAGTTTACACTCCCGATCCGTAAGTGGCAGCGCAATGCCCTCGAGCTAGAGACCAAGCTTCGCCAGATAGATGGTATCGAGGTGATGCCGAGCGACGCACCCTTTTTCCTTGTTCAGATACACTGTGCCACAGCAGCTGAGCTGATCAAGTATCTGCTTGAAGAGCACAATATAGCGCTCTACGATGCGACCAAGCTACGAGGGATCAAGGGTGAGATGGTACGTATCACCTCCCGTGATGCGACAGACAATGCGAAGCTCATAGAGGCTATCACCGCCTTTTGTGAGAGTCGGTAGAAGGCTCTGATAGCACTGCTGCTGAGGGATGCCATACAGCATCTCGTGCCCGACTACCATACTTAGACTAATTATTTATTGCTACCTTTGCGAATGCGAAGGTTGTTGCAATGTGAATGACAGAGCCGATGAAGTCTGAATGTATAGAGCGAAATGCTACCGTAACTGCCATAGAAGGTGGAGAGGTGCGTCTCACGGTGCTACGCCCATCTGCTTGTAGTAACTGCGAGGCTGCAGGGCATTGCCACGCCTCAGAGAGCCGTCTAGAGACGATCACGCTCGATCGCTCGCAGCTGCCTGGCGAGGTGGCTGTCGGTGACCAAGTCTCCCTCGAGATGCGTAGCTCGCTGGGCATGCGTGCTGTACTTCTCACGATGATCGTTCCTACCATTCTCATCATTGCTGTAACCATCATCTTAAGCTACCTAGAGGTAGGTACGCTGGCTCAGATATTGATCGCTCTGGGTGTAGCCGCCGCATATATGCTCCTGCTATGGCTCTTACGTGACCGGTTTGAGCGAACCTTTGCCTTTACCGTGCGAAAAAAGTAAGTTCATACACACTCCTATGACAATACTACCCACCATACTTGTTCTTGTAGTGATAGCACTCATCAGTGCCGTCCTACTTTTTATCACCTCCAAGAAGTTTGAAGTAAAAGAAGATCCGCGCATCGGAGAGGTCGCTGAGGTCCTTCCTCAGGCCAACTGCGGTGGCTGCGGCCATCCTGGCTGTGCCGGCTTTGCTAAGGCTTGCTGCGAAGCCTCCTCTCTCGAAGGGCTCTGGTGCCCCGTAGGCGGAGAGCCAGTCATGACCAAGGTGGCAGAGATCCTCGGCCAGACCGTTGCCAAGAGCGACCCGCTCGTAGCGGTCGTGCGCTGCAACGGGACCTGCGAGGCGCGTCCACGAGTCAATACTTATATAGGAGCTAAGAGCTGCAAGATCGAGTCGACTCTGTACAGTGGCGAGACGGGCTGTAGCTACGGCTGTCTAGGCAATGGAGACTGTGTCGCTGTGTGCGACTTTGATGCGATCCACATGAATCCCGAGACGGGCCTCCCCGAGGTGGACGAAGATAAGTGTACCGCCTGTGGAGCGTGTGTCAAAGCTTGTCCGAAGATGATCATCGAGCTACGCAAGAAAGGTCCCAAGGGACGCCGTATCTACGTCAGCTGTGTCAATAAAGACAAGGGTGGCGTGGCACGTAAGGCTTGCGCCAACGCTTGTATCGGATGTAGCAAGTGCTTTAAGGTATGCCAGTTTGAGGCAATCACGATAGAGAACAATCTCGCTTACATAGACCATCAGAAGTGTCGTCTATGTCGCAAGTGTGCGGCCGAGTGCCCGACGGGAGCTATCCATGAGATCAACTTCCCGCCACGCAAAGAACCTGCAGAAAAGCCAGCGCCAGCCGACAAGCCTGCTCCCGCCATGGCAACAGCCGCTGCCTCTGCAGCTCCTGCTGCTACCTCCTCAACAGCATCTGTACCTCAGAAAGATTAACACGAAGCTATGGCAAAGACATTTAGAATAGGGGGTATCCATCCCCATGACCATAAGATCAGCGCCGGGGTACCTATCACCGTTGTCGCTCCTCCAGACGAGGTGGTCATCACATTAGCACAGCATATCGGTGCGCCTGCCGCCGCTGTCGTCAACAAGGGCGACAAGGTGCGCGTAGGTACACTCCTAGGCAAAGCAGGAGGCTTTGTCTCGGCAAATATCCACTCCTCCGTCTCTGGTACCGTTACCAAGATCGACCAGATCACTGACGCCAGTGGCTTTAAGAAGCCCGCCATCTTTATCAAGGTCGAGGGCGACGAGTGGGAGGACTACATTGACCAGACAGACACGCTCATCACTGAGACCGACTTGGATGCCAAGCAGATCATCGACCGCATCGCGGAGATGGGTATCGTCGGTATGGGCGGTGCGACCTTCCCAACGCATGTCAAGCTGTCGCCTCCTCCTGGCCAGAGTGCTGACTACGTCATCATCAACGCCGTCGAGTGTGAGCCTTACCTCACGAGTGACGATGCGCTCATGCGTGTCAAGGCGATGGAGATCATGGTCGGCTGCGCGATCATCATGAAGGCTGCCAATGCTCCCCGCACGCTCATAGGCATTGAGAACAACAAGCCCGATGCTATACGCATCATGCGTGACGCTGCGGAGCGTGCCAAGGAGTTCCTCCCCGAGGGACACAGCATCGCCGTCGTACCGCTCAAGAAGCGCTACCCGCAAGGCGGCGAGAAGCAGCTCATCGACGCCCTGATCCGCAAGCAGGTCGCCTCAGGCGCACTACCTATCTCTACGGGTGCTATCGTGCAGAACGTCGGGACCACCTTCGCCATCTACGAGGCGGTCATGAAGCACAAGCCGCTCATCGAGCGCATCATCACAGTCACAGGACAAGCTATCGCACGTCCGTCCAACTTCAAGGCACGCATCGGTACGCCTATGCAGACGCTCATCGACGCTGCGGGAGGTTATGCAGAGGAGCCGGGCAAGATCATCGGCGGTGGTCCTATGATGGGACGAGCACTCGTCAGCACCGACATCCCCGTTGCCAAGGGATCGTCAGGACTACTCATCCTCTCCGCCAAGGAGTCGACACGTCCCGAGATGCACGACTGCATACGCTGCGGCAAGTGCGTATCGGTCTGCCCTATGGGACTCAACCCTGCCTTCCTCATGCGTGACACCATCTACAAAGACTGGGAGAGCACCGAGCACAACTACATCGCCGACTGCATCGAGTGCGGCTCTTGTAGCTACACCTGCCCAGCAGGACGACCGCTCCTCGACTACATACGTGTCGGCAAGCAGACCGTCATGGGTATCATGCGAGCCCGCAAGAAGTAATACACACTGAGACAGATCACCGATCCTCATCATCGACTACGATATATAGCTTATGGCACAACAAGTCATCGTATCACCCTCACCGCATATCCATAGCGGTGACACCATTAGCAAGAATATGTATGGGGTGCTGATTGCTTTGATACCAGCATTCCTCGTCATGCTCTACCAGTTTAGGACAGACGCTCTACTTATCACCGCTATCTCGGTAGCCTCCTGTATGCTCACGGAGTGGGTCATCACCCGCTTCTTCCTGCATCGCCCTTGCCGTCTGCTCGACGGCTCGGCACTCCTGGCAGGCGTCATCCTAGCCTTCAACCTCCCCGCCTCACTCCCCTGGTGGCTCGTCCTCATGGGGGGTGTTGTCGCTATCGGCATTGGCAAGATGGCCTTCGGCGGACTGGGCAATAACATATTCAACCCCGCACTCGTCGGACGTGTCTTCCTCCTCATCTCCTATCCTGCGCAGATGACCACGTGGAAGCTCCCCGCCCGTCTTGCTGAGCAAGCTCCCGATGCGGTCTCTGCAGCGACGCCTCTAGGCATCCTCAAGTCAGGAGCTATCGATCAGCTACCCGACTCATTGCAGCTCCTCGTCGGCTTCAACTTCTCCTCCATGGGAGAGGTGAGTGCCATCGCTATCCTCCTCGGCTTAGCTTATCTACTCATCCGACGCATCATCACGTGGCATACGCCCGTGGCTATCATCGTCTCCGCCTTCGTACTGAGTGGCATCATGCACCTCTACGACCCAGCGATGTATGCTAGTCCCTTCTTCCACCTACTGACCGGTGGTCTGCTCTTTGGCGCTGTCTTTATGGCGACCGACTACGTCACCTCGCCCATCTCGCACCGTGCGCAGCTCATCTACGGCTGTATGATCGGACTACTCACCGTCATCATCCGCTTGTGGGGCTCTTACCCTGAGGGTATGTCCTTTGCCATCCTCATTATGAATGCGTTCACCCCACTACTCAACAACTACATCAAGCCACGTCACTTCGGTCATGTGGTCAAATCTAGAAAGGAGGCTAAAAGATGAAGAAGCTACCCTCTACACTCCCTAATATGATCCTCTCACTCGGGATCATCTGTCTGATCATCGCTGGTATCTTAGCCTTGGTCAATGTAGCGACCAGAGACACCATCGCACAGGCCGAGACGAAAGCTAAGGTTGAAGCGATCAAGGAGATCGTTCCTGCCTTTGACAACAATCCTTACGAAGAGCAAGACACTGTGGCACTCGAGAGCGAGCCTCGTCCACTCATCGTCTACCCCGCTACGCAGGGCGGGCAACCCGTCGGCTATGCCATCGAGACCTATACCGATGCGGGCTTTGCTGGTCACATAGATATTATGGTAGGCTTTGATATGCAGAGCCAGATCGTTGGCTTCAAAGTGCTCAAGCACGAGGAGACTCCAGGACTAGGCGCTAAGATACAGGAGTGGTTCACCTCTCCCGCACCCAGTGCTGATCTCATCCGTGACGTGTGCGGGCTGGATATGAGCCAAGCTTCGCCACTCAAGGTCTCTAAGGACGGCGGTAAGGTCGATGCCATCACCGCAGCAACCATCTCCAGTAGGGCCTTCATCGATGCTCTCGAGCGAGCTTACCGAGTCTATCAGAGCGTCGTCGGTGAAGGTAGTCCAGTCGCTCAAGCCGCAGAGAGCAACTGTGCGCTCCCCGAGCGAGAGGTCATCGACAGTCTCTTCAACACGTTGCTCCCCGCTTATCGTCTTGTGGACAAAGCGAAGAGTGGCACCACCGACGAAGGCACTCCTTGGCTGATCCAGAGCTACGGCACCAATGATATGAGCGAAGCGACAGGCCTACTCGTCGTCACTACCAGTGATGATGACTACGAGGGGCGTTGCCTCCCGATGCTCGTCTGCTTTGACAATAATGGCGCGCTCGCAGCCTTTGCCATCGCTGATCTCAATGCTAAGGGCAAGCTCATCTCCATCAGCAATCAATATGGAGGCAACCAGGACCCCGCTACCACCAAGCCCTCGAAGAAGTCTCTCATCGGCAAGAAGGTCACACCCTCTAGTCTCAAGCTACGCAAGGACGGCGGATCTATAGACGCTGTCACAGAGTCTACAGTCTCTTCACGTGCTATCCTACAAGGCATCGCTCGTGCGCAGCGCATCTTTGTAGAGGCTTCTGCCAACGAATCAACTAAGTAATGCACCGCCATGAATAAGTATATCAAGACAATTACCAATGGTATCATTACGGAGAACCCCACCTTCGTGCTTCTCCTCGGTATGTGTCCTACCTTGGCGACCACCACGTCGGCCATCAACGGACTCAGCATGGGACTAGCCACCACCTTTGTGCTTATCTGCTCCAATGTGATGATCTCCCTTCTGAAGCGACTCATACCCGATGCGGTACGTATCCCCGCCTTTATCGTTGTGATCGCAGGCTTTGTGACCGTACTACAGATGATTATCAAGGCATACCTACCAGCACTCGATCAGAGTCTCGGCATCTTCATCCCGCTGATCGTGGTCAACTGTATTGTCCTCGGACGTGCCGAGTCCACCGCCTCTAAGAGTAGCGTCGGCATATCCTTCTTCGACGGTGTCGGTATCGGACTAGGCTTCACCATCGGACTAACGCTCCTAGGCATCGTACGCGAGATGCTCGGAGGCGGTTCATTCTTTGGTCTGACCGCTTATCCCAACGACTTCTCCGCACTACTCTTCGTGCTGCCTCCGGGAGCCTTCATCGCTCTAGGACTACTCATCGGCATCTATCACGCTATCACTAAGAAGCAATAGATCCAACCCACGAGACGTAAAGGCTAACCCTAGCCACTACCCACCACACAGACACTTACTACTATGAAATTTCTCATCATATTCATCGTTGCTGTCTTTGTCAACAACGTAGTCCTCTCCCAGTTCCTTGGTATATGCCCCTTCTTAGGTGTTTCTAAGAAGGTCTCCACCGCCACAGGTATGGGTGCTGCCGTCACCTTCGTCTTGCTACTAGCGACGATGGTCACCTGGCTCGTACAGAGCTATATATTAGTTCCACTGGGACTCGAATTCCTGCAGACTATCGCCTTCATTCTCGTCATCGCTACGCTCGTGCAGATGATCGAGATGATCATCAAGAAGATCTCCCCGGCACTCTATCAGGCGCTCGGAGTCTTCCTTCCGCTGATCACGACAAACTGCTGCGTACTGGGTGTCGCCATCCTCGTCATCCAGAAGGAGTTCACCTATGCTGAGTCACTCATGTATGCCGTCTCCATCGGTATCGGCTTCCTCCTCGCTATGGTCATCTTCGCTGGTATCCGCGAGCAGCTAGCCAAGACCGGCAGCACGCCACGCGCTATGAAGGGTACTCCCATCGCCCTCATCACCGCTGGTATCCTAGCGATGGCCTTCATGGGCTTCTCAGGTCTAGCAGCTATCTAGTATTCTAGATTTCGCAAATCTGGTAATCGGATGAGACGAGTAACCCTTTGTAGGGCTGCACGGTCGGACGCAAACCGTCGGAGCGTCCGTTGTGTTAAAGATTACAGCGTCAAGTTGTTACTCGTCACGCCTTAACGGGGACGGACGCACAGACCGTGCGTCCCTACAAATCGATACTTGTGAGATTTACGAAGTCGAGCTGACGCCTGGGGCTTGTTTATTGAGGAAAATGTAGTATCTTTGCAACCGCATCAATAGAGATGCATGCTTACAGACGGGGGATATTCCTTCAGTCATCAAGCAAGGAGAGGTGGCAGAGTGGTCGATCGCGGCGGTCTTGAAAACCGTTGACCTTCACGGGTCCGGGGGTTCGAATCCCTCCCTCTCCGCAAAAAGAACAGCAGGGTGCAAGTCACGTATGTGATTTGCACCCTGTTTCTGTATTCAAACGTATTGTCATACGTGGTCCTCCCTGAAGTTGGTCGAGCTATTGCTTGGGGTGATAGGACGAGAGAAATAGCCCCTTTTAGGTATTGCGGGGTGTGAGATATGGGGGTAGCTTTGTGAAGTACGTTAAAATCGAGTCCCCTTCACAATGAGTGTATCTATAAAGGTCGTGATATACAACTTCATACAGCGACATGCCTATTGCAAAGTTATTAGTTTACTCCTCCTTATTGGTGGGATGTTGAGTTTTACGGCAGAAGCTCAATCCCCCAAAGTAGGTACAATCCGTGGAAGGTTGGAGGGACACGGGAGTGAAGACCTCGCAGCCATTACCATTTCGCTCGACGGCACAGCTTATCACACCCTCACCGATGAGCAAGGTAACTTTGAGCTACGTGACATACCTTGTGGCAAGTACCTCCTCAATATCACCTCTCTCTTCATAGAGCCCGAGCAGCACAAGATCACATTGAATAAGCCACTTCTTGAGCTCCGCTATCAGGTGAAATCTAGTCAAACAGAGCTGGGGACAGTCGTGGTAACAGGTACGTCGGCAAAGCGACGTACTGAGTTGAGTGGCTTCTCCGTTAATGTGTTGGAGCTAGATGTCTCTAGTAAGTTCAGCCTTTCCACTTCCGAAGTACTCGATCGGCTCCCCGGCACCCGCATCCGCAGTAGTGGCGGTCTAGGGGCTCGCACCAATGTCAATATCAATGGGATGTCGGGCGAATCGATCCGCACATTCATCAATGGTGTCCCGCAAAGTAGCTATGGAGGTAGCTTCTCCCTGCGTAGCATCCCCTCCTCGATGATTGAGCGCATAGAGGTCTATAAAGGTGTGGTGCCTGCCTATCTCTCTGATGATGCTCTGGGTGGTGCCATCAATATCATCCTTAAGAATCGCAAGAGCAATCAACTCGTTGTCTCCTACTCTGGGGGCTCGTTCAATACCCACCTAGCCAATCTCTACGGTAGCTGTTACCTAGGGAATGGGTTTATGCTCTCCGCTTCGCTTTACTATAATTATAGTAAGAATAACTACTGGGTGTGGGGCGATGACATCGTCTATGAGCATGGCAATGGACAGGTGACCAAGGTCGATAAGGCACGTCGATTTCACGATGCTTATCGCGACTATGGTACCCGCTTGGCATTAAGTCTGAACGATCGCAGTTGGGTCGATCAGCTCTCCCTCAACCTGATTGCCTCGGGCGGATACAAAGAGATCCAGCACGGTGCTCGTATGAATAGAGTCTATGGTAATCGCCATAGAAATAGCCGCATGCTGGCAGTAGAGACCAGTTACCGTAAGGATGACATCTTCACCGATGGCCTCTCCCTCGACCTCCAGCTAGGCTATACCAATAATCATCGAGTGGTGGTAGATACCGTCCCCTATCGTTACGATTGGAGTGGGCATCCCATTGTTGATAACAATAACCAGCCTATTAAGACCGACTTCGGTGCAGAGGTGTTTAATCCACTCACAGGTGGTCCCTCGCTGCAGACCGACATCAGCAATACCTTTACCACTCGCACGAGCTTGGCCTATACCTTCCTACAGCACCACACCCTCACAGCTAGGTGGCAAGGCACCTACTTCCTACGTGATAGTCACGACCCGCTAGTGCCTAAGTACATCACCCCGCCCGACCAGAATAAGAAGTCCTTGAAGTCTATCGCCTCCCTCTCCCTTGAGGATAGTTGGCTAGAGGGACGTCTGAAAAACTCCCTCTTCTACAAGCAGTACTACCAGCAGGTACACGCCATCATGGAGCTGATTAACCCCACAACTGGTAAGCTGGAGAATACCCCCGTGGAGAGTGCCACCTCCTTTCACGGAGTAGGCGGTACCCTCTCCTACAAGGTGCTAGATGGTCTCTATCTACACGCTTCGGCCGAGCGGGCCATACGACTCCCCAGCGAGCTAGAGCTATTTGGCAATGTCGCCTCCAACGTCTCTCAGATGCCCAATCTAAAGCCCGAGCGAAGCAATAACTTCAACCTCGGCACCAACTTTGGCACCTACCATTTAGGCCCTCTAGGCATCAGCGGGTCGGGTACGCTATTCGTGCGTGACACGCGCGATATGATTCGAGAGAAAGTGATGATCGGGGCTCTGGCCGATTATTCGCAATTCGAAAATGTGGACAATATCCTGAGCCGTGGCATTGACACCGAGTGCTCGCTCTCACTATGGGATAAGCTCTTCCTCACCGGGAGCTACTCCTATACCAAGGCGACCTACAACAATCGCAACGAGTCGATCTACGGGCTGCCCCTACGGCACGAGCCTCCACACAAGGCCAATCTCAATCTCCGCTACCTGATACCCAATCTCGGAGCCGAAGGCAATACCCTCACTCTCGGTGCCAATCTATTCTACGTAAGCAAGTTCCCCGTAGATCTTGTGATCTACAGCACCCCTTATGTGCCGCATCAGTCACCAGTGAGCCTATCCGTCAGCTATACACTGCTCAAGGGGGCACTCACCGTCAGCTTTGACGCAAAGAACATCTTCAATCAGCAGATATTCGACAACTATGCACTGCAAAAGCCCGGTCGTGCCTTCTTTGGCAAGCTGGTCTATACACTGCAATAAGAGACAACACTTTATTCACTTTATAGAAAACAATAGTATGAAACGAACTATCAAAAACCTCTTTACCGTAGGGGCCATCGCGCTCTTTGCCACGCTCTTCTCCAGTTGCGATGATGAGCAAGAGCAGCGTATCGACCCACTAAATCCAGGTAATGGAACAAACATCGTCGGAGCCGACATCACCACTGCAGGCACGTACGAGAGCAAGGACAACCTTGACTTCTACATCGGATATACCGTAGGCTACAACGCTCGCACCAACAACTTCTACCTCCACCAGTTTGACAAGCTCGATGATCCCAATGTGACCATCGTAGGTGGTAAGGATGCCTTCCCATTGGTCTCCGATGCGAGAGCACCACACGCTTATAGAAGTAGCGATGGCTTCCTCTACAGCCTCACCTATCGTGTAGGCGATATCACCAATGTGATCTACAATAAGGCTACCAAGAAGTTTGAGCTACGCACCACCGTACGCTCACAGAATGTGATCGGAAATAGCAATATGCGCTTTGCCCTGTTGCCAGGCACCCACTATTCTTCCGTTCACGAGATAAGCCCCGTTCGCTTCGATGCTTCCGGCCAAGTACTCGATAAGGATGCTCCTGGCACTGCCGCATCTATTGGTGGCGCCTACAACATCGTGATCCTAGATAATACCGCGATGAAGCTAGGCAACAATAATAAGGGTACCGTCAGCCTACCCGAGTTGGATAAGCAAGGCTACTTCATCTCTCGCATCCACTCCCCAGTGATCACTGATGGTAAGATCTACTTCGGTGCACAGATCAGTAAGATCGAGTCACTTGACAAGGTGCCAGGTAAGAAAACGGTTAAGTCAACCGGCAAGACCGCTACCTTGATATTTGACTACCCAAGCTTTAAGAATCCAAAGACCATATTCTATAAGGAGGAGGTAGGCTCCACCACAGGCTATCGCTCTCGCAATATGTTCCTCGCTGAGGATGGCAAGACCATCTACCAGTTGACAGGTTTTGAGGGTGGCAAGGTCTATATGCTCAAGATCAAGGATGGTGAGTACCAAGACTGGTCCATCGATATCGCAGGCAAGTGCGGACACAGTAAGGCCAGAAGCATTGGCTGGTTCTACGCTGGCGATGGGATCGCCTTTGTACCCTACGAAAAGGGAGATGCCAAGCCTATTACCACCTACACCGACCCACACGGTAATGAGATACCTCAGTATCCATGGGGCATTGCTCGAGTAGACCTCAATACAGGAGCGGTGATGGACCTAGAGGTGCCAAGCCACACCTACTTCTTCCAGTACCAAGAGGCAGCTATCCGCAATGGTAAGATCTATTTCGCTATCACACCAGTCGGTCCCAACTTTAGCAGCTACGATGGCAACGTCTATATTTGGGACGTCAAGAATACCCAGGCGAAGCCACAGCTCGGCGCCAAGCTAGTCAGTGGATCCGAAAACGTATTCACCGCTATCTTCTAATTATTTCAATTAGGTTTTGATTTGGAAGGGGCTCTCTCTCTTGTAGAGAGGTTCCCTTTCTTGGTATGAGCGTTTTGAGCAAAAGAGGAGATACAAGCCCCCCCTCCTTACCCGTCCCGTCTACTTTCCGATTTCCTCCGGAGCTATTGGGGATTTCCTCCGTGGATATTTTTCATTTTCCAGGGAGGAAAGGAAAAATTCTTCGGACTTATCGTTTGATTCTTCGGACTTATCGTTTGATTCTTCCGAAGTTTCAGTTGATTCCTCCGAGGAAATTTTTCTTTCTTCCCTGGGAAATGGGGAATAGGTCGGAGGAATTATAAATTAGAGGGAACGAGTAGCCGTGCGTCCCCATACAGAGTTACTCGTTTCATCATACTACTCGATTTGCGGGCTTGAGGATCTCTGGAAAATTTGTACCTTTGCGGACGGTTTTCCTATGAATCCAACTGTACACCCCGCTCTTGTGTGACGGGGCCTTTGGTCTCTAGCTGAGCTGATGCGCTGTCTGACACCACCGTTTGACATGCTACGCAAAGGCTCTGGCAGAGTGCCACAGTGTAATGGGAGATTAGCAAGACTAATTTTGAGTAACACTAACTATTTGTACTAATGAAGCATTTTAAGCTCAGCGCCACTGCGCGCAAAGCCGACCAGCTCGGCAAGAAAGCTACCAAGGCTCTCCGTCGTGAGGGTCTCGTACCTGTAGTCCTCTATGGGGGTAGCGAGACACAGCATCTCGTCGTCAAGGCTGACGACCTCAACAAGCTGATCTACACGCCTGACATCTATCTCATCGAGCTAGACGTAGAGGGTAAGCAGTATAAGGCTGTACTGAAGGAGGTTCAGTTCCACCCAGTAAGTGACAGGACGCTCCACGCGGACCTCTACGAGGTAAGCGATGAGAAGCCTATCGTCATGAATGTACCTGTCGTACTTGATGGTCACGCCGCTGGTGTTAAAGCTGGTGGTAAGCTGGTTCGTGAGAAGCGTACACTGCGTGTACGTGCGATCTACGACAAAATCCCCGAGAATCTAGTCATCGACGTGACTACCCTAAAACTGGGTAAGACTATCCAGGTTCACGAGCTCTCCTTCGAGGGTCTCGAGCTGGTAGACGCTCCACAAGCTGTCGTTTGTGGTGTCAAGCTGACACGTGCAGCACGAGGTAAGGATGTTGCAGCTGCTGACTTTGAGGAGACTGAAGGCGAGGAGCACAGCGATTCTGAAGAACACAACGAGTAATCTAGTCCCGACACAGAGAGATATCTAGCTATCACATATAGCGTGACGTCTAGAGTCAATACGAGGAGAGCCTACAGTCCCTCATACGGGGTGTAGGCTCTCCTTTGCGTTACTATATTACTATGTAGTGATGCACTTGACGCTGTCATCTGTAGCTTCGTAAGGAGTTCCCCAACGTAGCTTCCTCAGGACTTCTTCTCGCACATTTACAGGTGTCTAGCACCAGATTGCCATATCTATACTATCTGGCGGGTGACACCTATGTGATACTTTTTCACTACCTTAGTAGACCATATATGACTACTCACTCCAAATAAACAGTAGATTATCTCATGAATCGCGAGCAAATCATAGAACAAATACGAGCCAAGCGGAGCTATCTCTGCGTGGGTCTCGATCCAGATATACAGAAGTTGCCTCCGCACCTGCTGAAGGGGGATAATCCTATCCTGGACTTTAACAAAGCTATCATCGATGCCACAGCACAGTATGCCATAGCCTTCAAGCTCAACTTAGCTTTTTATGAAACGCTTGGAGCCTTCGGCATGCAGGTCTTTGGTGATACGGTAGACTATATACGTCAGAATTATCCCGAGCAGCTGATCATCGCAGATGCTAAGCGTGGCGACATAGGCAATACGAGCAAGATGTATGCGCGTGCCTTCTACGAGAACTTTAAGGTCGATGCTCTCACCGTGGCTCCCTACATGGGTAGCGACAGTGTGCTACCTTTCCTAGAGTATAGCGACAAGTGGGTGATCCTACTAGCCTTGACGAGCAATCAGGGGGCGCAGGACTTTCAGATGCTCCATACGGGCGAGGAGACTTGCCTCTTCGAGCAGGTACTCCGGACGGCTCTAAGCTGGGAGGGTGCCGACCATATTATGTTTGTCGTAGGAGCTACGCAGAGCAATCTGATGGAGCGTGTGCGGGCGGTGGCTCCTAATGCGTTCCTCCTCGTACCTGGTGTAGGTGCTCAGGGTGGTAGCCTGGAGGCGGTCGCAGAGCATGCGATGACGAGCGACTGCGGGCTAATCGTCAATAGTTCGCGTGGTATCATCTATGCCGGCAATGACGAGCGCTTTGCATCGGCTGCTGCACAGGCTGCCTCAGACCTAGCACGCCAGATGGAGCAGACGCTCATAGACAAGGGTATCATAGACTAATATATATAAGGTAGATGTACACAGTTGCAGACATTGCCAAGCTAATCGGAGGTACGCTAGAGGGCGACGGCACGGCTCAGCTACAAGGCTTCGCAGGCATTGAGCAGGCGAAGGCGGGAGACTTGAGCTTCCTAGCCAATATGAAGTACGAGCCCTACCTCTACACGACACATGCCTCAGCGGTACTCGTCGATGAGCGATTTGCTCCGACACAGCCCTGCTCTACGACGTTGATCCGTGTGGCAAACCCTTACGAGACGCTCTCACAGCTGATGCGACTCTACGTCTCTCAGCAGGAGCCTCACTGGACGGGCGTCCACCCGACGGCTATCGTAGACCCTTCGGTAGAGATCCCCAAGGAGTGCATCATCGGCCCGTACGTCTGCATCGAAGCGGATGTTAAGCTGGGAGAGCAGGTCATCATCTCGGCGCACTGCGTCATCGGGACCAACTGCTCTATTGGTGACCACACGACACTACATCCACGGGTCACACTCTACTCGGATAGCATCATCGGCCATCACTGCCGCATTCATTCGGGCACAGTGATTGGCGCCGATGGCTTCGGCTTTGCCCCTACGGATCATGGCTATGACAAGATCCCGCAGATAGGGCATGTGGAGATAGGAGACAACGTGGAGATAGGTGCGAATAGTTGCATCGATCGCGCTACGATGGGCGTGACGCGCATCGCTTCGGGGGTTAAGATCGACAACCTCGTACAGATTGCGCACAACTGCACCGTCGATGAGCACACAGTCATCGCCGCCCAGGCGGGACTAGCAGGCTCGGCACACATCAAGGAGTGGTGCCAGCTGGGCGGTCAGGTGGGCATAGCTGGTCACCTCACCGTGGGCGACCACTCGCAGCTCGGTGGACAGACGGGCGTACTGGGCAGTCTCCAGCCGCACAGCGTCGTAATGGGTGCTCCCGCCATGCCTGTAGGCAAGGCACTACGTGCCTTCGCAATGCTGCCTAAACTCCCTGAGCTGATGCGCCGTGTAGACAAGCTCGAAGAGCAAGCCTCCGCGGAAACTAAATAGACACATTTGTAAAAGCAGACACACTCACGTTATGAATCAGTACACACTCGCTACGACACTCACCTTCCAAGGTGTAGGGCTTCACACGGGAGCCAACCGCACCTTGACGCTCTCACCTGCGGAGCCCCATAGTGGTTACCAAATTTGTCGCTCCGACCTCGAGGGGAGTCCTACGATCCCCGCTTATGCGGACTACGTCACGACAACGCAGCGTGCTACTCGTATAGAGCGTGGCGCTGTGCAGGTCTCTACGCTCGAGCATTGTCTCAGTGCTCTCTACGCACTCGGCGTGGACAACTGTCTCATCACGGTCGATGGTGACGAGGCCCCTATACTAGATGGCTCAGCCTATCCTTATGTACAGGCGATCCAAGAGGCTGGACTCAAGGAGCAGTCTGCGACTCGTGAGGTCTTTGTCGTACGTAAGCCTATCGAGGTCAGAGATGAGGAGACAGGAGCCTCCATTCTCCTTCTTCCATCAGATCAGCTCGGCGTAGAGGCGCACCTAAGCTTTGCCTCCCCGCTACTGAGCAACCAATACGCTTCGCTGCGCGACCTTAGTCGCTATGGCGAGGAGGTCGCTGAGGCACGCTCCTTCGTTTTCGTACGAGAGATACTACCTCTCCTCAGTCAGGGCTTGATCAAGGGCGGAGACCTAGCCAATGCGATGGTGATCAACGATGAGCCACTCTCTGAGAGCGATGCTAAAGCACTGGCGGAGGCTCTCCATCGTCCCGTTGCGGAAGTAAATCAACTGGGGGTGATCAACCCGAAAGAGGGCATCCTCAACGAGCCCGCACGCCACAAGATCATCGACATACTAGGCGATCTAGCCTTAGCAGGCATCTTCGTGCAGGGTCATATCATAGCGACCAAGCCTGGGCATAAGATCAATAATAAGCTGGCACGGGCGATCCGCAAGGAGATCAAAGGAATGGAGACACAACCTCCTGTTTACGATCCCAATGCGGCACCGGTACTTGACCTTAACCAGATCAAGGGACTCTTACCACACCGCTATCCTTTCCTCCTTGTGGACAAGGTGATCCACCTAGACAAGAACCATATTGTGGGGGTCAAGAACGTGAGCTTCAACGAGACTTTCTTCCTCGGTCACTTCCCCACAGAGCCTGTCATGCCGGGCGTACTCATCGTCGAGGCTATGGCACAGACGGCTGGGCTACTCGTACTTAGCGGCATCGAGGATCCTGAGCGCTACTCGACCTACTTCCTGACAATCAACAATGTGAAGTTCAGAAACAAGGTCGTCCCTGGAGACACCCTCCTCTTTAAGGTGATGCTCACCAGTGAGGTGCGCCGTGGCTTGGCTAGTGTCAGGGGACTTACTTTCGTGGGTAGTCAGTTGGTTTGTGAAGCTGACTTTATGGCTCAGATAGTAAAGAATAAGGAGTAAACAATCATATCTACTATATGGCTCAAACGCTTATATCTCCTCTCGCTCAGGTACACCCTGAGGCACAGATAGGTGCTGAGGTGACGGTCGGACCTTTTGTCACCATAGAGGCCAACACGGTCATCGGTGACCGCACAGTCCTAGACCAAGGCTGCATAATTCGCAGCGGAGCGCGCATCGGTAGCGACTGTCACATACATCCCTACGCCGTCATCGCAGGTATACCACAAGACCTTAAGTTCAAAGGTGAAGAGACGACCGCTGTCATCGGCGATCATACCACCATCCGAGAGTTCGCCACGGTCAATCGTGGTACCGCCTCGCGTGGCACCACTGTCGTCGGGAGTAACTGCCTCATCATGGCTTACTCACACGTAGCGCATGACTGCATCCTCAAGGATCACATCATCCTAGGCAATGCGACCCAGCTCGCTGGGGAGGTCGAGATAGACAACTACGCCATCCTCAGTGGCGCCGTGCTGGTACATCAGTTCGTACGTATCTCACAGCACGTGATGATACAGGGAGGCTCTAAGGTAACCAAAGACATACCACCCTACTGTCTCGTGGGGCGCGATCCGATCGTTTACTGCGGCATCAACATCGTGGGACTACGTCGCAGAGGCTTCACCAATGAGCAGATCTTCCTCATCAACGATGTCTACCGCACACTTTACCAAGGGGGGCTCAACAACAGCGAGGCACTCGTAGAGATACAGAGTCGCTATCCGCAGTGCTACGAGCGAGACCTCATCTACAACTTCATCAGCGACAGCAAGCGCGGTATCGTCCGTGGATCTATGGATTAGCTCTAGACAAAAGCTTCAAGACCGTAGCTAAGTCGCAACCAACCAACTAAACAGACCAGCTGAAACAATGAAAAAGATACTCGTCGGACGCCAATGGGGCAGCACGGATAGTTATATCCTCGAGCGTGATCATCTCTCCATCCACGACCTTGTGGAGCGTGTCGCTCAGCGCTTTGTCGTAGAGCTTAGGAGTATCTCAGACCTGCCACAAGGCATCGTCTACGTCTTCGCAGGCCCTGGCAATAACGGAGCTGATGGTCTAGCCATCGCACGGCGCTTACTGCAGGAGGGACATAGGGTACACTGCTACCTCTTTTGCAAGCAAGAGGAGGAGCTCTCGGAGGCTTGCGCCTGGCAGCAGACGAAGCTTCAGGAGTTTCACCCTGACGCCCTAACCATTGTCGCAGATGAGTTTCAGCCACCGCTCTTGACTGCTCAGACGCTCGTCATCGATGCACTCTTTGGCACAGGGCTCTCGCGCCCTCTAGAGGGAGGCTTTGCCGTGCTGGTAGATCAATTGATCAACGCTTCGCCAGCCACCGTCATCGCGGTGGACATACCCTCGGGACTATATGACAAGGACAATAGCGAGAACAACCTGCAGGCGATCATCAAGGCGGACTACACCCTCACCTGCGAGAGCCCCAAGATAGCTCTACTCCTATCAGACAATGAGTGCTACACGGGCACGCTTCGCATCCTCTCGCTCAGTCTTAATATGGATGACGACCCCGCCATTGAGACGGACTACTATCTCTACACCCCTCTGGATGCCCACAAAGCCTTGAAGCCCCTCTCACACTTTGCGCACAAAGGGACACAGGGACATGCGCTCCTCATCGCAGGCTCTGAAGCGATGGCAGGTGCGGCTATGCTTGCAGGAATGGGCGCTATGCGCTCGGGACTAGGCAAGCTCACGATGCATATACCCAGTTCACTGACTCAGTTAGCGAATACACTCCTCCCAGAGGCACTCGTGGAGAGGGACAAGGAGGAGACCATCGTCGGTAGCCTTCCTAAGGAGCTGCACAACTACCAGGCTATTGCTATGGGACCTGGCATTGGCACAGCACCGCTCACGCTACATCTCTTGGAGCATTTGCTGCAAAACATCCAGGCTACCACCCCGCTACTACTCGATGCCGATGCGTTGAACCTCTTGGCACTCCACCCCGAGCTGCTGAGCGTTCTGCCCAAGGACACCATCCTCACACCGCATCCAGGCGAGCTAGACCGTATCATAGGCAATGCGCTTGATGACCACCACCGCCTGACCAAAGCACAGGAACTAGCTATGGATCAGGAGCTCATCGTCGTACTCAAGGGGGCTAACACAGCAACTTGCCTACCCACTGGCGAGGTTATCTTCAACAGCTCAGGCACACCCGCCCTTGCCACCGCAGGCAGCGGAGATGTGCTCACAGGCATCATCCTCTCGCTCTTGGCACAAGGCTACACACCCGCTGAGGCGGCTCCTCTAGGCGTTTACATTCATGGGCTGACAGCCAATCATTATGGTGAGCGACACTCGCCACGCGGTATGATAGCCCGCGATATAGCAGAGATGCTGCCCACTGTCCTCAAGATGGTCGAGCAGTAACCCCGTATAGATATATAGTACTGCACAGTTATGAAGCATCTTCGGCACCAATGCCTCTTACTGCTCACAGCACTCCTCTGCTTGCTCGTGAGCCTGCCTAGTTGCTCCAAGCGCAAGACTGCAGAAGAGCTACTGCAAGAGGCGATTGTACAACAGTATCAGAGCGTTGGCAAGCTACTCCTTACGGAAACCACGCTCCAGAAGGCGGTCACCCTGCAGGATCCCAAGATTACTTTTTACGATATCGATAGCTTCAAGGACTTCGCCACATGGCTGGGTAACCAAACGAAGATAGGCAATCGTGTCGGTATTTACTCCTTTGATGCGACACTGGTGAGCTATACCGACTTAACCAGCTTCTCCGCAGATGATGTAGCCTACGACACCGACCAGCAACAGCTCACCGTCTACATATCTCCCATACAGGTAGAGCTACGAGGGCGAGACTTCACGCTAAAGACTGAGTACGAGTATGTAGCGCCTCTCCGAGAGGCTATCACCCCGCAAGATCGTGCCCGTGTCAAGGAGAGAGCCTACCAGGTACTCCAGCAGGAGATTGCCTCCAATGGTCAACTCATCGCTCAGATACGACAGCGCTCTATCGAGAAGCTACGCCGATGGCTCACGCAGCTCCTCCTCTCCTACGAGTTGCCGCCTACGGTCGTCATTGTAGAGCGCGGCTCAGCACTGGCACAGCCCAGCACTCATTCCACCTCACCTCAGTAGCACTACAATCCTATGGGCAAATGGTTTAAGCGCATCCTCTACGTACTCTTAGCGATACTGCTTTTAGTCGGTATCGTCCTCCTATGGCGTAGCTGCTCCAAGAGCAAGAGCGAGGATTACAGCGACGTCGTCACGCATGCTATGACCGTCCGCTCGATCGAGGAGGTACTCAAGCTCTCTACAGGCGAATGCTATCAAGAGATCCCCATGGTCGATACCATCGATGGCATGGTGCTAGCGTACGTCATACAGGCTCGTACCTACATAGACTTCGACATAGACCAGCTCCCCACCCAGTTGCAGGGTGACACGCTCTACGTACAGCTCCCACCCGAAGAGGTCACCCCACACGAGATTGGATACAATGTGATCGATGTACATCCGCTACGCCAAGGCTTCACGACTAGGACACTCACCTCAGAGCAAGAGAATAGAGCCAAGCGACGCATCCCGCCGAGACTGATCGATGAAGTCTACCGCTCAGGCTACATCCGCAATGCACGACAGCAGGCACGCGAGGAGTTGGCACGCTTTCTCTCCATCGCTCACCCTACGGTCATCGTCGTAGACCGCTATCCCGATGGGGTACGAGGCGCCTTCTTTGCCGATACCGTCTACATAGACCACCGCACACTGTAAAACGGGCTCTCTATGTAGCTCTTACACTACAAGCTGCAGGTCCTTCAAAATCTCCACCGAAGAATTGGCGATTTCTTCGGTGGATATTTTTTATTTCCCACGGAGGAAAGAAAAAACAGTTCGGAAGTATCATTTGATTCTTCGGATATATCATTTCATTCTTCCGAAGTTTCGTTTGATTCTTCCGAGGGAATAGAGCTTTTCCTTGGAGCTATTCGGAGGTTTCTTCCGAAGAAATCGAGAATTAGAGGTTAGAGGGCTCTCGTTTCAGCAAGCCACTCAACTTGCGAGAGCAAGGTTTTCACCTTTATTGAACTGCTGTAAGGAAATAATAAGTATATTTGCCTAGCGGCAGTCACAGAAAAAGATTGTAGCGAATCTTCCCCCCCAATAGGCTTCTTCGTAGATCCCATATAGGAGGAGCCAAGTTGCAATGTTCTCTTGTAGCTTCGCAAATCAACACTAACCTATTTACTTATTGCATAATAACCTATGAAGTATAGTTCGACTTTTGGCTTAGCTCTTATGCTTGCTGTGGCACTTGTCACACTGAGCGCTTGCGATGAGGAGGTGCAAGATCCCAAGGAGGGTGCTATCACTTTCCTAGTTGGCGGCAAGGCTCCCGCAGCCGGTACGCCTATGCCTAAGACCCCCAACGTGTCTCATGCCTCCCTGCCCGCAGAGAGCATGCCACTGGTAGAGGCTGGCAATGCCTTTAGCCTTAAGCTCTTTGGGGCTCTTCTGGAGAATCGGGCTTCCAGTGCTAACCTTGTGCTCTCACCAATCTCTATCGAGACGGCCCTTGGGATGAATGCGACAGGTCTGTCGGACGAAGCTTTTGATGAATACAGATCGGCACTGAAGCTACCCGCTACACAGAGCCTTACCTCTGTAGCAAAGTATGTCCAGCAGCTCAACAAGGTGATGTGTAGTGCGGGTGAATACGCCTGCTACTTCCCGTCCAATAGCTTTTGGGTCTCCTCAAAGTATCAAAGTCACTTGATCAAGTCCTATCCACGGCAACTCTTTGACTTCTTTGGTGCTCCGACAGCGACGCTCGACCTCAGCGATCCAGCCTCTTACGAGGCGATCAATGCTTGGATCTGTCGCAAGACCTACGGCAAGATACCGCATATGCTAGACCCTAGTCATGCTGGGGAGCAAGATCCGCTTGCCTTTCTAGTTAATACCGCATTCTTTGCAGCTGCGTGGCAATGGAAGACGAGCGAAGAGCGGACCCAGACGGGTAAGTTTACCAATAGTGCTGGCGAGGAGGAGCCTGCTATGATGATGTCTATCCACAATGACACCTCCATCGACTACTTCGCCGATGATCGCTTTGAGGCGCTTTCGGTTGGTCTACAAGCTAGAGAGGAGTTGCAAGAGTATGGTGAGACACCGTTTCGTATGCTACTCATCTTACCGAAAGATCGTACGCTACCGCTCTCACAGAGCCTACCGACAACTGAAGAGCTACGCAGATTCACCACAGCTGGCAAGCGCTACGCACTAGATATACGACTGCCCCGCCTGAACGCTGGTATCCCCACGCTAGACCTGACGCCAGAGCTGATGAAGCTAGGATTATACAAGACGCTGGGAGTACCTCTCACGGAGCTCAGCCGTATGTTTGACCCGAAGTTTCTAGCGCAGCAGATGAGCGAGCAGTCGGGTCGACAGAACCATCTATACCACCAAGCGACACTCCAGTGGAATGAGAAGGGCGTCGAGGGAGCCGCAGCAACGGTTATAGGCCCCGTGATGCCTAGTGCTGGAGATCCGCTTGAGCCTCGTAGCATCGCCTTCGACAGACCATTCTTTGCCTCTATCGTACACCCCGAGACAGGCAAGATACTTTTCATCGCTGCCATCAACACACTACGCTGATGATGCGTGCTAAGCGAACATATACACACTAAACAGTTTAACTATAAAACAGTTCCCCCTATGAAAAGACTCACATCAATCCTTCTGCTTCTCATAGCAGGACTCTTCACCTTCACGAGCTGTGATGATGACAACCCCATCACGGGTGGTGACACGCCTCAGGGGCCTGAGCGGATCTCGCAGTGGATGCTCCCCATCGAGCGCTACGGCATCTCCATCGACGAGGTGGCTCAGATCGAAGAGGGGCGTGGTAACAAGGTCGAGCGCTCAGAAGAGCTGATGACCCTGACCGCTACACCTCAAGACACCAAGGCAGTACGAGAGATCGTCTACTACTTTGACCGAGCTGGCCTCTATCAGGTTGCCCGCGTACAGTTTGCTTCGCAGGAGGCCGCCAAGCAGTTCATCGACGAGTATCTGCTCAACAACGGCTTCGTCAAGAGCAACCTCCGCACCGCCAAGGCTACGGAAGAGATCTACGTTAGCGCGCCACGTGGTAGCCGTGTCTCCTCAGTCGTCCTCGTAGACGGCGACAAGACCGAGCCTATCTTCTGGTGGGGTAGCAACGACAACAAGAAGACCAATTGGCTACGTGTCGATCCTCTTCAGGACCAGACTACCGGTATCTGGATGCCCCTTCTACCTTACGGAGCTACCCTTGAGATGGTTCAGCTCTTTGAGGCTCGCATGGGACACACTTTCGATGCTGAGGCGAGCAAGCCTGACAAGGGCGTCTTCAAGTTCAAGACTGGTCATGAAGTTTACACAGAAGTAACCTATTGGCTAGACCTCAAGACCAACCACTTCCTTGAGGAGAGCAAGGTCTCTTGTGACACGCTCCATCGTCCTACGCCTGAGCAGGTCGACGATTACCTTACGGCACAAGGCTTTAGCGCCTCAGGTCTCAAAGATGGAGAGGGCAACCCTATCTATTATGACAAGATCACCAAGCTCATTGCCAATGTAGATATGAACATTCCTAAGGACGAAACAGCTAAGGCAAGCTTCCGCCCAGGTATCCAGTACTACTACAATAGTGACATAGAGCAGCTACTTCCTTATGAGGAGGTAGACTTCCCGATGCCACTCTTTGGCTTTGATAAGGAAAAGATAGATGATGTCATGAAGAAGTATGCCGATCAAGACTACACGGCAGCGGTCGTGGATATGCTCTCTAACGATCTACCCTTCCAAGGCGTTCAGACACGCTGCAAGTACTTCCCGTCCATTATCTTATTTCCAGCAGACAAGGACGAGTCGCTCTATGGCGCTGCAATAGTCCTCTGTTCAGATATGAAAGCGCTTCGCTCTCCCGCTCTGATAAAGAGCCTAGAGAGTAGTGGGTTTGTCTTTGACAAGAAGAGAACGATCGCACTGCCTACTTACGTCAACGAGGCACAGGGCGTGATGGCACAGATAGATGACGGTACCATCTTCTTGCCTAGTGTCAGCTTCAGCCCTATCGAGGACTTCACCAGCTCGACGACTCCAATAGCACAACGGTTGAAGCGTTTGCGCTAGACCGAGCGATATAAACTTCGACAATAATAATGCGGGCGGGCTCACCTAGATGAGTCCGCCCGTTGTCGTCTATAACGAAAGGCGATCGGCCACTGTCCCAACAGTCAGCAGGCACACAATCTTGCTTGGCAAGTGAGCCTTACTACTCGAAGCAGAAGGTGAGCATGATCATCCGTCCCGTGCCACGGCGTAGCGCATTGGTGTAGCGCATGCTAGCCCCGTCATCCAGGTCGGGTCGGTTGTGACGGATCAGGTCGGTAATGCCAAAGTCAAAGCGTAGCTCTGGCGAGAGCTTGAAGTAGCGCAGGTAGATGTCGCACCCTACGCCAAAGGTCCAACCCGCCGAGAGCGGAGCAAACTGCAAGGGGGCACCCTTTTTCTGACCCATGTGTAGCAAACCGTAGACGCCTCCCACGAGGTAGGGGCGGGTATCGTTGAAGCGTACAGAACTGTACTTGACCAGCAGTGGCAGCTCAATCTGACTGGTGCGCATCGGCATAGACTCAAAGGCCTCTTCGCCTGTTTCTTCCCAGGTCCGAAAGAGCAGCCGATGCTCCCCAAAGTGTAGTGTCGGCAGAACCCGTATGCTCCAGTCTATATGCGGATTGTAGTTGGCTATGACCCCTACACTAAAGCCTGGGCTATAGCTCGGCACTGCCGCATAGAGCGTCTGCGCCTCCCCCTCCGTCGGGCCTAGGTTGTCGATGATCAAATCCTCCACATGCACTCCCACGTGAAATCCCCAGTTAAATCGTCTATGATCCGCATAGGGTCGCGTCATCGGTCGCGCCGTCTGTGCTGAGAGCGTGGTAGCCATTGGCACCAGTAGCAGCAGGAGCAACAGCCCCACCAGCCCATGGCGACGACCTAGTGAATAGGTATGATATGTACTTGCGTCTTGCTTCACAAAAGAGTAATTGACTACGTGATTCAAACGTCTATCCGGCAAAGATATTGTATATTTGCCTAATTTAAGCACCCAAACATAGTAAAGCTCATGCAGGTATACAATCTATCCGAGAGACCTTCACTCCTGACCCACTTCATCTCTGAGATACGAGACCGAGAGATCCAGAGAGATCCCCTACGCTTTAGAGCAAACATCGAGCGCATCGGCCACATCATGGCTTACGAGCTGAGCAAGCAGCTCCACTACCAGACACGTCCCGTGGAGACGCCACTCGGCACTGCCCCCACAGCCGTACTAGACGAGCAGCTCGTCGTGGCAACGATCCTCCGTGCTGGACTACCCCTTCATCACGGCTTCCTAGACTTCTTCGATCGTGCCGAAAATGCTTTCATCTCCGCCTATCGCAAAGTCAAGGATGACGAAGACTTTGACATACATGTTGAGTATGTTGCTGCACCAGACTTGACCGGCAAGGAGCTACTCCTCGTTGACCCGATGCTCGCCACGGGAGGCTCTATGCATCTCTCCTGGCAGGCACTCCTCAAGAGCTGTGGCACACCTCGCCACACCCACATGGTCGCTATCGTAGCCAGCAAGCAAGCTATTGACTTCCTCCACTCCCAGTTTGACGACAAGACGCCTGTCACGCTATGGGTGGGTGTCATCGACCCAGCGCTCAATGAGCACGCTTACATCGTCCCAGGACTGGGCGATGCGGGCGATCTAGCCTTCGGTAGTAAGCTCTAAAAGGGAAGCTTCATTGACCACACTACGTGACATAGAGCTGTTGGCTCCCGCCTCCTCGCTAGAGGGCGGTCTGGTGGCGCTCTCGGCGGGAGCCGATGCGGTCTATGTGGGTGCTCCTCAGTATGGTGCCAGGAGTGCTGTCGGGGTCTCGCTCGAGGATATACGGCAGCTCTGCGAAGCGGCTCACGCCTATGCCGCACGAGTCTATGTTGCCCTCAACACGATCCTCACAGATAGCCAGTTAGCTCACGCTGTGGAGCTGGCGCATCAACTCTACGAGGCGGGTGCCGATGCGCTCATCATACAGGATCTCGGACTACTCACCCAGGAGCTACCGCCTATCCCGCTACACGCTAGCACGCAGTGCCATAATCACTCGCTAGAGCAGCTGCAGATGCTCTCCGATCTAGGCTTCGAGCAGGCTGTCTTGCCGCGCGAGTGGAGCTGTCAGGACATTGCAGCGGTGCGCGACAAGACTCCGCTGCGACTAGAGGCGTTCGTTCATGGGGCGCTCTGCGTCTCTTACAGTGGTCGCTGCTTTATCTCCGAGGCACTCTCACAGCGCAGTGCCAATAGAGGACAATGCGCTCAGTACTGCCGCATGACTTATGATCTCGTTGATGCTCAGGGACAAAAGCTGCGCCAAGGTGAGCATCTCCTCTCTCTGAAAGATCTCAACCGCTCCGAAATCATCGAGGAGATGATTGATGCGGGTGTCAGCTCCTTCAAGGTGGAGGGGCGGCTCAAGGCGATCCCTTACGTGCGCAACGTCATCGCCCACTACCGCCAGCTGCTAGACGAGATCTTGACCCGTCGTAGTGATGAGTTGCGACGACCCTCATGGGGAGCGGAGGAGTACACCTTCACGCCACAGCCGGAGGCAACCTTTGCCCGTCCCTTTACGACCTACAATACGCCCCTAGGTTCGCCTATACCTACCGACAGCATCACACCCTATAGCAGCAAAAGCCTCGGTCAGCCGATCGGCACGGTGACCCAGAGTCGAGGCAAAGAACTAGAGATAGCACTCCTGAGCGACGACATCACGCTCGCTAATGGCGATGGGGTAGTCGCTTACGCTATCGATAAGAAGCTCATCGGAGCGCAGATCAACCAAGTGACGCCCGCTAGGCGAGCGGGACACTATCGTCTGCGTCTCTCCCAAGCGCTCGAGCTACCGCAGGGGACGACGCTCTGGCGCAATCTCAACCATCTCCTAGAGGCTCAGCTCCTACGCCCCGATGCCTCTACCCGCACCATACCGGTGTCGCTACATCTAGAGGCGACTCACGACCGGCTCACACTACAGATGCAACTCTCGGAGGCTCCCGATCTGTCGGTCACACGTAGCAGATCGGTCACGCTAGAGCCAGCACAGCGAGACAATACGGCTCACGTAGAGCGTACGCTCCGCAAGCTCGGTGGCACGCCATACAGAGCTCAAGAGGTGACCATAAAGCTAGACGGACTCTTCGTCCCGCCTTCAATCGTTGCGGAGCTGCGACGAGAACTTGCAGAGGAGCTACAGCGTCAATGCCTTGCTCTAGCACTACAACGCAGAGATGCTATCGGCAAGCCCCTACAGCAGAAGCGCATCGATCGGCTCCGCACGTCAGACCCTACGGCACGTCAGCGGTATGGTCTGCCCGACACGCTAGACTTCACCTACAATGTAGCCAATGAGTCGGCACGTCAACTCTATCGCCAGCTAGGAGTCTCTGGGAGGATCGCTCCAGCCCTGGAGGTCGAGCGTCCCGAGGGCGCGATCCCCGTGATGTTTACCCGTCACTGTCTGCTACATCAGCTCGGCTACTGCACACGGACAGGGCGCAAGCCACCCTTTGCGCTGCCACTCTATCTAGTCCGTGGGCGTGATCGGCTGCGTGTCGAGAACGACTGTCGCCA
The DNA here is from genome assembly GCA_902490315.1 of uncultured Porphyromonas sp. Taxonomy (GTDB): domain Bacteria; phylum Bacteroidota; class Bacteroidia; order Bacteroidales; family Porphyromonadaceae; genus Porphyromonas. The sequence continues at coordinate 5,413 of CABUDK010000006.1, read as the reverse complement.
CTGCATGATGACCCTGTGGCTAGATCCCTCCCCTCTAACTAACTTCTGATTTCTAACCTCTACACCGATATCTCCGTGGAAATTTCGAAATCTCCACGGAGATATTTTTTATTCTCCACATGGGCGAGAAAAATTTCTTCGGACATATCATTCGATTCTTCCGAAGTTTCATTTGATACTTCCGAAGAATTTTTTCTTTCCTCCGAGGAATTGGACGATTTCTTCGGGAGCTATTTGGGAAATTCCTCGGGAGGAATCCGAATCATCGGAGAGGAAGGCGTAATCAGTGAAGATTTGTAGCCACCGTGTAGCGATACTCGTACCGTGGTATCATGTGTAGCTCCTAGCAAACTGATTATAATGCGTCAGCCTGTATATGTCCTGTAAATCTTTGCGAATTTGAGGAGAAATAACTACCTTAGCGGGTAGATAACGACATATTTTACATAATAACAATCCATATGAAAGCAAAAACATTTCTCCTACTCATCACCCTTCCCATGGTGCTTCTTTTTAGTGCCTGTTGCGATCCTGCACCCAACCCAGAGCCTCCTAAGCAGACTACCATCACCGTCTCGCCAGAGAGTCTCTCCTTGACTGTTGGTAAGAGCGAGCAACTCTCAGTTGTGGTCTCTCCTAAGGAGGTCGCCGTCACTTACCAAAGTAAGAACCCAACTATCGCTACCGTTGATGCCCAGGGTGTTGTGACCGGTGTAGCCGTCGGAGAAACCGTTGTTATCATACAAGCTGGTGAGGCTACAAAGAGCGTCCCCGTGACCGTCAAAGAAGCTCCTATACAAGTACCTCAAGAGCTCCCGATGCTCAAGTTCGGGATACCTCGCAATGATTATGAAAAGATAGAGGACGCCGAGGTGATCGCGTATGAGCAAAAGCTAGGACGTACCCAGCAAGAGGTGGACTATCGCCCATCGGGCTTCTACGGAGAGGGGCTGACCACCATTCCTGCTGTGGTCTATGCTATACCCATAGCCGATGACGCCGACCTGATCTTGGCTTATAGCAAGGAGTCAGTGGCTGACTGCAAGCGCACTCAGGCGATGCTCTATCAGCTAGGCTTTGGTGAAGTACAGGAGGCCGAGGTGAGCAACTACCTCGGAGATGTCAAGAAAGGTCTGCGTGCTACGCTCAAAAGTGACCCCAGCGTGACTGTCTCGATGATGGATCTACCTAATGAAAAGCTCGGCACGGTCATGTTTATGGAGTTTGCTATGCGAATCAACTCCAATCCTCTAGTGCAAGCAAAGCATGGGATACTCTCTGACGTCAAAGACTTCCCCTCTCTAGACGCTCTGCGAACCAAAGATATCGAGCAGTTTAAGGCCTTTGAGGAAAAACTCGCACTACGCACCTACCGGCGAAATGAATCGCCCAAGGACACGCACCTTTTCTTCCGCACTGAAGAAGCAAAGGTCGAGAAGACAAACCTAGAGTATGCCTTCTATGTAGCACCTGACAAGGAGGCCCATGGCTTTGGTCTGATTATAACTCAGCTCCTCTGCCTCTCTAGTGAGCGAGACCTGCGTTCGCAAGAATTCAAGCAGTACCTTGCGACCAATGGCTTCGACCAAAACTATACCATCTCCGAAGACAATGTCTTGGACGTCTACAACGCCCACGGAGACCGTTGCCGCGTGACTATCGTGCGCCTAGGGCAAGATGACTACGTCTATCAGATGTACCTCTTTCCCAAAGAGTCCTAGCCTCCACACCTGCGTAGTCTCAACATGCAAACAAGTAAATTACTACACCAGCGGATTATCTGCTCAGTGCTCTGCGGGTTCCTCCTCGCGACCTTTGCGCTCAGGCTCTCTGGTCAGACTGCCTATAAGGGTGTCAAGACACCCCCACAGGATATGACCGTCGATGGTTCGATAGAGACCAAAGCATATGTCAGAGGCGTGTCCCCCAGTGGACGCTATATATGGGCTGCTTACTACTACAATCAGGCAGCCTATGTATATGACACTGAGCTGAAGAAGTGCATCTGGCAAAAGAGTGATGCTGGCAGTGAGATCGACCTCAAGTATGTCTCCGACGAGGGGGACATCGTATACCAAAAGAATCGAACGACGACGTTTTTCATCTCTCACTCGGGGCAGGAGATCGCCATCACTTCTCCTGATAGCAACTATCCTGTGATAGAGATCACTGGTGTCTCACAGCGAGCTGATCGCCTGGTGGGCAATATGAAGCCCCAAGATCCGCTCCAGAGAGATGTACGTCCCTTTGTCGCCAATCGTACGGCGCAGGGAGACTTTGCTATCACGCCGCTACCCATACCTGCCGAAGATGCGCTCGGAGGAAAGCCCGAAGGCACCTCTGTACTAGCTCTTTCGCCCGATGGGATGACTCTGATAGGGCGACAGGTCAACTCAGATAGCTATTACCCACGACTGATACAGTGGACTATTCCAGAGGGAGAGCTGGTAGCGACGGGCTACACCTTTCCTGGCGAGTCTCTATTCTTCAATCTAGACAAGAAGAAGCCTGGGACTCAGCCTAAGAGTGAGGACTACAGTGATGAGCAAGAGTGGGAGAGAGCTTACGATGCTTGGGAAAAGGCTGTGCTGGCTTACTGTAAGAAGCCTATGCTCGACCCGATGAGGTGCTACTACTCGCCCTCGACGCAGCGTATCCTTTTTGCCGCTCGGCAGCTGGTACTAGACCAGGAGAGTGGAGCCATAGATCAGGTCTTGATGCCTGGCTACTGGGATCTACGAGAGCAGCGTGGTGAGGTGCTGACCAAGTATGAGGGCTACACCGCGACAGAAGCTCTCGACGATGGATCGCTCCTCTGCATGGAGGAGGAGAAGTCCTTCTACCACTGCTATCGCATAGATCCCAAGCGTGACACAAAGGAAAACTTCGCACTCTGGATCAAGCAACACACCGGCATGCCTATGGAAGAGTTTTACTCCGCAGATGAGCATGGAGAGTTGATACTCGGGTGGCCCTCCATCAGCCAAGATGGTAAAACGCTAGCACTCTTTGGTCCCGACCTCAGCAACCCCTATCTCTTCCGTGGTACCTATATACAGTTTACCGATCCGCTAGGATCACATACAGCTGTTCAAGCACCACTCCCCACACCGTCACACCAGCTACGGGTGAGCAGCGAGGGACTCCTAGAGATGCCTGAGATGGCTCATCATCAGATCACCGTCTACTCAGCTCAAGGTGAGCTCATAGCTATCGGTGTGATCTCTCCATCAGGGCACTACCAGATCCCACAGTCATCGCTAGGATCCATCCTGCTGATACATATAGTCTCCCCTCTTACGGGTGCATCTTACGGCTATCGGCTATTGCCTAGAGCTAACTGACTACACGACTAACAATACATATAACACTATAACCTATGAAACGACTGAATACCCTATTTCTAATCCTATCAGCAGCTCTCGTGACGCTTACCGCTGCTCCTGAGCTTCGCGCTCAGACTACGGATGCCCCTACGACTGGCGAAAGCATCACGATAAAACTCTCAGAGACTAAAGACAAAGTGCTCAGCGTCGGAGCCTTTACACCAGATCGCAATGCTTGGATCGACATCAATGGCGATGGCATCTGCCAAGACAACGAGCGACTAGGACGAGATTCCGAGCGCCCAGAGGACTACACAGACATTTTCTACATGGGGCCTGAGGTACAATACTTCAACCTGGATGAGAATACCCAAACGATACATATCTATGGCGAGCTCGAAGCTCTTCGATTCGAAAACTCGGAGACACATACGACTCCTCTCACGATAGACTTGTCTAAGACGACAAAGATGAAGTTCTTCAAAGCCTATGAATGCGAAGAGCTGGAGGATGTGACCTTCCCAGACAAAGAGCACAACTGCTGCGAAGTACTCATCATACAGTACACCCCACTTGAAAAGCTTGACCTATCGAGCTTTGAGAGTCTGAAGGTGCTTGTAGCTTCGTTTAACAAGCAGCTTAGAAGCGTCAAGCAGACTCTCTGTGAAGATATGGAGGAGCTGGACTTTTCCTTTACAATGATCCCCTCTGTAGACCTAAGTCTCACACCAGGACTCGAATCCCTCTACCTATGTAAGGCACAGCTCTCCGAGATAGACCTCTCCCCCACGCCAGACCTAGAGGAGCTCTCTATCGGAGCCAACTATCTCACCAAGATAGACCTAAGCAAGACGCCAAATCTATACTACCTAAGTATATATGAAAACGAACTCGAGGAGATAGATCTGAGCCCACTGACCGATCTAGAGATCCTAGAGGTCGAGCAGAACAAGCTGACCAAGCTAGACCTGAGCAAAAATGTCAACCTGGAGGAGCTCACGCTGCACCTCAACAAGATCAGATCACTAGATCTCTCTATGCTTAAGGAGCTGCACCTACTCTCGATCTATGAGAATAATATCTCGGAGCAGGAGATGGAGCAAATCATTGCTAAGATGCCTCAGTGCAAAAAGCCTTCGGAAGATGATGAGTATGAGGAGCTATGGGGGTACCTGTACATAGTGAATACGCTATCCCCTCAGGGCAATGTGTGCAACACCCTACAGGTCGCTAAGCTTAAGGAGATGGGCTGGACACCACTCGATGTCAAGGGTGCTGACCCACAGGAGTTCATGAACGGCGCTGTCGAGTACGCTGGATCGACACCTACAGGGCTCTGCAATCCAATACAACAAGACAAGGTACAGATCACGTATACTCCGACAGCTGTGCGGATAGAGGGCCTCGAGCCTCACACAGCAGTAAGTCTCTTCGATGCTCAGGGACAGCTTCTGAGGAGAATCAACTCACTGCGCTCTCCGATGATTCAGATTTCTCGTGATGCTCTTCCTGCTGGATCCTATATCCTCTCCATCGCAGGCAAGAGCTATAAGGTAGTGCTTGACTGAGACCCTTCCTAAGGTGTCTTCGTACGCTAACATAAAGCGCCCGAGACCTGCTAAAGTTCTAGCCATCTCGGGCGCTGGTATATATATGGTGCTGGTCGCAATGGCTAAATTTGTACCTTTGCGAAGTCTAGGTGATGGCTCGGCTATCGCTCAGACGAATGAATCACAGGTTGAGACTGCTGACCTACTCATCAGGCTCATCTTATTACGAAACAATTATACCTAATATGAAGATTACAAAAGATAGCTACGTAACCTGCGAGTACGAACTCTACACAGGCGAAGGAAAGGGAGACATCGTCGAGAAGGCTACTCCCGAGGCTCCTCTAGCTCTGATCGTCGGAGCTGGATTTCTACTAGAAGCTTTCGAGAAGCAACTGATGGGACTAGAGGCTGGCGATAAGTTTGACTTTACCCTCAAGCCCGAGGAGGCGTATGGCGAGGTCTCTGACGCTTACATCCTAGAGCTGGAGAAGGATCTCTTCAAAAACGAGAAGGGCGAATTCCACTCAGATGTCG